>DATIDX010000034.1:0-4256 GCA_035456025.1 Cellvibrio sp. | reverse complement strand
GTTCGAGTTCTCCTGTAATTTCTTCAAGCTCATCAATAATTTCCTCTAGTTCAATAATTTCAAGCTCAAAGTCGTCAAGCACATCATCCAGTTCTGTGGCACAGGTGTCACAAGAATGTGAAGGTGGTGCAATTGGTGGTCGTGCAGTGGAATGTTTAGGGCGCGGTGTTTTTGCCCAGCGTAAAGGTAACGACGCCTTTATTTCATGGCGCTTGCTGGGTTATGACGATCCCAATACTGAATTCAATTTATATCGCGAAGCCGGTGGAAATACGCAATTAGTTTGTCGCCGTGGTCGGGCTGAGCCAACATGGTGCCTGGATAAAAATGACAGCGTGGGTGCGAAATATTTTGTTCGTCCCATCGTGAATAATGTGGAAGGAAACCCAAGTGCCAGTACAACCTTGATCGAGCAAAAATATCGCAGTATTCCATTGCGGTCAGCACCTGCGGGTGCAGTTGTGCATCTCGGATGGGTTGGGGATTTGACTGGCAACGGCGAATACGATGTTGTTGTAAACCGTATCAGTGCGCAAGCGCCGTTAGTAGATGCCTATACCCAGGATGGCAAGTTCTTGTGGCGGCTCAATACAGGACCGCTGGGTGTAAACCAGAACGGCATCGAGGGTGGTGCGACCACCATGAGCAATGGAATGTGGGATGGCCTCACCGTGTTTGATTTTAATAGCGATGGTCGTGCAGAAATTGCCGTTAAAACCGCAAATGGTTTTATATTTGGTGACGGAAAAACCTTGAGCCATTCAAATGATCAGGACCAATTTATATCCATCGTGAACGGCGCAACCGGTGCAGAAATTACACGGGCTCCATTACCGAATAACTATCGTTCCGATGGCCCCTTACAGTGTCAATTCGGCGTTGGTTATCTGGATGGTGCTAAACCAAGTTTGGTAACAAAGTGTAAAAACCGAATTGGCAGCGGAGCATTTAACCTGGTCATCAGCACCTATGATTTTGACGGTGCCAAATTAACGCAACGCTGGAAATATTTGCGCGGCAATGGCGCAGGCCCGGATTTCCATCAATTAAGAATTATCGATGTCAACCGCGATGGTAAAGATGAAGTGATTGACGGCGGCTATGCACTTAGTGGTGATGGAACTTTGTTGTATGACCTCGGGTTACAAGGTGTAATTCACGGTGACCGTTTTCATATTACCGATATAGATCCTTCTCGTCCGGGACTCGAAGGTTTTGGTATCCAGCAAGATAATCGCAATGGTTTGGAAACCTATTACTACGATGCAGCAACCGGAAGAATCCTGCGCAAATACTCCGCGCCAAATGGTGCGGTAGGTGCAGATATGGCGCGCGGTACCGTCGCCGATTTATTTCCCAACGAGCCAGGCATGGAGTACTGGAGCTTTAACGGTTTGTATTCTGCGTCGGGCAAATTGTTAGTTGCTGAGACTAATGCGAATGTTCCCTGGCCGAATTTCCAGATCCAATGGGATGGCGATACCGGCAGCGAATTACTGGACAACAATCGCGTAGGTGATTGGAATCTCGCGGCCAAGCAACGCAATAATTATGTGTGGCGCGAAACGTTTAGTGGATTAGTTCGTGCGCGCGGAGCCTTGCCTTTCTTTGGTGATATCGCTGGGGATTGGAGAGAAGAAGTTATCATAGAAAGCTCCGACAACACCGAGTTGAGAATATACAGCACAACCTACGAAACCAGTACGCGTTTGTATTCTCTCGCGCACAATCCTGCTTACCGGAATAGTTTAACGATCCACGGTTACAAGCAATCGCATCACGTGGATTACTTCCTTGGCTTTGGAATGGCGCCACCTCCGGCACCGTTTATTACGCCAGTGCGTCGTAAATAGCCATTGCTCTTTAAAGGCCAGGAGAATGTATTCCTGGCCTTCTACTTTCAATTACATTCACGCTTTTTTCACTTTCCTTCTCATATTTTTGCAGTTTTTCCATTCCTGATTTTAAGTAAGAAATAATTATCATAATTCCTGTTTCCTACTGAAATTTCATTGGAAAAAAATAAGAGGGTGGTCAGTAAAAAAGTAATCGAAAAATAAACGAGAAAAACCATGAAAAAAATGAATTTTATTGCAATGAGCGGGTTTTGCTTGCTCGCTGTAAATCAGTCAGCCTTGGCGGCGTGTATTTACAAAGTGACTAATGATTGGGGGTCTGGCCTTACCGGTGAAATCACGGTTACCAATAACAGTTCCAGCGCGGTATCTGGTTGGAACCTTGGCTGGCAGTTTAATAATAACCGGTTGAGCAGTTCATGGAACGCAACCATCACGGGTAATAATCCCTATACCGCCAGTAATCTAAATTGGAATGGCAATTTGCAGCCCGGACAAAGCGCAACCTTTGGTGTGCAGGTGGACAAAAATGGAGGTGCGGCGGAAGTGCCGCGATTGACAGGGAGTTTATGCAGTACCACTTCGTCAGTTGCATCCAGCCTCGCGCCAATCAGTTCTTCACGCTCCTCGTCTGCACGCTCAGTAACACCATCTTCTGTCCGCTCTTCTAATGCATCGTCAAACGCATTATCAGTATTGAGTTCTGCTTCAAGGTCATCAGTGTCAAATTCAGCGCCCTCAACAAATGTGAGCATTGTGTTAGAGGAAAACCAAACCGGATTTTGTGCGGTCAATGGAACGATTGATAACAATAATTCAGGTTTTACCGGCGCAGGCTTTGCAAACTCTACCAACGCAACGGGCGCAGGTGTGGATTGGTCTATCAATGTAAAAACCGCAGGTACTTATAGTTTTAAATGGCGCTATGCAGCAAGCGCAGGAAGATCAGCGGATTTAATGGTTGATGGAAATACTAGTTTGGCGAATATTTCATTTCCCGCAACCGGTGCATGGACAAGCTGGTTAACCAGTGAAACGGTGAGTGTTTATCTTGATGCAGGTGTACACAAAATACGCTTGCAGGCAGCCGGTAACGAAGGATTATCCAATATCGATAATGTAACGATTACCGGCAGCAATGTGACAGCGGCCAATTGTGAAACAGTCACTACACCGATTAGCTTTGTTAATCCAAGCTTTACCAATATTGCAGTGCATGATCCGTCAGTTATTTTTGCCAACAATCAGTATTACGTATTCGGATCTCACCTTTCTGTGGCGAAATCACCGGATCTTATGCGTTGGTCCCGTGTTGCTGACGGTGTGAATTCCAATAACCGGATTTTTAATAACGTCACCAGTGAACTTTCAGAGGCTCTGACCTGGGCACAAACCAATACGCTCTGGGCGCCGGATGTTGCCTACATCAATGGCCGCTATTTAATGTATTACAACGCGTGCAAAGGTGACTCGCCGGTCTCGGCATTGGGAATTGCATCTTCATCAACAATTGAAGGGCCATACACGGATAATGGTTTGATTTTGCGTTCAGGGATGTGGGGGCAGATCAGCGAAGATGGAACCGTGTATAACGGACAAACACATCCGAATGCCGTCGATCCAACTGTCTTTTACGATAACACCAATCGGTTGTGGATGATTTACGGCTCTTATTCCGGTGGGATTTTTATAATGCAATTAAATGCATCAACCGGTTTCCCTATCAGTGGCCAAGGTTATGGCAAACATTTAATGGGCGGTAATCACTCTGTGATTGAAGGTGCCTACGTAATCTTCAGCCCTGAAACGAATTATTATTACATGTTCGTCAGCTTCGGTGGTTTGGATGCAGCTGGAGGTTACAACATTCGCGTCTCACGCTCGCGCAATCCGAATGGTCCGTACCTTGATGCGAAAGGTACCGATATGCGCAATGTAAAAGCCAATCCAAATGTTCCTTTGTTTGATACGGCGAGCCTTGCGCCCCATGGTGTAAAACTGGTGGGAAACCACGTGTTCGCTGGAACCAATAACCAACTAGGCTACGTCTCACCGGGCCATAACTCTGCGTATCGCAAAGCAGCAACGGGTCAATACTTTTTGGTTTTCCATACCCGTTTCCCTGGTCGCGGTGAACAACACGAAGTTCGCACGCATGAATTTTTCTTTAATGCCGATGGTTGGCCGGTGGTATCACCATTGCGTTACGCCGAAAAAGTTGATGCTAACGATCAAAATCGCAGTCGTCCTGCATTGGAATTCGTTGCTGTGAATGAAATTGCGGGCACTTATCAATTGATTAATCATGCTAAAGATATTTCTTCAACCATTAAATCTTCAAGCAATATCCAATTGGCAAATACGGGTGTAATTACTGGCGCTCAATCGGGTAACTGGGTA
>DATIDX010000033.1:0-10941 GCA_035456025.1 Cellvibrio sp. | reverse complement strand
ATCTATGTCTTCCGTCAGATAATTGCGTATCAGTAACGGGCGCAACCGTTTTTTCACCACACCCATGATCTCTTCCACACTCACCCAATCGCACTCAAGCTGCAACTGGCCAAAACCGAGGCGGGTCATATCCAGCAAGTTTTGCGTGTAACGATTGAGCCGTTGAGCCTCTTCCAGAACTGTGTCAAGAAGTTCACGCGTTTGTTGTTTGTCCAGATGCTCACCCAGCTCGATCACTGTGGAAGTGGCGCCGATCATGGTGGTTAGCGGCGTCCTGAAATCGTGCGATACCGATGAAAGCAGGGCAGAGCGCAGCAGTTCATTTTCTTTGGCAATTTTTTCTTTTTCAAGATCCGCAGCCAAGCGAGTACGCTCCAACGAAATATTCACCTGATGCAATAGCAAAAGAAAAATATCTTTAGGAAGATATTGAATATTTTCGGTCGCGATCCGCAGCAACCCGATAACTTGGCGTGAGCTATAAAGAAAATACACATCGTATTCTTTTTCCAGCTCGGGAATCCTGGCGATAACTTCCGGTGTTAAACGCAACTCCAACAACTCTTCCAAATAGGTTTTGCGCAAATTGGTCAGGCGCCTGATCATCGGATGGGTAACCCAATTGTCGCCATGAGTAATGAGCACACAGTTATCATGCCAGGGGCGAAGAGCATCGCGCATTGCTGCAATAACATCTTCGGTATTTACGGCCTTGGGCAGCTTTTCCAGCAATTCCAATTCAATATCCGTCATAAACTCACGCACACGAATTTTTTGTACGTTGCGTTTATGTTTGGTGGCCATGTAACCCACCACAATAGAAGTGAACACCATGAGCAGGATGGTGAGAAAATCTTCTTTATGGTGAATCAGGATCGAACCATCAGGTTCGGCAAAAAAGAAACTGTAGGCAAAAAAACTGGACAAGGCATTGATAATTGCCAGCTCGACGGTCACGTTGATCGAGATAAAAACCACCATCACCAAATACAGCAATGGTACATTCGCATTGGGTAAATAATCAGTAATTAAAAACGCAACCGGGGTCATAAACCACGGAAAAAGAATTGCTATTGGATAAGCAAATTTGCGTATGTATTGTTCGAGATTCATCACGCGCGCCAAAACGCAGGGGTGAACAGCACAAGGATCGTCAGGAACTCCAATCGGCCTAGTAGCATACCGGCAGATAGCGCCCATTTTGCCGTATCACTTAAGCTGGAAAAATTACCTGCTGGGCCAATAATTGGGCCAAGGCCTGGGCCCACATTCATGAGCGATGCCGCTGTTCCACTAATACTGGTCATCAGGTCGAGACCGGTCAGCGATAAAATCGAGGCGATGACAACAAAGCAAATCATCATTAGAAACATATAGGAGATGGACGATGCAATAATTTCCGAACTGATCAGGCGGCCATTATAGCGGCGGCTGATAATGGCACGAGGATGAATTGCAGTGATGATTTGTTCGCGTACCAAGCTGGCAAATATTTGCAAACGAAACACTTTTATACCGCCGCTGGTTGAGCCTGAACAACCGCCAACAAAAGTAATAAAGAAAAATATCACAACAGCCAAAGGCCCCCAGTTCTGGTAATCGCCCGAAGCAAAACCGGTCGTTGTTATCACTGAGACCAAATTAAAGCAGGCCATGGTCAATGCCCTGAAGGGCGTCATGTGATCCGAAACAATGAGCTGTACAGTCAATATCAAGGTGGTGATTGCCACAATCCAGAGCAGGGCACGAACTTGGGTATCATTGAAAACAATAAATTTCCGACTGATCAGCAAGCGCACGAATAAAACGAACGGAAATGCGCCGGCCAACATGAAAGGAATAGCGATCCAGTGGATAAGTAAACTATCAAATTGCGCAAAGGAGCTATCGGAGGTGGAAAAGCCGCCGGTTGATACGGTTGCCATGGCGTGGTTGAGCGCGTTGAAAAAATCCATACCTGCAAGCCAGTAAGCCAGGCAGCAAATAAGGCTCAGCGCGATATAACAATAAATAATCATCGCCATTAAACTGCGCGCGCGCGGCATTGCCTTGTCTGACCAATCTGATGATTCGGTCTTAAAAAGGCGCATACCGCCAACGCGTAAGAATGGAAGCACTGCAATCGCCATCCCGATAATACCGACACCGCCAATCCAGTTCAGGATTGAGCGCCATAACAAGATGTCTTTAGGGCGGGCGTCCAATCCGGCCATTACCGAGCCACCAGTGGCAGTAACTCCCGAGACGGATTCAAATACGGCATCGGCAATGTCGAGTGGACTGGACATTAGCAAAAAGGGAAGAGTGCTGAACAGGGAAATACCTGTCCACGCACAAGTCGTGATCAGAAAAACCTGCCGCGGTTGCATAAAATCGAGACGCGACTTCTTTCCTATCAGTAAAAAAATGATACCTGCCAAGCTGGTAATGGTTGCAGAGGAGAAAAATGCAAGCTGGTTGTCGCTGTTGTAAGTGATAGACAGGGCCAACGGAACCAGCATAAATAAGGCAAGGATATTCAGGATTGCGCCCAGAATCAGCAGCGTAGGCCCTAATAGCTTCATAGTACTCAACTTAATAAGATGTGCCTGGAGTTGGCCGCATTCTAAACGCTACGTTGATGAGAGCCTATGGGGGAGCGATATATATTTGATCCTGTGCCGGGCATAGGTAATCCGCCCGGCCACAGCCCTCAATAGGGCTGCGTGATCTCGGCATAGATGAGAGTTACATACAGGTTCACTATATGTGGTGACTGCTGCATAAAAACGGTCAAATCTGTTTCTATTCCAAGGCTGCTCATCTGCGCCCTACGCTCACTCATATAACGCACCGCCGCGCGCTCAAGAACCTCACGAAATACCAAGGGTTTTTGAAAGCGCATTTGCGGATTATTAATACAGAATTGAGTATAGGCATAAAGGGCCTCTACGACCGCACTTTTGTAGTAAGCAGGATGAAGCTGGTGCGTAAGTTGATCAATCAAATGTGCAAAACTTTCCTCACCCGGCGTCATTGACTGGCGTGTTGTTTTGCAATCCAAGCTAAAGCTAGCGCCATTGGCGTTGCTAAAGACCAGCAATTGGGAAAACATCAAGCTGTGCCAAATATCTTTCAGGAAATTTGCATCAAAATGCGTGATCAAACCACGTGCAGTCCGCCACTCTAGCCAATCGGTATCCATTGCATCAGACAGCACGGGGTTGTCATCATCAGCGTATTCATTGTGATGAATTTTATAGGGGGTGATGTGGTTGATCCCTTGGGAAAAGACCTTCTTGCGCGAAGTCAGGATCGAGCGAATTTTTTTATAAAGCTTGGCGGGCGATTGCAAACCCAGCCATTCAAGCATGCTTACGTCTTCAGCATCCCCTTTATCCATGCCACAAAGCAACATGAAATTGCGCAACTGAACCGAATGCAATCCATCAAATAATTTTGGCTCTGAACGAATCAATGAACCTATTGCAGAAATTAATTCCTGCACCAGCGTACGCTCAAGCAGGTCGGGAAATAGTTGCCGAACGCTTTCAAAATAGGTCGCGTTTGAAAAAGATTGGTCAACTTTAATTTCGGTGTGATTATTATCGCCCACGGTAATACTTAAGTTTCTTGCAGCCAGCAGGGTCAGGCTATCGCCCAGATCAGTTAATGTATAGCTCAGCTGGGAAAAGCAAAAACGTGCAAGCAACCAGTAATTCACTTTTTGGGAGCGATTAAAAAAATCGCGTATTAAATCTTTCACCGTAATGGTCGCACCGTTGACGCCAACATTGTCCGTCATCGAACGCTTTTTTATATAAATCGAAAACTTGCGATAGGTAATGATATCGCTTTCGGTATAAAAATTTTGCAGCAGCGCCGCAGCGACAGGCTCCAGCTGAGCAGGTTGCAAGGCAGTCTCTGCCGAATTCGCTGCTAGCATTTGGTTGTTCATTGACGGAACATGGAAGTAGGGGATAGACAAACTATTAACGCGCGATGCACGGTAGGCAAGATTGGCTGAGGCATAACCGACATATTCATGTTCAGTTCGCAGTTGGTAGCTGCGTAGGGTAGCGTACAACAACTCCGCATTGGGTACCTTGTAGAAACGATGATCCATCAACAGCGTGAAAACGGCAACCTCGGAGCTAAGCCAATTTTTATAAATAAATTGGATCTCCTGAGTTAAATTTTCAATTACCCACTGTGCGTCATAGCGGCGATAGTCTTCGCGCTCACTTTGCAACCAGGATAAGCTCAAATAAATTTTATTGTTAATTTCGTAGGTTTGAGATGTCGCCAAGCTTTGTACACGTCGACGCGGCCGACCAGATAATCCTAACGATTTATTTTCACCTACATGTGCATATGCTTCCATTAAACTGGATGCTGACACCACACCCATAGGTTTAATATCTTGTAAGCTTTCGGCAATAACACCATATTTTGCGAGGTGTTGTTTGATGGTGTCATTTTCCGCAAGCACCACCAATGCAATATTTGATTTAATAAAGCGGGTAGAGCGCCGACGCATTTTTAGTGGATCAAGATCATCAGTACTCACCAAACCCTCATCCAACATCAAGCCCGTCAAATACAAACTTTGGGCCCAAACAAGTGGAATGTTTTCGTTAGGCACGCGAGTTTGCGAGCGTGGATTTTGCTTCTCACCTTCAACATTTTCCAATGGTAGATAATACAGTTCCGGCAACAAGCCTATCCCATCAACATAGACCATTAGCGATTCGAGTTTTTTGCGGTAATGTTTTGCTGTTGCTTCGCTACCATCAAAAAGCGCAGTGATATACAAATAAGTAAAAAACAGTGGCCACTCTGATTCTACATTGGCGAAATTACCAAGTTCATCGTGCTCATAATAAATGCGTGAACTTTCCTCCAGAACAGTCTGATGCCCATCCCATAAGAAACGTTTGCAGCCGTAATTGCCGCCGAGTTTCGTTAATACAGAATCGCGCGTCTGTGTAGCGAGGGTTTCCTTGCCCACAGCAAACGCAGGAAAACCGATAATGCTTAACAGCGCACTGTCAGTTTCTTTGGAAAGGGATTCACGCGGCAGCAGCGAGGCGAGGGTGGTTCTCGCTAGCGAAATTGCATCAGCAATGACATGAATGACCGCCCTTTTATCACCGTGTTTACCAAACAAATTAAAGCCATCCAGCGCTTGCAGTGCAGCTTTCGCCATACCAACCGAACTGGCATTAATTTCCGTTTTACCGTTATTGACTTTGTTGCCGCGCTCCCAAATGCCGTAATCCGGTGTACGGTAGGCGCTGGCTATGTAGTAAACCAGATTCTGGACAAAATCGACCTCATCATGAGTACACACAATCCTGAGGCCTGACGCGCTCATTTGCGCCAACATCAACAGGAACACTGAGGTGGCATCAATTTGCAAATGCCCCCAAGCATCGTCCGCAACCACAGGCAAACCAGTAGCAGTGTCGTACTTGGCGTGCAGCGCATCGCCGTTCTCCAGCGAGTGCTTAAACTTTTCGACTTTCTGCGCCTGCCGCATCATCGATTGCAACAGCCCACGCATCAATTTAATTGTGGACTGCTCGAGCTGGTCGCTTTTGTGATCTTCGCCTTGATGCTTGAATGCCATGCCCAAGGTCCATACGCAGATAATCGAGTAGACGTTATCGCGCACCCAAGCATCAGTGTAATCGCCGTGATTATTAATTGCGGTACTTGCAGGGAGCAACCCGGTAACCGGATGCTGTTTACTGAGAATGACTGTTTCGACTTCAGCGTATAAACGCTCTAACAGTTGTTTATGCTTCATAAAGCCGTTCGCCGCGCAGAGCGAAAGCAGGCACACTTGATCTAAGCCGTTGATATTACTGAGTTACGCAATTTAACATAATATACATTATGCGCAACATGAGTTAGCTTGTTTTTAATGTGTCTACTTCCGGGATTTAACAAGTCTAGCAATCAGTCACCTGGATCTTCAGGATCTAGGCACTGGCAACCATATCAAACAATTCACTTTCCTGTGGGGTTTCTGGTGAAGCGCACAACATTTCAATCAGCTGATCACCGGCTTCTGCACCAAGCGTGTCGAGTTCAACACCAAATCCATGTTCAGTAGTATGAATGACAATTGAGTCAAAACGGTAACGTTGCAATTTTTGAGAACTGCGATAAACCAGAATTTCTATCCCTAGTTGTTGCAACGGTTTTACAGCCATCAAATCTGACTCGATAAACAAGCCGTGACGCGTGCCATTTTTTATCCGGCCTATAGCTACGGGAACTTCGTATCGATAAATCAGGATTTTGATATCGGCTGTATAGCGCGCGCTGCATCTGTGTTCCATAGGAGTTCCTATAATGTGTTGAGTGATTAATGTTCTATCACTGCTAGCTCAAGCGATGATAGGCTGTTAACAATTGCCGTATATGATCGGCAAGTGTGGGTTCAACCTGATCCCACGAAAACGTCCACACCCAATTTTTATCCGTTGTGCCGGGCATATTCATCCTGTGCCCTCCATCCAGTTCCAAAAAATCCTGCATGGGTATAATCGCCATGCGCCCTACCGATGCCAGCGCTGTTTCAATCAACAACCATGGAATTTTATCCACAGAGTTGAAACAATAGTGCTGTAGCTGATTCCGACTTTGCTCAGGCAATGATTGATACCATCCCACTGTTGTATCATTGTCGTGAGTGCCTGTGTAAATCACGTCGCTGCGACTGTGGTTATGTGGCAGATGCGGATTGTTTGTATTGCCATCAAAAGCAAACTGCAAAACCAACATGCCGGGAAGCTCAAATTGATTGCGTAAGGCTTCAACTTCCTCGGTTATAACCCCAAGGTTTTCCGCCACCAAAGGCAGCCCCGGATAAGCCTCAAAGCATGCTTTTAAAAAGGCCTCACCTGGAGCCTTGACCCATTTTCCCAAACGCGCGTCGTGCGTATCACCCGGAATTTCCCAATAGGCTTCAAAACCGCGAAAGTGATCTATACGAATCAGATCAAACAATTGCAATTGCGTACGCAACCGCGCCAGCCACCACTGGAAACCGTCAGCAACCATGGCATCCCATGCATAATGAGGGTTACCCCAGTGTTGCCCTGTTTCAGAAAAATAGTCAGGTGGCACGCCCGCCACAGTTAGTGGATTACCAATTTCATCCAATTGAAAATAATGTTGCTGCGCCCAAACGTCTGCACTGTCGTGGCCAACAAATATCGGCATATCACCGAATAAACTTATGCCTCTTTCATTTGCATAAAGTTTTAAATCTTGCCACTGCGTGAAAAAAGCAAACTGTTCGAACAAGACTGCATTGATTGCAGGCGCCAATTTTTTGCGAAACTCATCCAATGCCAGTTTATCGCGCCTGCGCAATTCGATTGGCCACGTATTCCAAGATGCGTTATCAAACTCTGTTCGCAATGCACTGAACAATGCAAAATCATCTAACCAATAATTTTGTTGTTCGCAAAAGATCTGAAATTGACGCCGAGTATCTGCTGCCGCATCACTTTCCAGAAATTGATAAAAAGAAAGTGCGCCTTGTTGGCGTGCATAGATTAAAGATCTCTCACCAACTTGTTGCACATCCCCTGCCCTTATCCAACCTTTATCTAGTAACCGATCCAGACTGATTAAATCCGGATTTCCCGCGTGTGCGGAAATGGATTGGTATGGCGACATGTCAGCTTGTGTGGGGCCAGTGGGAAGCATTTGCCAAATGGACAAGCCAGCTTGCGCAATGAAGTCTATAAAAGAATAGGCGTCTTTCCCTAAAGTGCCGAATGCTTTCCCACAATTTTTGTCCCACCAGGATTCCGAGCACGGTAAAGAAGTAGGATGTAACAAAACACCGGCAGTACGACGCTGAAATAAAGGTGATTTGTTTACCATGAAAAGCTGTACCTTTATAACTTATGAAAAATAACTAGTGGATACACCGGAACTAATTTGCATGGCCTTGACGCATGACACCGCCAGTTGCAGGATCGCCGCCACCCACACTAATAACCTGGTTTAGATAAGCCGGTGGTGGCTGCTCGATTAACGAATACAGATTAATTAAGTGACGGCGAAATAAATATTCAAAATCGCTTACGCTTTGTGCTGGATTATAGTCACCAAACCACCAGAACCAGTCTGAACCTTCGCATAGCGCTAACTGCTTCTCTATTCGCGCTAAATGTTCGGGAGAGAAATTGCGCTTGCTGAGAGCGTGATCGACTTGCTGCTTGGCATCACAAAGCATATCCCAGCCGCGGTTTTTATCTTTGTCACCGATCCAGGTAGAGAAGCTTCCGTATACCCAACTACCGGCGACCAAGTGCGGCATAGCAACAGGCGTGGGTTGTAGGTGATCGAGAACTTCGCTGTACGTAGCCAGCTCGAGCTGCGGATGATGTGTCAGGCGCTCATAGAGTGTGTGTAAAAAATGATAGGCATTCTCTGGAAAATATTCCCATGCGTTTTCGCCATCCATGATTACGGAAATGACTGTATTTTTTACATCTTTACTGGCATTGGCGATGTTCACCATATGATTAATTAAATCGCTAACCGCATCATCTGAGTGCCAGGTTGCGTATTTGAAGCCGATCAAATCAGACAATCCGTCATCGCGGAAAAAAGTGTTAATTTTTACATTGGCAAATTCGTAAGCGCGATGTAGTGATTGACTGTCGCTGCGCATCTGTTCGGCGACCGCCCTATTTTCCAATGCGCGCAAACTGTTGTGCAGCACTGAATCGCCGGTTGCAGCCCAATCAAATTTCGCCTCGTGTAATAATTTTAATGTCTCATCACTCAAAGAACCTTCAGATGCCCAACATCCGCGCGGCCGTATTCCAAAATACTGCTCAAAAGTTTTAAAACCCTCATGTAAATGCCATTTAGCACGGTTACGCCCATCAGGATAAAAAGCAGCGTTAGGCAAACTGACTTCTGGCATTGCCTCCTTGGCACTTTTTAAATCAATAAGCAGGGGAATAATGGGATGTGCATAAGGGCTCATGCACAATTCAATTTGACCAGATTCGGCAAGCTTGCGATAACGCGGACCGATTGAGGCAATTAATTCACCGATTATTTCCAATAATTCGCGACGATCTTCAAAGGAAAAATGACGTTCCTTTTTTTGTAAGCGTTGAATCCGCTCATCCGCGCGACGAGGAATTTCTGCAATCCAACTGAGGTGGTACCAGACTCCCAGATCAATCAGGAATTGCTCATTTAAATAGCGGCTGATAAATGGCCTTTCATCGAAGCTTCCCACGACATTGGCAAGCTCATGATAAACCGGAAAACGTTCGATCATGCGTTCACGATTGGAGCGCAAGTATTTTTTGGCAAGATCGGTAAATGCCATGGTGCCCGGCGCCGGCAAAATCTGCTCCACTAACGAAGCCAGGACAGCATCCTTTATTTTACTTTGGTCGCGAAAATACGCAGCAATTTGCTGCGCATAATCGTCCAATTGCTCCAACAGTATCGGCGCAAAATTTACTACCGCTTTGGCAGCTGGCTGCGCTTCTATATGCGCAGCCATATCCACATAATCTTTAATGGCGTGAAGGTAAGTCCAGGGAAAATAATACTCACCCGTTAAAATGTCGCGATAATCAGGCTGATGCATATGCCAAAGAAATACTACCTTCGTTTTGCCATTATTAGCCATTGACTTCATCCTGTCCTAACATGTCGGGAGTGACGAGAACTACGCCCTTGGGTGAAATGTGGAAGCGTTTTTTGTCCGCTTCTAGATCATACCCAATTACAGTTCCTTCCGGAATTTTGCAGCGCCGATCAATTAATGCTTTGCGGATTTTACAGCGACGTCCAACTTCCACGCTGGGAAAAAGCACCGAGTCTTCGATCTCGCAATACGAATGAACTCTCACGCGCGGAAAGAGTAAGGAGTGCTTGATGGCCGAGCCGGAAATAATACAACCACCGGCAATTAAGGAGTCGACTGCATAACCTCGGCGACCTTCATCATTGAACACAAACTTAGCGGGCGCCACTTGCTCTTGATAAGTCCAGATTGGCCAAGCAGCGTCGTATAAATCCAGCTCTGGTGTAATCCCGGTCAATTCAAGGTTCGCTTCCCAGAGCGAATCAACGGTACCTACGTCGCGCCAATAGGCATCGCCACCCGATACCGGATCGCGGAACGGGAACGCGGTGACGCGATGATTTTTAATCATCGATGGAATAATATCTTTACCAAAATCGTGCGATGAATTTGGATTCTCGCGATCTTTTAAGAGTTCGCGGAACAACACTTTGGTACTGAAGACATAGATGCCCATAGAGGCCAATGCTTTATCGGGTCTGCCCGGCATAGGTTCCGGATTTGCAGGCTTTTCTGTGAATTTTACAATTCGATGATCTTTATCGATGTCCATGACACCAAAGGCATGCGCGATTTCCAATGGGACTTCAATGCAGCCGACGGTAATGTCCGCACCGCGTTCAACGTGCGCTGCGATCATAGTTCCGTAGTCCATTTTATATACATGGTCGCCCGCGAGAATTAATACGTACTCAGGATTATGGCGACGAATAATGTCAATGTTTTGAAAAACTGCGTCCGCAGTGCCTGCATACCAGGATTCACTGAGGCGTTGCTGGGCAGGTAACAACTCGACGAACTCGCCCAACTCACCACCGAGGAAGCCCCAACCGCGCTGTACGTGGCGATCGAGTGAGTGGGATTTGTATTGGGTCAAGACACTGATTCGACGTATACCGGAGTTAACGCAATTGGAGAGAGGGAAATCGATAATCCGAAATTTACCCCCGAAATGTACTGCGGGTTTTGCACGCCAATCTGTTAATTGATGGAGCCTGGAACCGCGTCCGCCTGCCAGAATTACCGCCAAAGTTTCCCGAGTAAGACGACTGACAAAGCGCCCCGATGTTGGTGTACTCATTACTACTTATTCCTTA
>DATIDX010000032.1:0-6100 GCA_035456025.1 Cellvibrio sp. | reverse complement strand
CCTGGCGATAACATCCAGATGACAGTGACGCTGATTCATCCGATTGCGATGGAAGATGGTTTGCGTTTTGCGATCCGTGAAGGTGGCCGTACTGTGGGCGCCGGCGTCGTCGCTAAAATTATTGAGTGATTGTTATCTCGTTGTTGATAGGTGGTGCGCGTGCGGTGGTCTGTGCGCGCTCTTTGAGGTTTTAGTAATTCAGTTATTAAAAGGCCAGTAGTTCAATTGGTAGAGCACCGGTCTCCAAAACCGGTTGTTGGGGGTTCGAGTCCCTCCTGGCCTGCCAAATATTGATGCTTTGTTTTGTGAGATATAAAGGCCTGAGATGAATAGCAATGCTGAAGCACAGGGCATCAAGGGGCTGAATGGCGGTCTGGATGTGTTGAAGTGGGTTGTTGTTGCCGTGTTGGTTTTTGGGGGCATATTTGCCTATTACCACTATGGCCAATATCCAACACCTTATCGGGTTTTGGCTTTATTGCCTGTTTTGTGTGTGGCGCTGTTTTTTGTCGCGCTGACATCGCAAGGCGGTGCCTTTTTTACATTATTACGGGAGGCGGTTGTTGAGGTTCGTCGGGTCGTATGGCCTACACGCCAAGAAACTATACAGACAACATTGGTGGTTGTTGCCTTTGTTTTTGCTATGGCCCTGATTTTATGGGGGCTGGATGCCGCTTTTGGCAAGCTTATTTCGCTGATTATCGGCTAGGGAGCAGATATGGCCAAGCGTTGGTATGTTGTTCACGCCTATTCGGGTTTTGAAAAGAAAGTTGCTGCTGCATTGAAAGAGCGTATTGAGCGTGCGGGGATGCAGGATATTTTTGGTGATGTTCTTGTTCCTACGGAAGAAGTCATCGAGATGCGTGCTGGGCAAAAGCGTAAAAGCGAGCGCAAGTTTTTTCCGGGCTACGTTCTTGTTCAGATGGAATTAAACGATGAGTCATGGCACTTGGTGAAAGAAACGCCTCGCGTCATGGGCTTTATTGGTGGAAAGGCGGATAAGCCTGCTCCTATTACAGACGCAGAAGCAGAATTGATTTTGCGGCGCGTTGAAGTGGGTAGTGAAAAACCGCGCCCCAAAACTATTTTTGAGCCAGGCGAGATGATTCGTGTGGTTGATGGTCCGTTCAATGATTTTAACGGTGTTGTAGAAGAAGTTAATTATGATAAGAACCGCCTGCGTGTGGCTGTTTTGATTTTTGGACGTTCGACTCCGGTTGAGCTGGATTTTAGTCAGGTCGAAAAAGCCTGATGAAAAATGGCGCGGTTCACGCTGCGCATAGGTGCAATTCGATAACAGTATTGTCATTGAATTGTGGGGAGCCAGAGAAGGGATTGCATCACAAAGAATGCAATTCTGGAGGCGCTAACACCCAACGAGGGTTTTAATTATGGCTAAGAAGGTTCAGGCCTACATCAAGTTACAAGTCAAAGCGGGTCAAGCAAACCCGAGCCCGCCGGTTGGTCCAGCGTTGGGCCAACATGGTGTAAACATCATGGAATTCTGTAAAGCGTTCAATGCTGCAACGCAGGGCATGGAGCTCGGCATGCCGACTCCTGTTGTCATTACAGTATATTCCGACCGCAGTTTTACATTCATTACCAAAACACCACCTGCTTCAATCTTGTTGATGAAAGCAGCTGGTCTGAAAGGCGGTAGTGGCGTGCCCAACAAAAATAAAGTTGGCAAAGTAACTCGCGCCCAAGTTGAAGAAATTGCCAAGTTAAAAATGCCGGATTTGACCGCAGCCAGTATGGATGCGGCAGTTCGTACTATTGCTGGCAGTGCTCGTAGTGCTGGCATTGAAGTGGAGGGTCTGTAATGGCTAAGTTAAGCAAACGTGCCCAAGCGATCAACGCTAAAGTTCAGCCAGGCAAGCAGTACGCTATTGCCGATGCTGTGGCGTTGTTGAAAGATTTATCCAAGGTAAAATTCGGTGAAACCGTTGATCTTGCCGTGAACCTCGGCATCGATGCGCGCAAATCTGACCAGTCTGTTCGTGGCGCTACTACGTTACCGCACGGTTCAGGCAAAAGCGTTGCTGTTGCTGTGTTTGCACAAGGCGCTGCAGCAGAAGCTGCAAAAGCAGCTGGTGCAGAATTTGTTGGTATGGAAGATCTTGCCGAGCAAATTAAAGGCGGCATGATGGATTTTAATGTCGTTATTGCATCGCCTGATGCTATGCGGGTTGTTGGTGCTCTGGGTCAAGTGCTTGGTCCGCGTGGTCTGATGCCAAATCCTAAAACTGGCACAGTAACACCTGATGTGGTTTCTGCAGTGAAAAATGCCAAAGCCGGTCAAGTGCGGTTCCGTGCTGACAAGAACGGTATTATCCATGGTGGCATCGGCAAAATTGCTTTTGATGTTGTGGCGATCAAGGAAAATCTCGAAGCGGTCATCAATGATTTGAAGAAAGCCAAACCGACCACGGCAAAAGGCGTGTATCTCAAGAAAATCACTATCTCGACCACAATGGGGCCGGGGTTGGTAATCGATCAGGCGTCGTTGGATATCTGATCATCTAAAACTATTTGGGGTTTGGGCGGCGTTTTGCTGTATGTCTCTCAAATTGTCAAAAACCGCAGGCGTCAGTTCCGGTCATCCGGGCTGACTTAAAAGCGCACAGAGTCTGGAGTAATCCGGTGCCGAGGTGCAAAGCCCGCGTAGACGGTGAGCCCGATTCAGGTTTGTTTTTATAGCAGGCTGGATTTGAACACCGAAAGGTTCGCGCTTCTGTTGTTGTATATCCGGAGTGCGGTAAAGCAACGATCAGTTTACTGATCAAATCCAGGAGTAAATGCTGTGGCATTAGCACTCGAAGACAAAAAAGCGATTGTCGCTGAAGTCCAGAATGCTGCTAAAGGCGCGCTGTCTGCTGTGGTTGCCGATTCACGCGGCGTTACCGTTGACAAGATGGATGCGTTGCGCAAACAAGCTCGTGAAAGTGGCGTATGGCTGAGAGTCGTCCGCAACACACTGGCTCGTCGCGCGGTTCAAGGTACGGCTTACGAATGTCTGTCTGACAGCTTTGTGGGGCCGAGCATTATTGCATTCTCTAACGAACATCCTGGCGCTGGCGCGCGTATTTTGAAGGAGTTCGCAAAGGGAAACGATAAGCTTGAATTGAAAGCAGCGTGTTTCGAAGGCGTATTAGTTGATGTTGGTATGTTGGCAACTCTGCCGACTTACGATGAAGCTATTGCGAAGTTGATGAGCGTATTGAAAGAAGCGTCTGCAGGCAAATTGGTTCGTACTATTGCTGCTGTTCGCGATCAAAAAGAACAGCAAGCTGCCTGAGTATCATCGGGGTTTGTTTACGGTTTAACGAGCGAGAGCTCACAGTGAGGAAATAAAAATGGCACTGAGTAAAGAAGACATCATCAATGCAATCTCTGAAATGTCAGTGAAAGACGTAGTGGAACTGATCTCAGCGATGGAAGAAAAATTTGGCGTAACAGCTGCATCGGCAGTAGCGGTAGCAGCTGGTCCTGCTGCGGTTGTTGAAGAGCAGACTGAATTCAACATTATTCTGACATCAGCAGGCGAGAAGAAAGTTAACGTGATCAAAGCTGTTCGCGAATTGACTGGTCTGGGTCTGAAAGAAGCAAAAGATCTGGTTGATGGGGCGCCATCTACTGTTAAGGAAGGTGCTTCCAAAGCAGAAGCTGAAGACGCTAAAAAGAAATTGGAAGAAGCTGGCGCTGCGGTTGAACTCAAGTAATTGCATCTTTAACGAGTGCTATTTACTTGAATAAATTGATAGATTGCCTAAGCAAATTTCCTGTGTCGGCAACGACGCAGGCGATTTGGTGAAGGGGCTGACGGGTATTCTCGTCGGCCTTTTTGCGCTTTCATTCATAGCGCATAGATAAGAAACATACACGAAGCGAATGCGGTAATTTGCAGTACGCAGTAAACAGACGATCACATTGGGGAATACAGATGGCTTACTCATATACAGAGAAGAAGCGTATTCGGAAGGATTTTGGCAAGCTGCCACAGGTGATGGATATCCCGCCTTTGCTAGCTATCCAGCTTGAATCCTATCAGCATTTCACGCAGGAGCATTCAGATTCCGGCGCTCGCAAGGATGTCGGCTTACAAGCCGCATTCAAATCAGTATTCCCGATTGTTAGTTATTCTGGCAATGCTGCACTCGACTATGTCGATTACACTCTTGGCAAGCCAAAGTTTGATGTCAATGAATCAAAGTTGCGCGGAGTGACTTTTGCCGCGCCTTTGCGCGTAAAAGTACGCCTGATTATTTATGATCGTGAATCAAATAACAAAGCTATCAAGGACATAAAGGAGCAAGAGGTCTACATGGGTGAAATCCCACTCATGACTGAATATGGCACGTTTGTCATTAATGGCACTGAGCGTGTGGTTGTGTCTCAGCTACATCGTTCACCTGGCGTATTTTTTGACCATGATAAGGGTAAGACACATAGCTCTGGTAAATTGCTGTATAACGCACGAATTATCCCTTATCGTGGATCGTGGCTGGATTTTGAGTTTGATCCGAAAGATTTGGTATTTGTTCGCATTGATCGCCGCCGTAAATTGCCAGCGTCAGTTTTATTGCGCGCTATTGGATACAATGCAGAAGAAATGTTGGCAATGTTCTTCGAGAATGATCACTTCCACGCATTGGGTGATGGAAAATACCAATTTGATCTGGTGCCATCACGTTTGCGTGGTGATATTGCAGCTTTTGATATCTCTGACAACAAAGGCAATGTTATTGTTGAGGAAGGCCGCCGCATTACAGCGCGCCATGTCCGCCAACTCGAAAAAGCATCGGTTGATAAGCTACAAGTGCCAGGAACGTATTTGCATGGACATGCTCTGGCAAAAGATGTCGTTAATCCTAAAACTGGCGAGATTGTCTTTGAGTGCAATACAGTTATTGCCGCAGACGTTCTTAAGAAATTGACAGAAGCTGGTGTTACTGATTTTGAAACGATCTATACCAACGACCTTGATTGCGGCCCATTCATTTCTGACACTCTTCGGAGTGATCCGAGCCGCACCCAGCTGGATGCATTGGTAGAAATTTATCGCATGATGCGCCCTGGCGAGCCGCCAACCAAAGAAGCTGCAGAAAATCTCTTTCAGAACTTGTTCTTCTCCCAAGAGCGTTATGAGCTTTCAACGGTTGGTCGAATGAAATTTAACCGTCGTTTGGGCCGTGAAGAAATAAAAGGAGAGGGCACTCTCTCTAGAGAAGATATTGTTGATGTATTGAAGTGTTTGATCAATATCCGTAACGGTAAAGGCGTAGTAGACGATATCGATCACTTGGGCAACCGCCGTGTTCGTTCTGTCGGTGAAATGGCTGAGAACCAGTTCCGGGTTGGTTTGGTGCGTGTAGAGCGTGCAGTGAAAGAGCGTTTGTCCGTTGCGGAAAGCGAAGGCTTGATGCCGCAAGATTTAATTAATGCCAAACCTGTTGCCGCTGCTGTGAAGGAGTTCTTCGGTTCGTCGCAGCTTTCCCAGTTTATGGATCAAAACAATCCGCTGTCTGAAGTGACGCACAAGCGCCGTGTTTCTGCGCTTGGGCCTGGTGGTTTGACGCGTGAGCGTGCCGGTTTTGAAGTGCGCGATGTACACCCAACGCACTATGGTCGTGTGTGCCCTATTGAAACGCCAGAAGGTCCGAATATCGGTTTGATCAATTCCTTGGCAACTTATGCCAGAACCAATGATTACGGATTCATTGAAACGCCTTACCGTAAAGTGATTAACGGTAAGGTGACGGACAATATCGAATATTTGTCTGCTATCAATGAGGCTGATCATGTTATTGCGCAGGCATCGGCCAAAATAGAAAAAGGCAAGTTAGTCGAAGATCTTGTGGCTGTTCGTCACATGAATGAATTTACCGTCAAGCCTCCGCAAGATGTTCAGTATATGGATGTCTCGCCGCGTCAGGTTGTATCGGTAGCTGCGTCGTTGATTCCATTTCTGGAACACGATGATGCAAACCGTGCTTTGATGGGTTCAAACATGCAAAGACAGGCTGTTCCTACTTTGCGCGCACAAAAGCCGTTGGTTGGAACAGGTATGGAACGCGTTGTTGCCACTGATTCCGGTGTG
>DATIDX010000031.1:0-4143 GCA_035456025.1 Cellvibrio sp. | reverse complement strand
ATGCTCACCGAGCGGCGGTATTGGCCGCCATCCGGGCGACCTGCACCGGTGTGATAGATAAAGTAGTGCTTGTTGTTGAACTCAATAATCGCCTGATGGTTAGTCGGGGTATTGCCCGCCACCTCGTTCAATATGCCCTTGTATTCCCAGGGGCCGGTGATGCTTTTGCTCATCGCGTAGCCGATCTTTTCGGGGAAGCCCATCGCAAAGGACAAATAGTAGTTGTCCTTATATTTGTGTACCCAGATCGCCTCGGTAAATTCCGGCAGGGTTTTGATCGGCACAATCGGGCCGTCCAGTTCAATCATGTTCGGCTTGAGCTTGGCGTAGTACGCTTTGGTATTACCCCAGAATAAATAGGCCTGACCGTTATCATCGATAAACACAGAAGGGTCGATATCATCCCAGTCGTTTTTGGTATCGGTGGTCATATCATTGGTGATAAGCGCTGTGCCGCGCGCATCTTTAAATGGGCCGAGCGGGCTATCGCCCACTGCCACACCAATCGCAAAACCGGGCTTGGTGTCATTGTGGCGCGCGGTGATGTACCAGTAGAACTTGCCGTTCTTTTCGATGATCTGGCTCGCCCAGGCATCGCCTTTCGCCCATTTGAAATCTTTCACATGTAAACGTGGGCCGTGCGCCTCCCAATTGACCATGTCGTCCGACGAGTAGACCAGCCAGTCGTGCATTTCAAAGAATTTGGTATTGTCTTTGGCCTCATCGTGCCCCGCATACAGGTACACCTTACCGTTATGCACCATAGCGGCAGGGTCGGCGGTAAACACATCGGTAAAAATCGGGTTGGCGGCTTGTACCAGGGAACTGCAACAGGCGGTCAAGGCGACAGCCAAAGACGGAAGTAGTGAACGCATACTGATCATCTCTTTTTATGGTGCATCCCGCAGCGGATGCTGATTAACAGAAATCGCCTCGCTCGCATTGGCTACAGGCAGAGGGGTTGATTTATATTGATATTATAATACAATTAAATCAAGCATACTCAGATAAAAGATTCAGGAGCCCCCAATTGATGCAGATTTCCCTAGGTAAACCTGCGTAATTAGGATTGCTGCTATTGATTGCAACTCTTATATTGTATGACTTTAATAATAATTCAATGACTTTGCTGGATGTCAGCGAGTCAAGCCAGTGCCAGAACTGTGGCTTAATGAAGATGTAGCCCTGTATGAACAAAGATAATAAGACAAAAACCACATCTACCTCAGTACCAAAGCCGCTGCGAAGTGCCCAATGGTTCGGCACCCAAGACAAAAATGGCTTTATGTACCGCAGTTGGATGAAAAATCAGGGCATTCCCGAGCACCACTTTCAGGGTAGGCCGATTATCGGCATCTGCAACACCTGGTCAGAACTCACCCCTTGTAACAGCCACTTCCGCGAACTGGCCGAAAGTGTGCGTCGCGGTATTCTTGAAGCTGGCGGTGTACCGGTCGAGTTTCCGGTGTTTTCTAACGGTGAATCCAACCTGCGCCCCAGCGCTATGCTTACGCGCAATCTGGCGGCGATGGATGTTGAAGAATCAATTCGCGGCAATCCGATTGATGGCGTGGTGTTATTAGTCGGCTGCGATAAAACCACGCCCGCGTTGGTGATGGGCGCCGCCAGTTGCGACCTGCCCACGATTGTCGTCACCGGCGGGCCAATGCTGAATGGTAAGCACAAAGGTAAAGATGTCGGCTCAGGCACGCTGGTATGGCGCATGAGCGAAGATTACAAAGCAGGCAATATTTCGCTGCAGGAATTTATGGATGCGGAGGCGGATATGTCGCGCTCCACCGGCACCTGCAATACCATGGGCACCGCATCGACCATGGCCTGCATGGTTGAATCGCTCGGTTTATCGCTGCCGCAAAATGCGGCAATTCCCGCAGTCGATGCGCGCCGCAAAACCCTCGCCTATATTTCCGGCATGCGCATTGTGGAAATGGTGCAGCAAGATTTGCGCATCTCGCAAATATTGACGCGCGAAAGTTTAATCAACGCGATTCGCACCACTGCCGCTATCGGTGGCTCCACCAACGCGGTTATCCATTTAAAAGCGATTGCCGCGCGTATGGAGTTGCCACTCACATTGGAAGACTGGCAAACCTACGGCCAACACATTCCCACGCTGGTAAATTTGCAGCCCGCCGGCCAATTTTTGATGGAAGACTTTTATTACGCCGGCGGCTTGCCTGCCGTATTAAAACGTTTGGGCGATGCCGATTTATTATTTAAAGATTGTTTAACTGCAAATGGAAAAACCCTCTGGGAAAATAACCAACAAGCGCCCTGCTATAACGACGATGTTATTCGCACGCTCGACAACCCGCTGTGCAGCAACGGCGGCATTTGTATTTTGCGCGGCAACCTGGCACCGCGCGGCGCGGTATTAAAACCCAGTGCGGCGTCACCACATTTAATGCAGCATCGCGGCCGCGCCGTGGTGTTTGAAAGTTTTGATCACTACAAAGAACGCATTATGGATGAAGCGCTCGATGTCGATGCCAACAGCATCCTGGTATTAAAAAATTGCGGCCCCAAGGGTTACCCCGGAATGCCGGAAGTGGGCAACATGGGTTTGCCACCGAAATTATTGAAGCAAGGCATTACCGATATGGTGCGCATTTCCGATGCGCGCATGAGCGGCACCGCGTTTGGCACAGTAGTCTTGCATGTTGCACCCGAAGCACAGGAATTTGGCCCACTCGCCGCCGTGCAGGATGGCGATTGGATTGCATTGGATACCAATGCAGGCTCACTGGAATTGGAAGTGAGCGATGCCGAAATTACCGCGCGTCTGGATGCATTGCGCCAGCAAAAAATCCACAAAAAAACCGGCGGTTATTTGCAGTTGTATATCGAACATGTGATGCAAGCCGATGATGGCTGCGATTTTGATTTTCTTGTCGGTCGCCGCGGCGCAGATGTGCCCGGCCATTCGCATTGAGGTGACGCAACTGTGACGCTCACCAATCAATATCCCAGCCTGAAATACAAAGTGGTATTAATCACTGGCGGTGCATCCGGTATTGGCGCCAATTTGGTGGAAGCATTTTGTTTGCAGGGCGCGCAGGTGTGTTTTATTGATATCCGCGATGAAGACGCCAACAAATTAGTCGAACAGTTAAGCCATCGCCCTGACAACACCGCGCCGCGCTACTACCGTTGCAATCTGTTAAATATTCCCAAGCTGCAAGCGACCATCAAACAAATATACAACGATGTCGGCCCGATCAATGTGTTGATTAATAACGCCGCCAACGATACCCGCCACGATTTCCGTGAAGTCACCGTCGATTATTGGAATGAGCGGCTCGCCGTCAATTTGCGCCATCATTTTTTTGCTGCGCAGGCAGTTTATGAACAGATGTTGGAATTGGGCGGCGGCTCAATTATTAATTTGGGTTCCATGAGCTGGTATGCCACTCAGGGCGGCATGCCCGGTTACACCAGTTCCAAAGCGGCGATTGAAGGTTTAACGCGCGGGCTGGCACGCGATATGGGTGGCGACAATATTCGCGTAAATACCCTGGTGCCCGGCTGGGTGATGACGGATCGCCAGATGGCGATGCTCACTAAAGATAAATCAGCGAAAAGCATTTTAGAGAATCAGTGTTTAAAAAAATCGGTGATGCCAGAAGACATTAGCGCTATGGCGTTATTTCTGGCGTCGGATGATAGTCGTTTATGTACAGCTCAACATTTTATTGTTGACGGCGGGTGGATATAAATACCGGACAAAGAGTCGGGAGCATTACAGCAAATAATTCAATTACACGAGGACACATTATGAAAACCATTTTTAAAACTCTTTCCCTCGCCGCAGCTATTGGCATCAGCGCTACTGCAAATGCACTCACTGTGGGTTTTGCGCAAGTGGGTTCAGAATCCGGCTGGCGCACCAGTTTTTCTGAATCGGTAAAAGCCGAAGCAGAAAAGCGCGGCATCACCTTGAAATTTTCTGATGCACAACAAAAGCAGGAAAACCAGATTAAAGCGGTGCGCAGTTTTATCGCGCAGCGTGTTGATGCAATTTTAATTGCGCCGGTAGTGGAAACTGGTTGGCAGCCGGTTTTGATGGAAGCCAAACGCGCGCGTATTCCAGTAGTGATTCTGGATCGCAACGTTTCTGTTACT
>DATIDX010000030.1:0-4530 GCA_035456025.1 Cellvibrio sp. | reverse complement strand
CCTGTTTTTTGTCGGTCTATATTCCCACCTACTTGTATCTTTCATCTGCTAGCTGGATAAGTCTGGAGTTTGTCATGTTTGAATCCCTTCCTCTGTTACCTGCCGATCCTATCCTCGGATTAAGTATTGCCTACGCGAATGACACCAATCCCAACAAGGTAGATCTTGGGGTAGGTGTATATAAGAACGACGCCGGCGTGACCCCGATTATGAGTGCGGTGGCCGAGGCAGAAAAACTGCGCATCGCCCGCGAGAGCAGCAAGGCCTATACCCCGCCAGCGGGTTATCCGGGTGCCAATGAAGCGGTGACCAAGCTGATATACGGCGCCGATCATCCGGCGGTTAACGCCAAACGCGTGCGCACCATCCAGACTCCCGGTGGTTGCGGTGCACTGCGCGTTGCGGCTGAATTGATCCAGCGCGCCAAACCCGGCGCCAGCTTGTGGGTGAGCATTCCGACTTGGGCGAATCATGTGCCCTTGCTCGGCAGTGCAGGGCTGAAACTGCGCGAATATCCCTATTACGACTACAGCACCCACAGCATTAATTTTGCCGCCATGCTCGCGACCCTGAATGAAATCCCGCGCGGAGATTTAATTTTGCTGCACGCCTGCTGCCATAACCCGAGTGGAGCGGATTTATCGCGCGCGCAATGGGACCAGGTTGCCGATGTATTGGAAGCGCGCGGTGTGATTCCGTTTATTGATATGGCCTATCAGGGTTTTGGTGAAGGTCTGGAAGAGGATACTTATGGCCTGCGTTTGATGGCAGCGCGTTTACCGGAAGTGGTGATCGCGACTTCGTTCTCCAAAAACTTTGGTTTGTACCGCGAGCGCGCCGGCAGTTTGAGTTTGGTCTTTGCCGACGAGCAACAAGCTAACGCGGGCAACAGCCAATTGCTGAGTGTTACCCGCGCTTTGTATTCGATGCCGCCCGCACATGGCGCGGCGCTGATCGATATTATTTTGCACAGCGATGAACTGACCAAAATCTGGAGCGATGAGTTGACGCTCATGCGCGAGCGTATCGCCGGTTTGCGTGTGCAGTTGGTGCAATCGCTCAACCAATTACAGCAGCAGCGCGATTTCGGTTTTATCGCGCAGGAGCGCGGCATGTTTTCGTTTTTGGGTTTGAGCGTAGAGCAGGTGCACAAATTGAAAAGCGAATACAGCATCTACATGACCGACACCAGCCGCATCAGCGTGGCGGGTTTGACCAAAGAAAAAATGGATTATGTGAGCAGGGCGATAGTGTCGGTGTTGTAAAAATTCGGCAATAAAATATCTGCAAAAAAAGGCCTAGAGGATTGCCTCCAGGCCTTTTTTTTCGATGATATTCAGCAGGCGCAGGGATGATCCATTGGGTTTGTTATCGCCCGACTCCCACTTTTGTAATGCGGAAGTGCTTACATTGAGCACTGTCGCCATCACCGCCTGACTTAGGTGTTCGCGCAGGCGCAGGGCTTTAATTTGTTGCGGGGAAATTTCGGTTACCTGCAAATTACGCAGCGGCTCGTACTCCTTCATACGGCGCGCGCTGATGACACCCGCTTTGTGCAGTCCAGCAGTGGTTGCCTGCAATTCATTTAATAAACGGCTAGTGTGCGTTTTCACAATTTACCTCCAGCAATTCACCGGCATTCAGGGCAATTTTTAATTGTTGATCATTCAGCGATAACAAATCGCGTGCGAGTTGTTGCAAGTATTTCAATTCGGTAGCACTAACGTTATCCCGTTCGTTTTTGTTAAAACCGAATACAAAAAACCAACGATCTTGCATATGGGTGGCGATAAGTGTTCTGGCTCCGCCGCGCTTGCCTCGACCAGCGAGAGCTACACGTTTTTTGAAGATGTTACCGCCAAGATTTGCATCGACTAATCCTTGTTTCATTTCCCTAACTGCCTTGCAAAGCGCTTGGTCGGTCACTTCTGCAGTGCCCCACCGGTGAAAGGTTTTGGTTTTAAACAGTCTGTCCATAGCCGTATTCCATATCATCCTTGCAAAAACTATATCATCAGATGGGATAGTTTTTCAATATGAGCCAATCCTTATGCGCTCCTAACGGCGATGCTGCTAAGCTCTCGCCTATGAACGCACTGACTTCTTCACGACATCTCTTGCGGTACAGCATTGGCCTGGCGATTTGGTTGCCGGGCTGGTGTTTGCTGTTGTTGCTGGATACTCATCTCGATCTCGCCAGTTTGAGCCTGATTCTGGTGCTCACTTCCGCGATTGCGTCCCTCTGGTTGCCGGTGAGCGTCACGCTGCTAGCCAGCGTTATCGCATTGATGGCCTTCAATTGGGCATTTGTCCCGCCGCGCGGAACCTTTGCAATTGACCTGCACCAGCACACGGTGTTGTTGCTGGCGATGTTGATGGTAAATGTCATTGTGGCGGGTTTGATGGTGTTTTTGCGCGAGCAGTCGCGTCGCGCCCAGGCCTTTGCCGTAGCGGCAGAAGAGTTGCGCACCTGGGGCGATAAGCTGCGCGATGCCAATGAGCCGAGCGAATTGCTGGGTGATTTATACCGCGCGCTGCAGCGGTTGGCGGGCGGCCAGCGTGCGGTCGCACTGGTGTCTTTAAATGGCGCGCTTCCGCCGGACAATATCGCTGCCGTGCTGCAGAGGTTCGGCGCAATGAGTCGCGAACAGGAAGAAGCGCTCTGGCATTGCCTGCGCAGTGGCCAGGCTTTGGGGCCGGGTACCGGTCATTATCAGGAGTTGGATGCACTCTATTTGCCCTTGCGCGGGCGCAGCCTGACGTCCGGTGCGGCGCTAATTTCCGGCGTCACTAACCTCGATGAATTTCCAGCGCTGACTCAAGCCCAAGCCCTGTGCGACCAAATGGGTGCGGCTCTGGAGCGCCACCATATCCAGCAGCAGGAGCGGCAAGCGCGCGATCAGGCGCAGGCGCAGGTGGTGCGCAATACCTTGCTCGCAGCCATCTCCCACGATTACCGCACGCCGCTCGCCACCATCATGGGCGCTGCCTCATCGCTCGATCAACAAAGCGACCGTTTGTCTGATACGCAACGCCAGCAGCTGGCGCGCAGCATTGTCGATGAGGCAGATCGCCTGCGCCGCCTGACCAGCAATGTGTTGCAACTGGCGCGGCTGGATGCCATCGGCAATAACATCCAGGGCGATTGGGAATCGGCCGAAGAAATTGTCGGCAGCGTGTTACGCCGTATGCGCAGTTATGATCCGCACCAGCGCTTAAGCGCAAAGCTCGAACCGAACCTACCGCTGTTGTGGGGCGATTCCCTGTTGCTGTCGCAGCTGCTGGAAAACCTGATCGATAACTCACTCAAATACAGCCCGCCCGCGTCGCCGGTGGAAGTATCGGCCTATCTCGATCAGCGCCAGCTGGTATTGGCGGTGCGCGACCAGGGGACGGGAATTGCCGCAGCGGATTACGAGCAGATCTTTGAGGTGTTCCAGCGCGGCGACCATCGCCAGCATGGCGGTGCCGGTGGGACGGGAATCGGCCTGGCCTTGTGCCGCGCCATCGCCCGCGCCCACGGCGGTGAGCTGGAATTCCACGCTACCCCTGCCGGCGCCAGTTTTGAATGCCGTTTGCCGCTGCGCACCCAACCTGCTAATCCGGAAAGCCATTTATGAGTTTGCGTTTGTTATTGGTAGAAGACGACCGCGAATTGCGCGCGACCCTGCGCGAGGCGCTGCTGGTTGAAGGTTATCAAGTGCTGACCGCCGCCAGTCTGGCGGAGGCGTTTGCGATGTACGGGCAGACGCAAGCGGAAGAATCGGCGAGCCCGGAGTTTGATTTGATCCTGCTGGATCTGGGCTTGCCCGACGGCGATGGCAGCGATTTATTGGTAAAGCTCAGGCGTAAACAATCGACGCCGGTGATTATCATTTCGGCGCGCGAAGCTGAGGGGCAAAAAATCCATCTGTTGGATGAAGGCGCCGATGATTATCTGGTTAAACCTTTCAGTATCGGTGAATTGCTGGCGCGTATGCGGGTGGCACTGCGCCGGCGCGGCAATCCAGTGCGAGCGGCTGTCACTCGCTACGAGCAGGGCGCGGTGGTGATTGACCTGGTTAACCATCGCGTCAATCGCAACGGTGATGCGGTGCACCTGACCCCGACTGAATTTAATTTACTCGCGCGGTTGGTGCGCAGCGCCGGGCAAGTGGTTACCCATCGCCAGTTATTGGTGGATGTGTGGGGGCCGGAATATCTGGAACACACTCATTACCTGCGTCTTTATATGGGTCAGCTGCGCGCCAAGCTGGAGGATAATCCGGCCGAACCGCAATGGCTGCTCACTGAACCGGGAGTGGGTTATCGGGTGTTGGATACCGAAAGCTAGCGGCCGTCAGGAATACTTATGCGATCCTGATACCCGATTGGGGACACTGGCAGCCTCTCCACTGCACAGGTAGTTTCCATGAGTGTTTCCCCGTCAATCCCCGTCGAACCTGGTTCCTCATCTCCCGCAAGTCCCGCACGCCAGAGCATGGCCGCGCTGACCCTGGCTGCTATAGGTGTCGTCTACGGCGATATAGG
>DATIDX010000029.1:0-9711 GCA_035456025.1 Cellvibrio sp. | reverse complement strand
CAGTATTCAGGCGTGGCTTATGTGCCCGATATATTGTGGGATTCGGTAGTGGTGCAAATGGCATTATCAATTCTGTGGGCGATCTGCGCGCTGGTAATAATGAATCTGTCGCGCCGTTGGCAAGAGCGAAAATTGTGGATGCTGGGCGCAGCGCTACTCGCCATGGTCTTGCTAAAATTGTTCACTAAAGATCTAACCGGCACAGGCACGCTGGCCCGCATAGTGTCGTTTATGGTGGTGGGCGGCTTGATGTTGCTGATTGGTTATTTATCGCCGATTCCAGCAAAAACGAAACCAACACCAGAAGAAAGTGCCCAATAGGGAATTATCAGGGTAGAGCAGGGAATGCTTACGCAAAATAGTTAAATTGTCATGAGGTAAACTGAATGAAATGTGTAGCAAAATATTTGTACATCGGCGGTTTTTTATGGGGTGCGAGCGCGATAGTAAATGCGGACGTTATCCCTGTTTATCAAATAAAGGAAACTGCAGGAACCTACCTGCAAACCGATGTTACACACGATATTTATCGTTACTCATCCAATACCCAACTGAATGATCTGGTGATTACCGATAAGCAAGGTAACAAGCTTCCCTATCACCTAGCTGCACCCAGCACCCACATCAGTGAACAATCACAACAAATCCCTATCCACTTTTTTCCTGTGGCAGTCGGAGCGCCGCCAGAAGCGCTTTTGGCCTTGAGCAGTGCGTCTATTCGCCTTGATGACAATGAAATTTCTGTCAGCGTAGAGAAAGCGGCTAATGACAATTTGCAAGACAAAGCTGCACCTATCGATTTCTTCGTCGTTGACCTAAGTGATTTGCGCACTCGTGCGGACAAGCTGGTGGTGGATTGGCAGGTGAACGAAACCAACCAATATCTGGAAGTGCATGTTAGTGGCACCAATGACCTGACGAACTGGGACAAGATCACGCAGAACACCCTGGTGCAATTGCAAAAAGACGGGCAGCAACTCAAACGCAATAAAATCAGCATTAATCTCAAAGAAAAACAATATGCTTATTTGCGTTTAAAATTCACACGCGGTGCTGAGCAATTGCAGATTGGCGGTATCTATATTGAAAACACCGATAAAATCCCCAATGCACCTCCTGCAGATTCATGGCAAGTTACCGGCGAACTCGCTGACGAACAGGAATCTGCGCTGCGCTCAAGTGATGTTGGCAATAACCAACCCCTTGCCGCATGGGAATTCACACGCGATGACATTGCACCGGTTAATAGCATCAGCTTGAATTTGGGCAAAATTACCTACGGCGATACCGTGAAAGTATTTTCCCGTGCAACTGAAAAGCAACCCTGGCATTTAGTCCATCAGGGGATTTGGTTTAACACCCAAGTGGGTAATGATTGGCAACAGAGCGACGCGCTGAGAATTGATGCCAACAGCCACACGCACTGGCGAGTTGAGTTCAATCAACTGATGAATTCCACCACCGAGCCAACATTGGTTTTCCATCGTCAAGCTCAAACCCTGCAGTTTATCGCCAACAATAGTGCCCCTTACAACATCGCAATCGACGACCAAGCTGCACCCAACAACCAACAAACCAACGCACAAATTTTTTCGCAATTGATCAGCGGAAAAGAATTGCAATGGACACAAGTAAACGTCACAGAACTAAATCCAGACATAGATTTATTTGCCCACCACGCAACAATCTTCAGTTGGAAAACACTTTTGTTCTGGGGGATCCTATTTCTCGCGGTGGGGATTTTAGTGTTTGTAGCGGTGCGGTTGATGGGGCAAATGAAAAATTCAACACTGGGAGCCAAAAATGAATAGGTACTTTTTTGCACTAATGGTTGCTATGGCACCAAACCTTTATGCCTCCGAAATTTACAAATGTGTTGACCAAAATGGCAAACAGGTCTACTCGGATAAAAAATGCCCCAAAGCTACTGCGGAAAAAATTGAATACAACGAAGCATCTTTGGACGAGCAACTTAAAGCCTTGGCTCCGGGGAAATCAAAAATTGCCAATCTTTCTCGTAAAGATGGCGAGACGTTGATTGACTATGAGTTCAACACAAACGCGGAGCTGACTGAATTTATGCGGTTAAGCAAAAATTTGAGTGGTAAGCATGTCTATTTAATCAAGGTTGTGATGCCAAAAGATAATGAGCTAGGTAAAGCGCATATTAAAATCACTACCGAACCTGGCTTACCTTTTAGTGACCCGCAACCCCAAAATTGAGTTTTTATATATTACGGCGTTTTGCTTTGCGACATGCGCCTAGCAATCAGAGATACGAGTTACTTCAATGGCATCAAAATTTTATGTGGTATGGGCTGGGCGGGAAACAGGGATATTTACGGATTGGGCGACCTGTAAAAAACACGTCGATGGATTTGTGGGCGCGCGCTACAAATCATTTTTAACCCGCGAAGAAGCGGAAGCGGCTTTTGGTAGTGCAAAATCCACTGCCGGCACTAGTCGCGCTGCAGCGAGTGGTGCAAAAATCAAGACCTACAATGCGGCGGAAGTCAATGAATTGCCAGTGCAAATAAAAATTTTCACTGATGGTGGTTGCGAACCTAATCCGGGCGAGGCGGGATCGGGTTTGGCTGTGTATCGCGACAATAAACTCACCGAGCTTTGGTATGGTTTATATAACCCCCTAGGTACCAACAACACAGCGGAATTAAATGCACTGCATCAAGGTTTGTTGCTTGCGCGGGATGAAATTGCCGATGGTAAAACGGCTGCGGTTTTTTCCGATTCCCAATATGCAATCCAATGCGTTATCCAATGGGCAATCGGTTGGGAAAAAGCGGGCTGGAAAAAGAAGGGCGGCGAGATAAAAAATCTCGAACTCATTAAGGAAATTTATTCCCTGCATCAAACACTGAGAGATAAGGTGCAAGTGTTACACGTCAATGGCCATGTCGGTTTACAAGGTAATGAACTGGCTGACCGCATGTCTATCCTGGCTATCCAGTCCCGCGAAACCCAATTCGCACTTTATCGCGAACCTTTGGACATTGCGGCTATCCTGGCGACGCGATCAGGTTGATATTGCGGCAGTCGGCGATGGTCAATCCCTTGACCATCAATTACCACTAGGCGGCGTGCACATTAATTTGAGAGGTTTTAAACGACTTGCAAATGAATATCAGCGTCTTGCGTGTATTGGGGTCGTCGACTTTCTTGGCAACCTCAATAGCCTTTTCAAAGTCATGCTTTATGCACAAGCGCCGCACTTCACGGATAAATTCAATATCTTGCGTAACCAGATCCATTCCTATCACCCCCTTGTTAAGTTAAATCTCCGTGTGCTCCAAGCGATGCACAGGTTCCGGTTTAAGTATTGTCGAGTAGTAAAAAACTGCCGCAGATTTCCTAGATTACATTTTCATAACGATTGGCGATTTTGATCTGAGTCGTTTTTATCGGTGACTTAAGAAGTTTGTTTTTGTAAAGGGAGTGCCAATTATCAGATAATTAGGTTAAATTTCCACGATAACCACAAATAACATAAGGATTCACCTATGCCTAACTTGCGCTTGTCCCATGCTGCATTCATTGCTTCATTATTTTTCGGTGCTGCGGTAGGTGCAGCTACACCAGCTCCATCGGTAAACCCGGCCGACCAGGAAGAATGGATCGATTTATTCAATGGCAAAGATTTGAGTAACTGGACTGTCAAAATCCGTGGGTTCCCGCTGGGTGAAAATGCTTTTAATACCTTTCGGGTTGAAAATGGCATCCTTGAAGCACGTTATGATCAATACACAGAATTTGATAAGCGTTTCGGCCACATTTTTTCCAATGCTGGTGCATTTTCACATTACAAAATCCAGGTTGAATATCGTTTCGTCGGCGAGCAAGTGAAAGGTGGACCGGCTTGGGCGCTGCGCAATAACGGCATCATGTATCACACGCAAGATCCCAAAACTATGAGCGTTGAACAGGACTTCCCCGGCAGTATGGAATACCAATTATTGGGCGGTAATGGCAAAGATCCTCGCACCACTGGCAATCTGTGCACGCCGGGTACACATGTTGTGTTCAATGGCAAATTTACCGAAGACCACATCATTAATTCCACCAGCGACACATTCCATGGCGACCAATGGGTCACCGCCGAATTAATTGTGCATGGCAGCGAAAAAGCCGAGCATTTTATTAATGGCAAGAAAGTATTGGAGTACGCAGGTTTACAGTGGGATGACCGCACACCCAATGGCAAAGGTTTTATCGCATTGCAGGCAGAGAGCCATCCAACCGATTTCCGCAAGGTACGGCTGTTAAACTTGGAGGGTTGTATGGATAAAAAAGCGAAGAACTACAAAAGCTATTTTGTTAAAGATAATCCTCAAGTTTGTAAATACTGAGTTTTCCTGACAGTACCAAATAAAAAACCCGCCGTTTGATTGCGGGTTTTTTTATCGGTTCAGGCATTAATAATCTGGATTAATGCCCCTCGTATTCCACCTCTTTCAAGGTTGCGAGATAAGCCACCAAATCACGTAATTCATCGCGCGTTAACCCCAGCCCCATCGGCGGCATAGGGGAGATCCCGCCCGTTTCAATTTTCGCTATATCAGTGAGTTTGATGTGGTGGACTTTATCGCTCGCAGTAATGGTCATTGTGGTTTTTGTTTCGGCATCGAATGAACCTTCAATCCGATCACCATTTTTTAATACCGCAGTGACCCGCCCAAAACCGGGAGCGATGCGAGCAGCAGGAGCAACCAGTGCCTCCAGCATTTGCTCGCGGGAAATACGCTTGGCGATGGTAGTAAGTTCCGGTCCGACGCGATTACCGCGTGTACCTACCATATGGCAGCGCACACATTGGGTAGAATTACTGTAACGGAATAGGGCAACCCCCTTTTCCGGATCGCCGCCGTAAATCGATTCACGGTAAACGTCGAGTGGGTTGTTTTTATCTTTTTTGGCTTCGTAAGCGGCGAGTTGTTCCTTAAGGGCAGGCGTACCGATTTTTTCGGCAGCGGTGATTAATTCCAGTTGCACTTCCGGTGCAATTTTTCCATCAATTAATAGCGCCATTTGCTCACCAAATACGGCTTCGGCTTCGGGGGCCTTGACGTTAGCGAGTGAGAGCAGGGCAGCCTGCTGTTCACCAGTGGATCCATTTTTTAACAGCAGGCTGTGCATCTCAACCACTTGCTGCACCGGTAAATTTAATTCTGGTACCAGCGCAAGCGCTGCCATACGCACAGACTGCACTTTATCTTTGAGTGCACCAAACACCAGATCGCCAAGATTGGGCGGATTGAATTTTTTTAGCGTGTGTAAGGCGGCAATACGCACTGCAGCAGCCTTGTCATTATTCAATATTTTCACTAATTGTACGCTGGCGCTGGTGATGTTCAATTCACCCAAAGCTTTTACAGTTGCTTCGCGGACATTACCGTTGCTGTCGTTCAAGAGTTGCGGATATCCTGCGGTAATAGCGGCAATTGCTTCGGCTTGCGGATGGATAAGTGGACCGCGATACATTCCGGAGACGCGATCATAATTGGATGACTCGCCCCACACCGACACCGCGCGGATTGCTTCGGCGCGCAATATTCCGGCGATATTTTTTTGCTGGGAAAATTGGATCAAGCGAATGGCATTTTCGTTGCTGTTACCACCGGCGTAGACATTGGCATTAATAGCGCGGCGCAGTAAAGGTTCATTGGTAAAGCGCGGTTTATCAAGCAGCTTAGCCAACGCGGGCATGGCTTCGGTAACTTGTGTATCATCGTTGATTGCTCGCGCGGCATTGGTCACCACAAACTCGCTTTTATCATTTAAAAATAATGCGAGCGCGGGGCTTTGCAATTGGCGCAGTGCGACAACTGCTGCAATACGTACCGCTTCTGAAGGATGCGTTGCCAACTTCGCCAGCGCATCCTGGTTGCTGATGCGAGCTAAAGCAATTGCCCCCGCATGGCGCAGGTAAACATCCTGCTCGTTGTTGGTGGCAAGCATCTCCACCAGCGGCGCTATAGCATCTTGTGCAGCAATTGCGTCTTGCATAGCTATGCGCCCCAACGCCTGGGCGGCATAAAGTTGTACGCGCGAATTTTTGTTGGCGAGCAACGGAATTAATTTACCGGTTGCTTCTTTGGTGCGCGCATCGCCCAATACTTTGGCAGCTTGCGCGATAATTTCTGTATCAGCATCTTGCAACAGATTGATCAGGACGGCATGTTCCGTCGGGTTTTTCCGCAAGATTTGCCCAAGCCCCCAGATCGCGTGGATGCGCGCAAATTGATTGGTAGATGCAATTGCTACATCTTGTAATACTTTGGCCTGTTGATTTTCAACTAATGCGAATTGTGCTTTTTGACGTACCCGCATATCGGCGTGGCTTAATAATGCCAACAATTTTTCCGGCGTTTCTTTGCGTAGATCGCTACCGAGTAACGCTTGGGTTTCTTTGCGGATTTCATTGCCCGCCGTATCCGGCGTATCCAATTTCCACACACGGCCTTTTTGTTTTAAACCCCAGCCTTCAATCCAATCGCTCATGTAAAGGGCGCCATCGGGGCCAAAATCCAAACCGGTCGCCAATACGCCGCGGAATACATTTTTATCGCTCGCCAATTCAAAAGTTGCGCCTTTGGGCTTGAGCGTGAAGGCGTTGACGCCAGCACGAGTTGCAGAACCGACAAACTCCACCACAAAAAATGCATCTTTCCATTGCTCGTTAAATGCCGTGCCAGGGTTGTAGGTCATTCCCGCCGGCCCGGCATGATAGGGCGCTACCGGCGGCAGGACATGCGCCGCCTGGCCTTTGAATTGCGGTTTGTAATAGTCTTCATCCATCCAGACTTTGTAGCTGTTATTTTTGGGATCTATGTATTTACCCAATTGCCAATTAATTCGCCAGCCAGTGTCTGAACCTTCAATTAGATGTACGACGCGTTCATATTCGCCGACGTGGTCACCGTCATTATCCACGCTGATAAAATTGCCGTATTTATCAAACGAAAATTCATAAATATTGCGCAGGCCGGCAGCGAAAACTTCAAAATCACTACCATCAACTTCACTTCGTACAATCACACCCTGGTTAGGGTAATGCCATTTCTTTCCGCTGCTATCGGTAACGCTGGTACCTATATCGCCCATGCTGTAATACATCTTCCCGTCCGGCCCAAGCATGGCTCCTGAAAGACCGTGGCCGCTAAAACCTATGTGCACTGCAAAGCCATGGGCGAGTGAGGTCTTGGTATCCATTGCGCCATCATTGTTGGTGTCTTTCAGTTTCCAGAAGTCAGGCGCAACGTTGACAAATAATTCATCGCTTTGATCGTTGTAAAACATGCCGCCAATCACATCGGTGACTTCGCTGTTGAAATCATCGACCACTGTCTGGGCGAAATCTGCTTTGCCAGTGCCTTTGGTATCTTCAAGGCGCACGACCTTTTCGGTTACCACGGCAAGGTCGCGCCAGTCGTGGCTGCCGTCTTTATTGCGATCAGGAATGCGCTCGTTTTGCGCACTTTTTTCTGGTGCCAGTTCGGTATGTAAAAATTGGCGGCGATCTTCTACCGTTGTAAAAGCTACCGAAGGATGTTCCCACTCGGGATAACCCCGGATATCAAACTCAGAATTATTGCTGCGCTGGGTAACGCCCGCCCAAATACGCCCTTTGTCATCCACATGGATGGCGACCGTATCGCCTAATAATTTTTCCGATGCCCAAAGCTCGCCTTTAATTCCCTCAGCCAATGTGAGCGGCACTTGCGGTTCTATTGCTTGCACAGTTTGTTTGGCTTCTTCTGGTGTGATGCGGATTATTTCCAGCGCTTTACTACTGGATGCAGCACTGGCCTGTACTTTTTTTACATCAGTTGCCGTTGCATCCTCTTTGGAGCAACCACTGATTAACATCAATGAGCCAATAAGTGGCGCGAGTAAATAACGGGAGAGAGGAATTCCAAGCGGGCGTTTATTCATGGTTTGCTCACAGCGATTTATGGTTATTGGTCACTAGGACGCGCTTATAGTCAGCGGGAATTATAGGGTGCTTAATGCGAGGCCGCGTGCAAATTCACGAATGTGAACATTAATTAACACTTGATGAATTTGTGGGCAACCGGGTTAGCGGTTGCCGGATCAAGGAGGAAAGAAATTTAGACGGGAATTCCATCGGGAACATGCGCAACTTTTTTCGCCTGAGTGCCCTCGGGCGGGGAATAAAATCCTGCTTCATCTCCTAACTGGTCGCGCACGCGTACCATGGAAAACATGCCGCCCATTTCCAATTTTCCGTAGCGGCCTTCACCCATCATCATCGGCAAGGTATTTTCGGGGCCGGGCATATGGCCCATATCGGTGTGGACTTGATGTTCGGCCATACCGGTTTCGCCCATTGCCATATAACCGGGCAACACTTTGTTAATTTGCGCTTCCGGTTGTTTTACGCCAAGCATATTGGGCACGTCATGCCCCATCGCATTCATGGTGTGATGGCTCATGTGGCAGTGGAATGCCCAATCGCCAGGGACAGCGATAAATTCCAGATCGCGCGTTTGTCCAACGCCAACAATTTCGGTTACCTCTTTGCGCCATTGCGCTTGCGGCCAACGGCCGCCATCTGAACCGGTTAATTCAAATTGCACGCCATGCAAATGAATCGGGTGATTCCACATGGATAAATTGCCTACGCGAATCCTCACACGCTCACCGGTTTGCGCGACCATAGATTCAATCGCCGGAAATACTTTGCTATTCATCGTCCACAAATCAAATTCGCTCATCACACTGGGGTCGGGCCTATAGGTTCCCGGATGAACCGCCCAATTGTGCAAGAGCACCACATAGTCGCGGTCAATCGCAGGCGAAACAGTTTCACGCGGATGGATAATAAACATCCCCATCATGCCCATCGCCATTTGCACCATTTCATCCGCATGCGGGTGATACATATGGGTGCCATGTTGGCTGAGGGTAAATTCGTACACATAAGTTTCGCCGGGTTTGATCGCCGGTTGCGTTAAACCGCTGACACCATCCATTCCCCAGGGCAATAAAATGCCATGCCAATGCATACTGGTGTGCTCGGGCAATTTATTGGTGAGATAGATGCGCACGCGATCGCCTTCAACAACTTCTATCGTCGGGCCAGGCGTGCTGCCGTTATAGCCCCAGGCTTTTATTTTTGTTCCCGGTGCGAATTCGTGTTCAATTTCTTCTGCAATCAAATGAAATTCTTTTACGCCATCATTTAACCGATAAGGAAGGGTGCGACCATTGGGTGTAATTACCGGGCGGTACCCTTGTGCCGTCGGTTCGGTTTTTTTCGTGGTAACCGTAGGAATATTTTTGGTCGTTTTCGCAGCAGTTTTTTTTGCGCCCGCGTGGCCGGCGTGATTATTCCCTGCAATCGTTTTATTAGCCGACTGATGTCCAGCGTGATTCTCCTGTGCATTTGCCGGCAGGCTCGCCGCAACCAAACCGGCGGCGCTGCCGAGTAAAAGTGTGCGACGATTAATCATGTTGGTGCTCCTCATGTTCGTTGGATTTTTTATCAGCGTTTTCTGCTTTTTGGTGTTGATGGGCTGAGTGGTCCACTGCGTCGCTGTGCGCGCTGTGATCCATCTTGGAGTGATCCATCTCAGCGTGATTCATTTGGCTGTGATCCATTTTGGAGTGATCCATTTTGGAGTGATCCATTTTGGAGTGATCCATTTTGGAGTGATCCATTTTGGAGTGATC
>DATIDX010000028.1:0-10960 GCA_035456025.1 Cellvibrio sp. | reverse complement strand
CCGCGTCACAAGGCAATCGATGTGCTGCGCAAAGCTATCCAGACCTGCAGCGGCGCCTACTGGAACTTCACCACTGAGCCGAATACGGCCGAGCAGACTATGCTTCCCCTGCAGCACTGGTGAGCGCGCGGCTAATCAACGGAAACCATAGGGTTATGAACGCAAGCATGAATTCGCTGAAAAAAATCGTCATCCTCGGTGGCGGCACCTCGGGCTGGATCGCCGCCTCCATGCTGGCGGCACATCTCAAGCGCGAGTTGTGCGAAATCGAACTGGTTGAATCCGAAGAGATAGGCACGATTGGGGTGGGTGAGTCGACTATTCCGCCGGTGGTTCGCCTAATCACCAGTCTCGGGATAGATGAAGAAGAATTTATTCGCGAGACCCAGGCCTGTTACAAGCTCGGGATCAAATTCGTCGATTGGCGCACCAAAAACCAATCCTATTTCCACCCTTATGGCGCCCTTGGCAAACGCATTGGCTCGCAGGATTTTTACCAGTGTTGGCTCAAGGCGACTATGGAGGGCGAGCAATACAATTTGCAGGATTTTTCGCCCTGCTCGGTCATGGCCGCGCAGGAGCGTTTTTTCCCGCCCGCGCAGGCGATGAACACGCCAATCGGCGGCGCCGGTTATGCGGTGCATCTGGATGCTAAATTGGTCGCCGCTTATTTGCGCCGCTACGCGGAGGAGCGAGGTGTGCAGCGCAGCGAAGGCAATTGCGTCAAGGTGCTGCGCAAAGATAATGGTTTTATTGAGGCACTGGAGTTATCGGACGGGCGCAAAATCCAGGGCGATTTTTTTATCGACTGCTCGGGCTTTAAAGCGCTGTTGATTGAAAAGGCCATGGGCGTGGAGTTTGAAGATTGGTCGCATTATTTGCCGTGCGACCGCGCCATTGTGGTGAAAACCCAAGTGGCTGGCTCGCGCATGCCCTATACCACCGCGACCGCACGCAAGGCCGGTTGGGCCTGGCGGATTCCGCTGCGCAACGGCACTGGCCATGGCTATGTCTATTCGAGCAAATTCTGTAGCGACGCCGAAGCCAAAACCACGTTGCTGAAAAATCTCGATGCGCCGCGCATTAACGATCCGCGTGTAATCAGTTTTAACACCGGCCGTCGCCGGGAGTTTTGGAAAGGCAATTGCCTGGCGTTGGGATTGGCGGGTGGGTTTATCGAGCCACTCGAATCCACCGCGATCCATTTGATCGCGCGCGGTATGGATTTCTTTTTGCGCTTTTTCCCCGACGCCGAGTGCGAGCCGAGTCTACAGCGCGAATACAACCGGCGCATGGGCGCGGATTACGAAGAGGTACGCGATTTTATCGTGCTGCACTATTGCGCGACCGAGCGCGACGACAGTGAATTCTGGCGCTGGTGCAAATCCATGGAATTGCCCGAGTCGCTGCGCGAGCGCATCGATTTATTCAAAGGCCACGGAATTTTGCGCGAGGACAACGACGAATTATTTCGCAGCACCAGCTGGCAGTCGGTCTTTGAAGGTATGGGCATACGCCCGCAAAAATACAGCCCGCGCGTCGATAACCTTGATTTCAACCAGATCAATGAAACCCTGAAGCTCGCGCGCTCGGCGATTTTCAATATGGTAAAAAGCTTGCCCACCCACGATGCTTACCTTACGGAGCATTACGGAGCCAGCCCGGAACCACCAGCCAATCCATAGCCGCCAGCCAGCTCCTGATCCGTCCATCTGGCTATTCGCTGGCGGCGACGTAATGGCCTGTCAAATAACTTCCGCCTTCAACCACTGCGATGCTGTGCGAAGGGTATACCTCGCTCAGGTGCAAACGGGTTTCGCGCTTTACCAGCCGGGTATCGGCGACTTGGTAATCGCTGTTGGAACCCACCATCACCACTTGGTACAGATTCAGACTATCGCCCGCATGCAGGCCGTTGTTGGCGCCGCCGTGCAACAGGATTTGCGCCTGTCCTGCATGGGCATCTATCGCCGCCATAAAGGGTTGGCAGTGGATAACTTGCGCCAGTTCCTGGCTGATTTGCCGGGTCAGCGACCTGACTGCCTCGCCGTAGGGGGTATTGAAAAACGCCGGCGAATTAAACCCGATCGCTTCGCGGTTATTCCAAATGCCGCTGGTAGCGTAGATCTTGCTCAGTAACAGCTCGCCGGTAAAACCATCGCGCAGCTGTACATCCATAATCAGCACCCGGTCGCGTTTATCAAACTTTTCGATATGGGTCAGGTCGTGGAAGGCATTGGCGGTTTGGCGAAAGATGGTCGGCCTGTAGGTGCTATCCGGGGTGTACATGCCCATGTTGAGGATGGTGCCGCTCACCACAAACTGGGTGCGCGCTTGCCGGGCAATTTTTTGCGCCTGTTGTTTGAGTTGAGCATCAGTGAGGCCGGCGGCGGCGAATCCTTGTTGGAGTACGGCGGGGCCGATGGTCTGGTATTGCTCGTAGAGCTGCACTCGTAGCATCTCCGGCAGGCCGGACTCGGCGGCGTAAAGGTTGCCAGCGTTGGCAGTGTAGGGCGTAGCGCGCAGGAAGCGGGCGATCACCAGGGATTTTTGTAAGTTGTCGTGGCTGCGGCTCTGATCGGGGCACTGGCCCTTGCTGAGGTATTGGGTATCCACATCCGCTACCGCATCTGGCGCTGTATCAGTAGTTAAGGGCGACTGGGGTTTGAAGGCGATATCATCGGGCACAATCGAATTGGCCCGGGGCGCCGAACTCGCGCCCAGAAAGCTGGTCAACAGCAGGCCTGTCAACAGGAAGCCGCAAAGCGGACGCATAATCAGGTGTGGTGAACCCATGGCAGGCTCCGGCGTTAAACGCGTATAGTGGTGCAAAGGAAGAGATGGCTATGGCCAGTTTGTCGGCTGGGGATCTGAATTCTTTAACGGGATATGCATTGGCCGGGTTGGCGTCAGCGCTGTCAAACATAATTATTGAGTAGTGGTCAGATGTGAGGCGCGCATGAAAAGATGGACTGTCCTGCTGCTGGTTGGCGCGGGAATATTAGGTGGTTGCGAGACGCCGGGGCGCAGTTATGTCGAAACCGAAATGGCGGAGACTCTGGAAATTGAAATCACGCCCAATGAAAGCAAGATGTTTACCTACCGCTTGCGCTGGCCTGAACCGCCTGCCGGGCAACCGGGTGGAATCCATCGCGCCGGCGGCCCTGATGGGGGGGTGAAGATAGGGCGGGATACGCACGAGCGCTTGCTGGCGAATGCTGCCTACGTCACCGAGCACTCCGGCTACTGCCGCGAAGGTTTTTTTGAGTTGGATCGCCGGGTCTCACCCTTCCATTTGTGGATTCGGGGCGAGTGTAAGGATGGCGCTACGCCGGCTGACCAGCAGGCTTTCGGCACCAAAAAGACATTGAATCCCGTCGACTGGCGCAAATCCTCCTGATGAGGCTCCAGTCTCTGCAAACAATCGCGGCTGCTGGCTGTTTTCTGCACGGGTTTGGCTCATAATTCCTCATCCAGGGCTCCCGTTGTTGTCTTGCTAATGCCCCTCCAAGCGGGTAATATCCTGCGCCCATTTGCCTAGCCTCTGGATACCAGGGGCTTTTTTGTCTGGGATGTGATTTGGCGCAGCTTTCGCATGAGGCTTGCCTCTACTTGCAGCATGTCCCTTGATAGTGATTTTTGTTGAGAATCAGCCTATGACCACTGGCCTCTACCAGATAGACGAGTTTAAAGATAACTGCGGTTTCGGTTTGATTGCCCATTTAAAGGGCAAGACCAGCCATCGTCTGCTTACAACGGCGATTGAAGCCTTGACCTGCATGACCCACCGCGGTGGTATCAATGCGGACGGCAAAACCGGTGACGGCTGTGGCTTACTGTTGCAGAAGCCGGACAGTTTCCTGCGCGCGGTGGCTAAAGAAACCCTGGGTGCAGAACTGACCGCTATCTACGGCATAGGTTCTATCATGCTCAGCCGCGATGAGGCGGTTGCTGAATCCCAACGCAAGATACTGTCGGAAGAATTGACCAATCAAGGTCTCGTGGTAGTCGGCTGGCGTTTGATCCCCACCGATCCTGAGTGCTTGGGTCCTATTGCGCTGAAATCACTACCTACTTTTAATCACGTATTTGTGAACAATACCGACCTGCCGATCGAGCAGGTTAACGCCAAGCTGTTTGTGGCGCGGCGCAAGGCGGAAATCCGTCTCGCAGGCGACAAGAGTTTCTACGTGGCCAGCCTGAGCACCACCATCCTTTCCTATAAAGGGTTGATGATGCCGGTGGATCTGCCGCGCTTCTTCGCTGATTTGGCGGATGAGCGCCTGGAAACCGCAATCTGCGTCTTCCATCAGCGTTTCTCTACCAACACCATGCCGGTTTGGCCGTTGGCACAACCCTTCCGTATGCTGGCGCACAACGGCGAGATCAATACCATTGTGGGTAACCGCAACTGGTCGGTCGCGCGCACACCAAAATTCATCACCCCATTGCTGCCTGAGCTGCAAGAGCTCAAGCCACTGGTTAACCGCACCGGTTCTGACTCCTCCAGCCTCGATAACATGCTGGAAATCCTGTCTTTGGGCGGCATGGAATTGCACCGTGCGATCCGTATGCTGGTGCCGCCGGCTTGGCAAAACGTAGAAAACATGGATCCGGATCTGCGCGCGTTCTATGAATACAACTCCATGCATATCGAGCCCTGGGACGGTCCCGCCGGCTTGGTAATCACTGATGGCCGCTACGCGGTCTGCACCCTTGACCGTAACGGTCTGCGCCCGTCCCGTTGGGTCATCACCAAAGACGATATGATCACCGTGGCTTCGGAAGTGGGTGTGTACGCCTATGATCCAGCTGACGTGGTTGCCAAAGGTCGTCTCGGCCCAGGCCAAATCATGTCGATCGATACCCTGACCGGTACCCTGCATAACACCCAGGACATCGATAACCAACTCAAGTCGAGCAAGCCCTACAAGCAATGGCTGAAAGAGCGTGCGTTGCGCGTTGAATCGACTCTCACTACCGATGCTAAAGAAAACGGCCTCGAAGGTATTGAGCTGAAAGCCAATATGAAGATGTTCCAGGTCAGCTTTGAAGAGCGCGACCAGCTTTTACGTCCATTGGCTGAAGGTGGTCAGGAAGCTGTTGGCTCCATGGGTGACGACACTCCAATGGCGGTGTTGTCGCGCCAGCAGCGTTCGCTCTACGATTATTTCCGTCAACAATTTGCGCAGGTAACCAACCCGCCGATCGACCCCTTGCGTGAAGCGATTGTAATGTCGCTGGAGACTTGCCTCGGTCGTGAATTGTCGGTTTATGAAGAGCACGCGGATCATGCCGACCGGGTAATCCTTAGCTCGCCGGTACTGTCGCCGGAGAAATTCCGTGGTTTGATGGCGCTGCAGCGTCCCGGTTACGAGCAGCAAAAATTCTCGCTCTACTACAACCCGGAAACGACTAACCTCAAAGATGCGTTGAACAAACTGTGTGAAGACGTAGCTGCGGCAGTTAAGTCGGGCAAAGTGTTGATGGTGTTGAGCGATGCCGGGTTCAGCAAAGGCCAATTGCCGATCCACGCTTTATTGGCAGTGGGTGCGGTGCATCAACATCTGACCAACGTCGGTTTGCGTTGCGATTCCAACCTGATTGTTGAAACTGCCACCGCGCGCGATCCACATCAGGTTGCTGCGCTAATCGCCTATGGTGCGACCGCCGTTTATCCATACCTGAGTTATCACGTGCTCAACGATTTGATTGAGACGGGTGAATTGCTGAGCGATGTGGATTCTGCCTACAAAAACTACCGCAAAGGTATCGACAAGGGCTTGCTGAAAATCCTGTCGAAGATGGGTATCTCCACCATCACCTCTTATCGCGGGGCACAATTGTTTGAAGCGATTGGCTTGTCCGAAGAAGTGATCAACACCTGCTTTGAAAGTACACCCAGCCGTATTGGCGGTGCGCGTTTTGAAGAGCTGGAAGCAGATCAAAAAATCATTGCCCAAACCGCGTGGCTCGATCGTAAACCGATTGTGCAGGGCGGTTTGCTCAAATACGTACACGGTTCTGAATACCATGCGTACAACCCGGATGTAGTGCAAACCCTGCAGAAAGCCGTACAAAGCGGTAACTATGCCTTGTGGCGCAACTATGCCGATATCGTGAACAAGCGTCCGGTCGCCATGTTGCGTGACTTGCTGGCGATTCGCGAAGATGTTTGCACACCGGTGCCTTTGTCAGAAGTTGAGCCTATCGAAAGCGTGATCAAGCGTTTCGACTCGGCGGGTATGTCGCTCGGCGCCCTGTCGCCTGAAGCGCACGAAGCCTTGGCCGAAGCCATGAACCGTTTGGGCGGTCGCTCCAACTCAGGTGAAGGTGGTGAAGATCCGGCGCGTTACGGCACGATCAAATCGTCCAAAATCAAGCAAGTGGCCTCTGGTCGTTTCGGCGTAACACCAGCTTATTTGGTGAATGCCGAAGTGCTGCAAATTAAAGTTGCCCAGGGTGCAAAACCCGGTGAAGGTGGCCAGCTGCCAGGCGGTAAAGTGAATGCATTGATCGCGCGCCTGCGTCACTCGGTTCCCGGCGTGACCCTGATTTCGCCACCACCGCACCACGATATCTATTCGATCGAAGACCTGGCGCAGCTGATTTATGACTTGAAGCAGGTCAACCCGGATGCGCTGGTATCGGTGAAGTTGGTATCGCGCCCGGGCGTAGGGACCATCGCTGCCGGTGTGGCTAAAGCCTATGCGGATTTGATCACTATCTCCGGTTACGATGGCGGTACCGCTGCGAGCCCGTTGACCTCGATTAAATACGCGGGTTCGCCGTGGGAATTAGGTTTGTCAGAGACTCACCAAACCCTGCGTGCAAATGACCTGCGCGATAAAGTTCGCGTACAAACCGACGGTGGTCTGAAAACCGGTCTGGATGTGGTTAAAGCGGCGATGCTGGGTGCAGAAAGCTTCGGCTTTGGTACCGGCCCGATGGTGGCACTCGGCTGTAAATATCTGCGTATCTGTCATCTGAACAACTGTGCAACGGGCGTCGCTACCCAGCAAGACAAGTTGCGTCAGGACCATTACATCGGCACCGTTGAAATGGCGATGAACTTCTTCAAGTTTGTTGCCGAGGAAACCCGTGAATGGCTGGCGCGTTTGGGTGTGCGTACTTTGGGTGAGCTGGTAGGTCGTGTTGATCTGCTTAAGATCCTCGAAGGCGAGACTACCAAGCAGCAGCAGTTGGATTTAAGTCCGATCATCTATACCGATGATTATCTGGCGACCAAGCCGCAGTTGTGTGCGGTGAACAAGAATGAACCATTCGATAAAGGCGAAACTGCCGAAGCGATGATCAAAGTATTGCTGCCAACGATTGAAGCTAAAACTGGCGGTGAATTTGAATTCCATATCACCAACTGTGACCGCTCCATCGGCGCGCGCATCAGTGGTGAAATCGCCAAACGCTACGGCAACCAAGGCATGGCTGATAAGCCATTGGTGCTGAAACTCACCGGTATCGCCGGCCAAAGCTTTGGTGTATGGAATGCTGGCGGTCTGGATATGTACCTCGAAGGTGATGCCAACGACTACGTTGGTAAGGGCATGGCAGGCGGTAAGTTAGTGTTGCGTCCACCGCGCACCTCGACTTTTAAATCGAACAAAACCAGCATCATGGGTAATACCTGTCTGTACGGTGCGACCGGCGGTAAATTGTTCGCAGCGGGTACTGCCGGCGAGCGCTGTGGTGTGCGTAACTCCGGTGCCCATGTGGTAGTGGAAGGTGCGGGCGATCACTGCTGCGAATATATGACCGGTGGTGTGGTAACTATTCTGGGGCAAACCGGCGTTAACTTCGGTGCGGGTATGACGGGCGGTTTTGCCTACGTACTCGATGAGGTCAACGACTTTGTGGATCGCTACAACCACGAGTTGGTCGATATCCATCGCATCAATACCGAAGCTTTGGAAGCGCATCGTCATCATTTGCGCACCGTGATCGAAGAATTTGTGCAAGAGACTGAAAGTGCGTGGGGTCAACAACTACTGGACAACTTCGATGATTACATCGGCAAGTTCTGGCTGGTTAAGCCCAAGGCGGCAGCCATTAGTGGGTTGTTGAACAGTTTCCGTAAGCGTGGCGAGTAAGAGGCAATAGTCATGGCACGTTTAAATAATGATTTTCAGTTTCTCGATGTGGGTCGCCAGGACCCCGCCAAGAAAGATATAGAAACCCGCAGACACAAATTTGTGGAGATTTACCAACCTTTCGCCAAAGAAGAAGTGGAAGGCCAATCGCATCGCTGCCTTGAGTGCGGCAATCCCTATTGCGAGTGGAAGTGCCCGGTGCACAACTTCATCCCCAACTGGCTGAAGTTGATTTCCGAAGGCAATATTTTTGAAGCGGCGGAATTGAGTCACCAGACTAACTCCCTGCCCGAAGTTTGCGGCCGCGTGTGCCCGCAAGACCGCCTGTGCGAAGGTGCTTGTACCCTGAATGACGGTTTTGGTGCGGTGACTATCGGCAACGCCGAGAAATACATCACCGATACCGCGTTCGCCATGGGTTGGAAGCCGGATATGTCCAAAGTAGTTTGGACCAATAAAAAAGTGGCCATCATCGGTGCCGGCCCTGCTGGTATCGGCTGTGCCGACGTGTTGGTGCGCAACGGCGTCAAGCCGGTGGTGTTCGATAAGTATCCTGAAATCGGTGGCCTGCTGACCTTTGGTATCCCTGAATTCAAACTCGAAAAGAGTGTGATGAGCCGTCGCCGCGAAATCTTTACCGAAATGGGTATCGAATTCCGCCTGAACACTGAAGTGGGCAAAGACGTCACCATGGAAGAATTGCTGCGCGATTACGACGCGGTATTCATGGGTATGGGCACTTACACCTATATGAAAGGCGGCTTCCCTGGTGAAGACCTGCCCGGCGTTTACGATGCCTTGCCATTCCTAGTAGCTAATGTGAACCGCAACCTCGGCTTTGAAAAGAGCCCGGAAGATTTCATCAGCGTTAAAGGCAAAAAAGTGGTGGTACTCGGTGGTGGTGATACCGCGATGGATTGTAACCGCACCTCGATTCGCCAAGGCGCAAGCAGCGTGAGCTGTGCTTACCGTCGCGATGAAGAGAATATGCCCGGTTCCAAGCGTGAAGTTGCCAATGCCAAAGAAGAAGGCGTGCAGTTCCTGTACAACCGTCAGCCAGTCGAAGTGGTTGGTAACGGTAAAGTGGAAGGCGTTAAAGTGGTTACCACCCAATTGGGTGAACCGGATGCCAAAGGCCGTCGCAGCCCGGTAGTGATTCCTGGTTCAGAAGAGATCCTGCCTGCTGATGTAGTCCTGATCGCCTTCGGTTTCCGCCCAAGCCCACAGCCCTGGTTTGAAACCAATGGTGTCAAAACCAACGATTGGGGTGGTGTGATTGCGCCTGAGCAACAGCATTATAAATTCCAGACCAGCAACCCGAAAGTATTTGCCGGTGGCGATATGGTGCGCGGCTCTGACTTGGTGGTTACCGCCATCTGGGAAGGGCGCGAAGCTGCGCAGGGCATTCTGGACTATCTGGAAGTTTGATCTATTTGGCGCACTTTGCGTTGACCATGTGATGGGTTTCGCTTAGGCTCCTCTGACAGCAAAACCCCGCGTTGCAAACCCCGCAGCAGCGGGGTTTGTTTTATCTGCAAGCAAAAAATAATTTTATTAGTGATCAGGGCTATAAGCCTGAGGATAACAATATGACCCAACTTAAAAACGACCGTTTTCTTCGCGCGCTGCTGAAACAGCCGGTAGATGTTACCCCGGTATGGATGATGCGTCAGGCTGGTCGTTATTTACCTGAATATCGCGCTTCGCGTGCGAAGGCAGGCGATTTTATGGGGTTGTGTACCAATCCCGAGTTGGCTTGTGAAGTTACCTTGCAGCCATTGGATCGTTACCCGGGCCTGGATGCTGCGATTCTCTTTTCTGACATCCTTACTATTCCCGATGCAATGGGTTTGGGTCTTTATTTTGAGACTGGTGAAGGTCCGAAATTTCATAAAGCGGTGCGCACCGAAGCTGATGTGGACGCCCTGAAAGTGATTAATCCCGAGCAGGATTTGCCGTACGTGGTTAATGCGGTCACAACTATTCGCCGCGAATTAAATGGCCGTGTACCGCTCATCGGTTTCTCGGGCAGCCCCTGGACACTTGCGACTTATATGATCGAAGGTGGTTCCAGTCGCGATTTCCGCCGCGCCAAGGAAATGCTCTATAACCAGCCGCAAGTAATGCATCGCCTGCTGGATGTATTGGCGGATTCGGTCACCGTTTACCTGAATGCCCAAATCAAAGCGGGCGCACAGGCGGTGCAGATTTTTGATACTTGGGGCGGTGCCCTGTCGCACGCTGCTTATCAAGAGTTTTCGCTCAAATACATGCAGAAAATTGTCAGCGGCCTGATTCGCGAAAGCGAAGGTCGGGAGGTGCCGGTAATCCTGTTCACCAAAGGTGGCGGTCAGTGGTTGGAAGCCATGGCGGCAACCGGTGCGACAGCACTTGGATTGGATTGGACTACCGACATAGCTGCCGCCCGCGCCCGGGTAGGCAATAAGGTCGCCTTGCAGGGTAATATGGATCCGACTATTTTGTACGCGTCGCCCGATCGTATCCGCACTGAGGTGGGCAGTATCCTCGCGGCCTACGGCAGAGGTTCCGGCCACGTTTTTAACTTGGGGCACGGTATTACTCCCGAGGTTGATCCGGCTCATGCGGGTGCCTTCATTAACGCCGTGCATGAGCTTTCAGCCCAGTATCATCAATAGCTTTACCATGTAGGCTTGTTAACGCGCCTTTAATCCGCAGGGGTCTGGTGTGGCGCGTATTTCTTGATTACACTCGACGCACTTTCGAGTTTTTCAGGGAAATCGCGACCTTGGGCCCTAGCCTGGGACGCCACCGGACACCCGGGCTGTTGCCGGCAAATCCCGATCTAATAAAAGCTGATAACTAACACCTGT
>DATIDX010000027.1:0-2842 GCA_035456025.1 Cellvibrio sp. | reverse complement strand
GAGCAATAATTCCAGATCGAGTTGGTTAAAGCCAAACATACCGCGCTCAGAAGCTAGGTTACGCAAGCCGGCGAGCTGCATAAATTCATGCTCCAATGTGCCATCACCAATAACTACACCATTGGATGAATACCAGAAAGCAGTCAGCGGGGTTTTTCCCGCGCTGGCGGTTTTTAATTCTGCAATCTGTGCGTTGATTTTTTCTACCATCTGTTGCGCTTTTGCTTGCGCACCTACCATGCCGGCCAATTGCACAATCTGCACATTGATGTCTTCCAACGTGCGCGGCAAGGGCAAACGTTCAACGCGTTTTCCCAATTTCTGCAACAACTCAATCGGGCTGCGCTGATCAAATTCGCCGGCGAAAATAATATCCGGTCGCAGGGGTACAATTTCTTCTGCCAAACCATGGTTCAGCGGCATACCTTGTACTTGTTTGGCAATGGGCGACCAAATAGGATCAGCGGTGAGGTAGCTGATGGAAACCAATCGCTCATGCGGCACTAGTTCCCACAGCAATTGATCGATACAAATGTTGAGTGAGGCAATACGTTCAGGAATTGCGTTGGCAGTTTGCGCAGCAGCAATATTGGCCAGCGACAAAAACAAAAAGCCCATCGCGATGCGAATGGGCTTTTTGGCCGCGCGTTTTAAAAAAGCGCGTTGCGAAGCAAAGTTACACAAGAGGATTTAACCAGGCTGCTCCGCGCACGCCGCTGGAATCGCCATGCACCGCTGGCACTATAGGAGTATCGCATTCGCGCCCGAATACATATTTGGATAACAACTGGGGCACTTCCGAATAAATAGCCGCGATATTGGACGCACCACCGCCTAATACAATTACATCCGGATCCATGATATTGATCACCGCGGCCAGACCGCGCGCCAATTGGTCAAAATAATTCGCCAAAATTTCCGCTGCAGTTGTATCACCGGCTTGTGCGAGCGCAACAATTTCATTGCCTTTTATTTTTTCACCCGTTGCGAGTTGATAGGAGAGACACAGGCCAGTTCCCGATAGGAACGTCTCCTGGCAACCCGCTTTGCCGCAATAGCAGGGGCGCGCATTCAATTCGGTATCGCTCGCCCAAGGCAAAGGGTTGTGGCCCCACTCGCCCGCTACACCGTTGGGACCGACCAGGGGTTTACCTTGATAGGCAATTCCGGCACCGCAACCTGTGCCGAGAATACCGGCGAAGACCAAATCGTAACCGCGCCCCGCACCATCAGTCGCTTCAGATACCGCCAGGCAATTGGCATCGTTGGTGACTTTTACATCGCGCTGCAAAAACTCTGACAGGTCTTTTTGAAAGGGTTTGCCATTGAGCCAAGTGGAGTTCGCATTTTTAACCCAGCCGGTTTTACGCGAAATAGTCCCGGGGATACCAATACCAACCGGCAAATTAAGCAGCCCTGCCGCCGTTTCAGCCTGTCCGACCAAATTGGCGATATCGCGCAGGGTCGCCGCATAATCATCACGCACTGTAGGGATACGGGTACGGAACAGTTCCTGACTGTTGCCATTGAGCAAAATAACCTCGGTTTTAGTGCCGCCGAGATCAATACCAACACGAAAATCTGTCATAAGAATCAGCCTGTTATCAAACCTGGCGGGATTATAGCTGCGCCCCGTCACCAGAGGCAAAAGGCGCGGCCTGTTACTCGAGGCAATCAGGCTCGCCGGGGAAATCCAATAATGGCGAAACGGCTGCCAGCGGCTACACTCAAAAATCATCCCGGCAGCAACTTCGATACTCCCGACTGTTGTGCAGAATACTTTGTGACCGATAGACCAGACTATGACCGACACCAAAACCACAGCCGGCGCTAACGAACGCCGCCGATTTAGCCGCATCCTCTTTGACGCCCATGTCGAATTAGCGCAAGGGGAGTTTCATTGGCGCGCAAGCTTATTGGATATTTCGTTGAAAGGCCTATTGTTACAACAGGTATTGCCAACCGAGGTGCTGCCAAAAGAGCCAATCCTGGTGAAAATCCTGCTGTCGGATAACACCTGTATCGCCATGTCAGTGGTAGTGGTGCATCAACATCACAACCAGACCGGCCTGGCTTGTACCTCTATCGATATTGATAGCGTGTGCCATTTACGGCGCTTGATTGAATTGAATTTAGGCGATTCGAAGGCCGCCGAAAGAGAGCTTTCCGAACTTATTATTGATTACTAAAAATACACAGGGAATAGGTTAATCACAGGAGTTAAAACTATGAGCGAGAACCTTGCTTCGCAACATCCGGCAGATGAGGATAAACGCCGGCATCCGCGCTTTCCGTTACGCGCTTATGCCGACCTGCAATATTCCACCAAAAAGTGGGATGCGCACATCCTCGATCTCTCTGAATCGGGCGCGCGTCTCGCGATCCTCGGTGAACACCTGCTGCAAAAAGGCGATCCGCTGCGTATCCATATCCAGTTAGATGATTTCAACCTGCTGACCTCACCTAAAAAATTTCTTAATTTGCACGGCCGTTTAATTCATGTGCGCGAACATCTTTTAGGATTTGAATTCCAACCCGATGCCCCCGTCGACAAAACGCTGCTCTATGAGTTATTGACCTTGGTAGAAAACCGTCGCTAACCAGTAAAGCCTTATGCAGTACGCTCTCGTCTATTTTTTATTGTGCATCACTTTGAGTGTTGGCCATCACAGCCAAGCCGACACTAGCCTGCGCCTCGTGTTACCCAAAACCGGTTCACTCGAACCGGAAGTTACCAGCCGCTTTTACGAACAGGCTTTGCGCCTGGCATTGGTCAAAACCGGCAGCAACTCCGAACAAATCCAATTTAATTATTATCCAAACTCCGTAGGTCGCGAGCGCT
>DATIDX010000026.1:0-7765 GCA_035456025.1 Cellvibrio sp. | reverse complement strand
CAACACATAATCGGGCTTAAACACACCCGTTGAGGCGGATGATGAAGAGCGAGAGCTGGTGGATACACTTGATGACGATGCAGGTGCGCTGCGGCACTCTACAACTTGTGGATTGTTGCCAACCACTTTTAGTGAATCGATATTGCTTAATCCTGTGGCTGTAGTTCCTTCCAATCGAATCGTATTGTCACCCGCTTTTAAACCAATATTAACAGTGGCAATTGTCCAACTATTCCATGCACCGGTTGAAGGGAGATCAATGGTAGTTACCGCATTTCCGTTAATCAGCAGACGACCAGGACGATTAGTGGCTGATGCATTTGCATAGCGCCATTCGAGAATATAATTTTCATCAGCCCGCACCTTCACGCGCCAGGTTGCGCCAGCGCCAACAGCATTGTCGCTATTGATAAATCCGCTACCAGTGAAGCCATCATTGTTGCTATCGATAGTGCCATTCACATTACAAAAACCGGTCGTGTTTTCTTCAATCACAATTTCAGTGCGCTCAGTAACTGCCGAACTTGCAGCGCTGGAAACGCGTGCACTCGACACAGGTGTGCTTGAAACAGCTGCGCTTGATTTTGGTTTACTGGAAACTGGTGCGCTTGATTTTGGTGTGCTGGAAACAGCTGCGCTTGACTTTGGTGTACTTGAAATCGACGAACGTGAAGATGTTGCAGCACCTTTAACATTACATCCTAAAATCGTTCCCGTGGAATTATCGCCATCACCTTGCAGCCCAAAACTTTGCGAAGCTCCCGGTGCAATCACTGCATTCCAATCTAAACTCGTCGCAGTATAAGGATTGCTACCCGACAGGTTCGCATTCCATGAGGACAACACTTTGGAACTACCGTTTTGTTGCCATCTAACTTCCCAGCCATTGATTGACGTAGAAGTGTTATTGGTCACGGTGAGATTAGCGGTGAACCCGTTGCCCCAATCGTTGCTAAGGGTATATGCGCACTGAATCGCAGCGGCATTATTTGCAGCCACAATCAATGCGATTGCGCCACCCAGTCGCAGCGCTTTTGCTGGGCGTTTAAATGTTTGAAAAATCATCGGAGTGTTCCTCTGTTATTAAATTAAAATTAAATGACTCCTTGTCAGCCCATCATTCGATCGGCAAGCCGAACCCTGTTTCGAAATCGTGATTTCGAAATTAAAAGAATGTTTTCCCGATTTTTAACGTGAATAAACAGGCTCGCTAACGAGCCTGTTTATTGTTAACGGCAAACGCTGCCGCTTACGATTGGTGTTTCAACAGCACCGCTGTAAGTTCCTTGAAAACCGAACTCAACTGTTTGCCCAGGTTGAATAACGGCATTCCAACTGAGATTGCTTGCACTATAAGGATTGGTTCCAGAAAATTCTGTATTCCAGGTGCCGGATAAACGCGTGCTGCCCGCATAAGACCAATTAACATTCCAACCATTAATTGCAGTCGAACTCTTATTGGTAATCCGAATAGCGCCGGTAAAACCGTTGCCCCAATTGTTAGTAATCACGTAAGCGCAATTGCCGGTTGTTGGTGTGACGGAACTTGCAACACTGCTACGCAATGAACTGGTCGCTGCAAGCGAGCTGCTTTTAGAAGATGAACTGCTCGATACCGGAACCGAAGAACTGGAACGAGTAGATGTTGTAGCGCTGGATTTAGAACTCGAACTTGCGTTTGATACTGGCTCGCTGTCGTTCGGATTTTTGCCCACAAAATAAAGATCAGGCGCTGGAGGTTTCGCCATACCATCGCCAATAAAAAAGCTTGGATGTGGTGGCTGGTTGTAAGCCGTGTTTTGCCAGGCAATGGCTTCACGGTATTGGATATCGTGCATTAACGTACGCAATTTATGTGTTGTTGGTGTAGTGGTTGTGAAAATCATTAACTGTGTATTGTTGCTGTTGCGCCAGATAACTTCTTCACGCCAATCGCCAAAAATATCGCCCGATAAAGACGGTGTAGATTTTGTACCGTTGTTAGAGGCAGCACCGTAATTACCCGCACTCAACAAACGCGATGTGGTGCTGTTGTTGTAGTTCCATTTATCGATGATATTGTTATTCAAAAATTCACGCAGCAGATCGCCATCCCACCAGGCCGCAAAATTCATTGAATTAGGTCTTGTACCAATTTGTTGCCCGGTTGCAGTGTTCAAACCGCCAACGGATGCCCAACCTTCCGCGCCGGGATGACGCGGATCTATATCCATAATCACGCCGCGCCCTACATCCGCACCACCGCTTGGTACACTCCAGATAACTTGTCCGGTGCGTGCATCATGCATGTCGATACCTGTGGCGTTGTGTTCGTGCACCATGAATACTTCCAGCCCCGGACGACCAGGCAAGAAATCAGAAAGATGTAACGCATCACCGTGACCGAAACCAGTGCTATACATCAGGGTTCCATTGTCATTAATGGTGGCTGCACCGTAGACGATTTCGTCTTTTCCATCCTGATCAACATCACCGATTGTCAGCGAGTGAGCACCTTGTCCGGCCGCACGGCTGTTACCACTGGTGTTGCTGTCAAAGGTCCAGCGCCGGGTTAACTTTCCATCGCGCCAATCCCAGGCCACAACAACCGCGCGCGTGTAATATCCACGCGCCATGATCAAGCTCGGGCGTTGGCCATCCACGTAAGCAATACCCGCGAGGAAACGATCCACGCGATTGCCGTAGTTGTCGCCCCAGGAACTTACATTGCCACGCGCCGGGACATAATCTGTCGTCGCCATAGCGGCGCCGGTTTCGCCGTTGAAAATCGTCAGATATTCCGGGCCAGATAAGATATAGCCGCTCCCGTTGCGATAATCCGTGTTGGCATTGCTGCCCCCCAACATATTGCCAATACCGTCGCGTGTGCCCGGCGCTGTTTTAGCGGCAACTTCTGCTTTGCCATCGCCGTCCAGGTCATACACCATGAATTGGGTGTAATGCGCACCCGCACGAATATTGCGGCCGAGGTCAACACGCCACAATCGGGTTCCATTTAATTTATATGCATCGATATATACGTTGCCCGTGGCACCCGCGTGCGAGTTATCTTTTAGATTGGACGGATCCCATTTCAGAATCACCTCATACTCGCCATCACCGTCCACGTCACCCACGCTCGCATCGCCGGGAGAATAAGTGTAATCACTGCCGCCATTGGGACGATTGAGGTTAATAACCCAGTAGGGATTGCTCCAGGTTGGATTGGCCGCATTCGCGTTAAGCTCCTTACCATTCACAATCGGGCGCACCGTATAGGCGGCACTCACAGAGCCGCTGCCATCAAAAAAGTTGGAGCTATTGGTAATAGGCGAGCTATTAACTTTAGTGCCGTTGCGATAGACGTTGAACGAAATATTGTCCGGATCATTACCCAAAAAACGCCAGCTGATGAATATGCCATTGCCAGAGGGCAGCGCCACAACGCCACGATCCAGATATTCGGCTTGCCGGGGAGCCGCTTGCGTTTGCGTGACAGCACAAATAGCAAGCACGGCACAAAAGCCAATGACTAATGGTTTTTGCATCGAATCCAAGCCCTTCAACGATTCGGTCAACCATGACGATTTATTTTTAAACTTGCCCATGTAAACCTCTAATGAATAATCAATGTTTATCGATGGTTAGTTAGCCATTCATGACTAGCGGCGTTACCGCAAGCACGGCCAATTACCTGATTTTTTGGTTTGCTTACATTTCTCTCACAATCGATAAGGCCATCATCCGTAATTTATTTTTTTGAAAAATCTTTTTACTTCAGAATGAATTTGACATGACGTGATGCGATGAATGTCGCACAAAAACTGCGACGCAATTCAAACCGTCTTTGCGTAAAATGCGTATGTGGGAAATTGACTGGAGCAGAACATTCATGTCAGACAAACGTGCATGAAAACGTTTGAGCTGACCTATTAACGAGGAACAACAGAAAATCCTAGTGAAACTAGAGTCCACGAGAAGCTGATAGGGGAACATCGGGATAGCCTCGTTATTATTGATGTGTTTGCTAATCAATAACCTAACGTTACGTAATCCGAGGCTGCTGGCGCTTGCTGTTAACTAAAAATTATCGCCACTAAACTAAAAATACAAATTTTCTAACCGATATTTCAAGTTCCAAGGGAGGACTTAAGGCTCTGGGCGGGCCCTTTGTAAGAAGAAGGATTGCAACCAAATTCTTTTTTGAACAATCGGTTGAAATAAGAGAGGCTGTTGTAACCCACTGCAAAGGCAGCTTCAGCTACGCCAACCTGTTTATCCGATAACAACCGCGCGGCTTCTGCAAGCCGCAATTTATTGAGGTAAAGGCTAAAGGTAAGCCCCGTCTCCGCGCGCAGAATTTCATTAATCTTGATTCGATTAATACCCAACTCGCTCACAGCAATATCAACGCTCAAATCAGCGCGCGAATATTTAGATGCCATATAATCAAGCACTGCGTCCCTTTCACGTTCATGCCTCGGCTCCAACGGCAAAACTTGATAAGCCACTGGCACGATTTCGTGAACCACTTCTGATTTTTCGCGCGATACATGAAAGTAGAAACGGTAGAGCCCCCAACCAATGAAACCGGCCCATAGCAACCCAAGCAATGCCGAAATCGAATAGATGACCGGCAGGTTTTTGCCCTTAATAACAAACTCCTGAATCATCACGTTAGAGGGAGTATTAGTAGCGCTTTGGGTCGACGTACTCAGGGCGAATCCCCTTACCTTATCAAGCGCATACCCACGGTCAGCCAAGCTGCGGTTATATCGCCGCAACCACCATTCCGGCGTATCCAAACGATCGAGATCTATGCGTATCGTTTGCCATTCTTCACCACAACTAACAAAAACAAGAGAAGGACGGAAAGTGCGAATATCCGGGGAATATTCCGTGACCTCACCGTCATAGGTTAATAGCGCGAGATTTAAAACATTTGCGGGCTGGCATTTTATGCGCAGCATCATCGAAGAGTAGGAAGACCAATCTTCCAGGTTTTTTAGATCAGTACCATCAAAGGTCATCCCCAAGGTTATATAGGGATAAGGGATAGCGTCCGCCAAATTGAAATCAACGTTTATATGGTAAGCGCTATCTTTGAGATTAACAGTAGAAGCACCACCATCCTCACGGTCAGCGCCGGCCGATATTCGCCAAGGATAGGCACTGTTTTCGCGCGGTAATAACGGCTCTTCAATATACGAAAAACGGGCCAAAGCATAGGCAGCGGCGACCGAGATAATAACGAGGACAGAAAATATAATTTTTATTCTAATAGTTAGCATGCTAGTTCCCAGTATCCGGCCGCCCTTGCTTTAAATGGCCGGGCACAATTTCAGCAGTAATCTACAACGATGAACAGTAAGGAGTTCAAAGAACTTAGCTGTCCCCCTAGTAATTTATATGATTATATAAAATCGCACCCAATTCATATATCACTTAAATCATATAGATTAATTGTTTTTACTAATAAAACACAGTATGAGCTAAGCAAGCCCCTTTGTCGCGATACGCCTGAAGCTTTTGAATATAAAAAGTTATAAATCAAAGAGTTAAAGCAGCGGAATTTTGGTGCGTTAGATAATAAAGATGTATCTGAAGGGTTCTGTAAACAAAAAACCCGTCGTATAGACCGGGTACCAAGGAGAGGGACGACCTAATCTTCACTTCATTTATTCAGGGCTTGCTTAGGTCAAACGAATTGATCCGCACTGAACCACCTAATGATTGCGTGGCGTAATTGAAAATTCCGAAGCGATAACCGAGGAAATATTGCCATTCACGTTTCATCGTGAATGCTCCGCCCAGTTGCGTGAATTGCACGCCGTTAGTGCTGTAATAAAAACGCGCGCTGCCACCACCGGACGTAGTGCGAACATCTGCATCAACACGCAACCAGATTTTTCCACCGGAAATGTTAGCACTGGCAGACTCAGTTCCGATGCTGCTGGTATTCCAACTGGAATCGAGTGTTGCACCTGTCGTGGTCACCACGCGCGTTGTGCCATTGGTTTTTTTCACACCTATCCATGCCGACGAATCGCGCAGCGCAGCCAAGCAGGAACCATCGCGCGACGCGCCGGGAATAAAACGTAAAGCATCACCCACAGAATTTGCACCAATAGTCGTCAACAATTGCGCATCGAGCACATCCAGTGTTTGCAGTACTTGTAAGTTCTTTTCTGCCTCAACACGCCCAAAAATCCAGGCGTTTTTACCCGCCTGGATTTCGTGGAATGGTTTTTAGAATTGAGCGAAAAACTTCCAGGCTTCGTCAGCAAGCCATGTGTAGCCTTTTTGGCCCGTCCAGTTATCAAGTGGAGATGCATCGTGGCCACCATCAAACGCACACCAGCGAACAGGGTATTGGCGGTTCGGGCAACTGTAGGAAGTACAGTTATGTAACTTGCCACCGATCACCGGCTCCGGCGGATTCATTACAGTGCAGCCATTATTTTTGACGAATTTATCGCGCATGCTTCTGCCACCGGAAATGCCTAACACATTATCACTTGAACCGTGAGCACCGAAGTAAGCGATGGGTTTAGTACCGCCATTACACCCGCTAATAACACCGCCGGAATAAACCGCGACTGCTCTAAATACATCGGGACGTGCGCAGGCAATCGCGTAAGACATACCGCCGCCAAAGCTAAAACCGTTGGCGAATACGCGGCTCTCGTCGATACATAATTGCGATTTTAATTGTGCGAGCATGTTATCGGTAAAGGTGACATCCGCACCGCCGCCATTACCCCAACCATTTCCTAAACCTTGTGGAGCGACAAAAATAGTGGAATCACCCGCGAGCTTTTTCATACCGTAATGCGACCAGGCATCGCGCTGCACTGTTTGCCCGGTGAACACATCTTGCGCTGTGCCGCCACGCCAGTGATAACCGATGACTAAACGATAAGGTTTGGCATTGTTGTAATTGGCAGGCGCTTCCAAAATGTAAGAGCGTTGCACACCGCCACTTTGAATATTGATAGTGCCATTTTGCAATGTACGCGCTTTACCGCAGCCAGCACTCGGCACTGGATTGCCAATCACTGCAACACTGGACGATGAACTGCTGCGCGATGAGGCTTGCGCGGAGCTGGTACTAACACCGCCGCAATTACCGGCTTTAACAATTCCCCCCACCAAGGTTAATGAATCTATATTCGGCAAACCTTCAGCGGTTGATGCAGACAGTTGCAGAATATTATTGCCCTGCACCAAGTCCACATCGATAGCAACGATTTGCCAATCAGCCCAACTATTGGTGATGGGTAAACTCAAGGTGTAATTACCATTGCTACCGCCGTTGATAACCAGCGAACCATTGCGATTTGCGCTTCCGCCATTTGCATAACGGAAAGTTAATGTATGGTGGCCACTGGTTGCTGCATCGACAGCCCATACAACTGCTGCACCTTGCAGGTTATTGGTATTTGCAAAACCGGTTCCAGTAAAACCCGCATTGTTATTATCAATGGTTCCATCAACGCGGCAGAATCCCGCTTGTGATTCCTGGATTAATAACGCCGCTTGTGGTGCGGTGCTTGAACGCGATGATGAACTAGCTGTTGATGGAACTGAAGAATTTGCGCGCGAAGAACTGGTCACAGCCGCGCCACCACACACAGCACCATTGATGGTTGGTCGCTCCGCTACCCCACCATTTTTTTGGCCCTGGATACCAAAAGAAATTGATTGGCCTACGGCAATACTGCCGTTCCAATTCAGGTTGCTGGCCGAATAAGGATTAGTCCCGGAAAAATTGGCATTCCAGCCA
>DATIDX010000025.1:0-2409 GCA_035456025.1 Cellvibrio sp. | reverse complement strand
TAATTCCTGTAAAAATTCCACCTGACTTGACTGAGCGGCTTGGCTCAGGTTGGGATGTTGCTCGTTAATGCGATCAAGGATTTCCCTGCGCAGCAATTGCAATAATTGCGGGTGCTCCTGCTTGCGCCAGAGCAGCATGGCACTGGCATAGATATGTTCTGCCAGGCTGCGACGCCCGGTTTGTTCAATCGCCAATACCGGACCAAAACGCAAACTTTTTGCCCATAACCACAAAGCAAGAGCAATCAACGCTGCGAGTACACCATAGCTCGCATGGCGCCATAAGAGTGCGGCGAGTGAAGGTGCATCCTGGTTGACAAGAAACCAAACGCGCCCCTTGGGATTAACCAGTTGCCACAAACCGTAGGCATGGTCATGGCAATCAACGCGTTGATTGGTCCAGATGTAATTGTCGCTGGTGACGGTGACCGAACCTTCACCTACATCGAAGGAAGCCAAATGCTCACGCCGTTCATCAACATGATGTTGTTTTTCTTCAGTGCCATTGGATTTCGCGATAGCCTCTTCAGCATTTGCATCCGCAGTAGAATTTTCTTCTTGCTCAGCGGTGGCGCTTTCACTATTGGGTGTTTCGCTATCGTCTGTAGGTGAGGGCGCCTCATCTGCAGGTGCGGCGTAGTTATAGTAGATAAATGGCCGCGTGTTGCTGAAATCAAAACGCAGGGGTTTATCATCGCCTGCAAAATCGATCTCTGTAGGCGCCTCCTTCAGTGAGCAGCGGTAATAGTCTTTCGACCTTTCGGTTTGATCTTTTTTGCTTTTTTGCTCGGCACTATTTTTTTTGTTTTCTGTTGTGCTATCTGCTGCAGGCTCCGCTGCGGTTGCTTCAGGTGCTGGTGTTTGTTCCGGTTCATCTTCATCCTCGCCGGAATTTCCCTCTACGGCGTCTTCAAGTTCATCGGCCAGCTTTTCAAAAGGGTCGCGAGTGTCAGACTCTTTTTCTTCCGGTGTCAGCTCAATACCAAAATCGTTGAGCAGTAAATCCTCTTCTTCGGTGTGGGTGCCGATAAAAGGATTTTGTGTTGACGTAATCAGGGTGCCACCATTTTCGATCCATTCGTAAAGCGAATCGTAGCGCTCTTGCGTCAGGGTTTTATAGCCGTTGATGATGACGATGGTGTCCTGCGCGCCGAGTTTGATGTTACGCCAACTATGATTATCCAGCAGGCTGAGGTTTTTCACTGTAGTGGCCTGTACGCCGTGCTTGCGCAAGAAAATTTCAGCGGCAAGAAAATCGTTTTGTTTCGCCTCTTTGGAATAGCCGAGGTCGATTTCTTTTTCTTCCCAGATTAATCCTGTGTACCACCAGTATCCGGCGCATAGTAATGCCAACACTATGGTGCCGAGCAGCAACCAGCGCTGCCGCACGCTCAGTTTTTTCGTGGTGTTGGGTGATGCCGTCATTGTGCAGCTCCCGACATTGGGGCAGCGGAAGCGCGCAACCAGCATTGGTTCCAGGTTGAACAAAAATGTTGGGCGGTGGCTGCATCGGGCATCAGATGACCGTAGGCCAGATTCCGCCAAACGCGGGTCAATCCTGCGAAATAGTCGATCTGGGTATTCGCACTGGTATTTTTCTCAAAATGTGCACGCATCAATTCGACGCATTCCAATTCAGTGTGCCCGTCGTGGATATCGACCCCGCTGTAAACCAGATGGAACAAACTGGCGCGATAGAGGAGCGCGAGCGCGGCACGCATGTTGCCCGCTTGCAATAATGAGAGCGCATTACTACTGATATCATCCGGCAGCGACTCGCGCGTGACATCCATACCAAATAATGTCACGGGTTTGGCTTTGGGTGTTGGTGTCGGGCTGACGCGAACAAATTGTGCCGCTAACCAATGGCGATAGCGGTAAATAACAAAAATGATCAATGCGGCCACCGCCAGCCACAATAAAATTTCCAGCATATTTGCAGCAGCGACAAAGCCTTCAAAGTTGCGCAAAAAATCAAATAGCTTTTCCCAAAACTCTGCAGGTTCGTCATCCTTAGGATCATCCCACTTGATGGTGCGGCGAGTTTCTTTGCGGCTGAATTCACTTTGTTTCAGTACCTCTTTAATTGAATTCTGCGCTTGGGTGCGATCAATCACGGTGAAGTCGCCGACCGGTTTATCAATGACAGCTTCGCCGCTGTAATCGTCAGCCGGGCTTGTTTCTGTGGGGGCTTCCGTGAGCGCTTCTGTGAACGCTTCTATGGGTTTTTCTGCGGGCGTCGCCATGCTGGGTAGTTGGTCATCCGCATAGGTGACACGCTGTGCATCTAATACAAAAATTGTGAGGCTAAATCCCAGTGCGAATAACCATGATGTGATTGCTGTGTGCGATTGGCGTTTGTTAGCGATGCGGCGAAATGCTATGTCAATATCCCAGGCTTCCAATTTA
>DATIDX010000024.1:0-14156 GCA_035456025.1 Cellvibrio sp. | reverse complement strand
ACCTTCGTTAAGCAATTCGCGTTTTTGTAAACTCCATTCTTCATATTCAGGCGCAGTCCAAACGGGAACATTTTCAACACCACTGATATCAGCAAGAGTTTTCTGCCAGATATGAATTGCCTGTTCATCGCCATTATCGACGTTGATGCGCGCAAATAGCGGCTTGGCCCCGCTGGCTTGTAACCACTGCTCAACTTGCGCCGCAAATGCGCAGTAATCACTATAACGCTTATCGCCTAGCCCCAGCACCGCAAATTGCAATTGACTCAACCCAAGTGAGGACCTCAATAATTTCCGCGCAAATCCACGGGCAGAATCCGGGGCCTCGCCTTCACCGAAAGTGGAAACCAAAAACAGCATTTTCTTCGCTGATTCCAAGGTGGCTTTATCCAATGCGGCGATATTTTTTACACTCGCCTTAATTCCGCCCGCTTGCAAAATAGTGGCAGCATTCCATGCAAGTTGCTCAGCGGTGCCGGTTTGGCTGGCATAGACAATCCAATAATCCGCGTCAGTATGCGTATTGGAAAATCCAGCTGCTGCCGATTTACTGGTGCGTTTCTTTTTGCGGCGATCAAAATACAAAAGAAAACCCGTGATGGTGAATAATGGCATCAAGAGCGAAGCCAGCATATTGATAACCACACCCGGTGTACCAAACCACTCTCCGGTATGCAGTTCATAAATGCCTTGCATGATGCGCTTACCCAAGGGCTCAAGCGGCTTGTACGGCTGATCATTAATTACTTCACCGGTTTGCGCATTGATACTCATGGAACTACGCTGACGATCATTGGTTGCGTCGGGGGTGACGTAATTAATCATCACCGGATCCGTTTCCGCTCGCGGAAAACTAACACTCGCAAATTTAAAATTATTTTCTGCTTTCACAGCAAAACTTGCCCAAGCGCTATCAACCGAAACCGAGGCAACATGCATTTGATCGCCACCTTCACGGCCTCCGCCGTCTTCACGAGGGCCGCGCATTTCACGCTCACCCATCGCGCGACCTTCGCGAGCGCCTTGTCCACGCTGTCCTTGGACGCCAGCTTGTTGTCCGCCCGGACTGCCAAAGCCGCGACGCTCTTGCACCGGCTCACCTGTTAATACAATAGATGCACCATTTTTAAACCAGCTGTAAGACCAAGTCAGACCGGTTAAGGCCATCAGTAAATACATTAGTAGAACCCAGGTGCCAATTACCGAGTGCAGCGCCCAATAAAAATTGCGTCCTTTTAAACTGAAATCAATGCGGAACCAATTACGCCAATTGAGCGCGCGACGCGGCCAGCGCAAATACAAACCGGACAGCGCAAAAAATACCAGTGCAAGTGCACTGAAGCCAGTAATCTGGCGACCAATATTAATACCGCCCTCTTCCGATGGAATTAACAACCAGCGGTGCAGTGATCGCACAGTGCGAAAAAATTGTTCGCCATTAATTTTTCCCAACAGCTCACCGCTGTAGGGATTGATATATACCGTTTCACCGCGACGCTCTCCCGGAGGCGGTGCAACACGGATCAAGGCGCTGCGATCTGCTTCGGGCCAGAGCGTAATCTGTTCGACACGGGCGCCCTCGCGTTGTGCGCGAAAACGCTCGGCAATCACATCGGGCGTCAAGCGCTCGCCACTCACTTCCACATGTACAATCGATGGGCTTATCGCATCCATTATCTGCCGTTCAAAACTCATCAAGCCGCCGGTAACACCAACAATTGCCAGCACTACGCCCGCCGTAATTCCTAAAAACCAGTGAATCTGGAATAAAACGTTACGCACTTTCTGTCCCCAAGCCTGTGAAAAAAGGGTGAATGTTAAACACGGTTTTTATTTTTCATTTGGATTTTTTATTCAGCGTCCTGCTGTGCCAATTGCCAACCTCCGCCAAGCGACTTATACAAATCAACAGCCGAATTCAAGCGCGCGAGACGTTGCTGCACCAACGAATCCTGCGCAAGAAATAAGGTGCGCTGGGCGACCAAGAGCGACAGCAAATCATCGCTGCCCTCACGATACCGCACTTCAGTCAAACGCATACTGCGTTCCGCTTGGACCAAAATTTCCTGTAAATTGATTTCCTGCTGGCGGGATACATCGCTGCTCGCAAGAGCGGTATCCACCTCTTGCAACGCAACCAATATTGCCTTGTGGTACTGCAACAAAATTTCCTCGCGCCGCGCTTCGCTCAAACGCTTCTGGTTTAACACACGACCGCCATTAAATAGCGACTGCGCAAGCGATACAGTCCAGCCAGATGCCTGGGTCGCCGGATTCAAACTGAATAATTCACTCGCGCTTTTTCCCGCGTTTGCACTCAGGTTGATGCCAGGTAAAAGTGCAGCCCGCGCTTGCACAATATCGGCATTGGCCGCCATCAATAGCGCTTCACTCGCTGCCAAATCCGGACGGCGCGTCACCAACTCGGCCGGTGTGCCGGGAGCAATGACCGGTACGGCGACATCCATTAAATGCGCATCGGCCAAGATAAATTCCTGCGGGGTCTTACCCAATAAAATGGCGAGCGCTGTGCGAGTCTGGCGCGCTTGCAATTGCAGTGGTGGCAAAGTGGCGCGCTGGGTTAATAAGTTGGTTTTTTGTTGTGCGACTTCGGCGGCAGTGGCGGCACCATTGCGATAACGGGCATCTACTACTTTTTGTACACGCTCGGCAATTTCAATATTTTTTTGCGCGGTGGCAATACGCTCTTGCAGCGACAACCATTGAAACCAACCGCTGGCAATAGCCGCTTTTATACTCAGTAGCGCGGCGTCCTGATCGAACCGCGTAGCGTCGTAGCCCGCCCTGGCTGACTCGCGGCCGGCAGCAAGCCCACCCCACAAATCCACTTCATAACTTACCGCCAAATTTGCAGCAGTGGATTCAACATTGGTGGATTGCCCTGCGCTATTTTCGCTGCGCCTTTCACCACTTGAAGCAGTGGCATTTAATGATGGAAACAACGTCGAATTGGCGATGCGCATTTGCAGCTCCGCCTGGTGCACACGCTCGGCGGCGATCAACACGTCAGGGCTTTGCTGATCTGCGAGCAACATTAATTCATTTAATGTGGGCGCATTAAATGCCTGCCACCAGCGCGCATCAATTTCACCGGTGCTTTGTGCAGTAACATCCGGATAGGTAGCAGCGTAATTGACTTCGGGACGCTGGGCTTCGTCGGTAGTGATGCACGCCGACAACATCAAGGACACCAGCAAGACCACACAATTTTTAGAATGGAACAACATAGATATTACTCCGCCGCCAATGCAGCAACAGGATCAAGCCGGGCTGCCTTGCGCGCTGGCAAAAAGCCAAACAATAAACCAGTAAGAAAGGCACAGCTAAACGCCATAATGACCGGTGATAGCGAATAGGCGATCGGCATTCCGAAATGGGCGATTAACATGGCCGTACCCAAGCCCAACACCACACCTATTACGCCGCCCAGAGCTGACACCACTAATGCCTCAATTAAAAACTGCTGCATGATGTTGCGCGTGTGCGCACCTGTCGCCATGCGGATGCCAATTTCACGCGTGCGTTCGGTGACACTCACCAACATAATATTCATTACGCCTATGCCGCCCACCAACAATGAGATCGCGGCGATGGATCCGAGCAAAATGGTCATGGTGTTTTGCGTTTCTGACACCATATCAATCAGCGACGACATACTGCGGATCTGGAAATCCTCAGTCCCATGACGTTCCATCATCAAGGCATGGACGCGAGCTTGAACTTCCTCCATATTTTTTTCGTCATCAACCGAAACCGTAACTGCGCGCAAAAAACGTTGCCCTATCACACGCAGACTGCCGGTCTTGAAGGGAACAAACACTTTATCGTCCTGATCCTGCCCGCCGGGATCTGCGCCGCGCTCACTCATCACACCGATAACTTGAAACAATACATTGTTGATAATGATGAATTCGCCCAACGGATTTTTATCGCCAAATAGTTTGGTCGCAACTACCTTTCCCAACACCACAACAGTGGAATATTTTCTTTCATCCTCTTCAGTAAAAAATGTTCCCTGAGCAACATCCCATTTACGCGCTAACGGAAATTTGGCTGCGGTAGCATTAATTTCGGTGGTGTGGTCGATATTGCCGTAGCGCAACGTAAATTGGCCATTTAATTCCGGCAGAGCTGCTGCGACGTGCGGTAAGGCAGCAATTGCTTCTGCATCCTCCGGCAGCAGAGTGACAGCGTCCCAACGAAACCGCTGCATTGGACCTCCCGGTCGCACTTGCAATAAATTGCTGCCCATAGCGCTGATGCTATCGACAACTGATTTTTTAGCACCATCGCCAATCGCCAACATAGTGATAACCGAACCCACACCAATCACGATACCGAGCAAGGTTAAAATGGTGCGAAACACATTGCTGCGCAAGGATCGAAATGCAGTTTTCATTGCTTCAAACAGTTCAGCGCGCAGGCTCGATTCGCCGCGCAAATAATGCTCTTCTTTTGGCGGCAGCGGAGGCTGCTGGGGACCGGGGTCGGCAACCACTTCGCCGTCGCGCAATTCAATCAATCTTTGCGCGTGATGGGCTACTGCCGCATCGTGGGTAATTAAAATAATCGTGTGGCCTTGCGCTGACAATTCTTTCAGCAGACGCATGACCTCTTTGCCACTATGACTGTCCAGTGCGCCAGTGGGTTCGTCGGCCAGAATTATTTGTCCACCGTTCATCAGCGCTCGTGCAATCGAAACCCGCTGCTGTTGTCCGCCCGATAACTGATTGGGGCGATGATGCAAACGCTCTTGCAAGCCAAGTGAACTTAGCAATTCGGTTGAGCGCATGCGTCGCGCTTCTGGCGAAAGCCCTGAATAGGTCGCTGGCATTTCCACGTTTTCACAGGCCGTGGAGCCACCCAATAAATTGTAGCTTTGGAACACAAAACCAAATGCTTCACGGCGCAACTGCGCGAGGCCGTCCGCATCCAGATCAGCGACATTTTTTCCGGCAAAAAGATACTCGCCCGAGGACGCACGGTCGAGACAACCAAGGATATTCATTAGCGTGGATTTGCCCGAACCGGATTGCCCCATGATAGCGACAAATTCTCCCGGATAAATTTCCAGATCAATACCATGCAAAACCTGCGTGGCTATTTCGCCGTTGCGAAAGGTTTTGGTAACGCCGGATAATTTAATGAGCGGCTGGATTAATTGTTGGTCAGCCATTAACGTCTACCCATGCCTGGGCCACCGAAACCACCGGCAGGTGCCACTTTTGCCTGGCTGGGTTTAGTACTTCCGCTGACTACTTTTTCATTTTCTTGCAAGCCTTCGATAATTTGCGCCTGCACACGATTGGTTACACCCACCAACACTTTGCGCTCTTCGATCTCACCGTCTTCATCCATCACTTTGACGACAGCTGGACGTTTGCGCTGCACAGATTTATCCGCGCCCAGTTCATCGCGCCGCTGTTTCCAATCCGCTTTTTGTTCTGTAGTTGGCGGTGCTGCACTAGCACGCTCACTTTGTTGCGACCCTTCTTGCGGACGAGAACCTTGTGAGCGATCACCCCGAGGCGGAGCAAAGCTCACCGCCGACATAGGAACTAACAATACGTCTTTCGCTTGGGACTCGATAAAAAATACCTGCGTGCTCATCTGCGTCATGAGTACGCGGCTTTCGTTGGGTACATCAAAGAGCGCGTTATACAAAATTACATTGTTGAGAATTTCCGGTGTAGGCTGAATGCGATCCAATTTGCTGTACCAGCGACGCCCCTGGCTGCCGAGTGTGGTGAAATACACCGGCATATCCACGCGCAATTTTCCGATATCCGCCTCAGAGACTTGGGTTTGCACAGTCATGGTGGACAAGTCCGCGATACGCATAATGGTCGGAGCCATTTGGTTGGTATTGAGTGTCTGCCCCTGACGGGAAGTGATGGATACCACCGTGCCATCAATAGGTGAATAAATGCGCGCGTAGTTTAGGTTGGCCGCCTCAACACGCAAGGTGGATTCTGTTTGCTGGATTTGCGCTTGTAGGGATTTGAGTTGCGCCTGAGCCGATTTTAAATTGGCCTCTGCCGTTTCAAGCGCCTCAGTAGTAGTGGCATCTTCTGTCATCAGATTTTTTTGACGGGTGTGATTAATCTCCGCCAATTTCAATTGCGCTTCGCGCTCCAACAGTTGCGCTTGCTGGTTGCGCAATTGCGCGCGGGTCGCATCTACTTTCGCGGCATAGACAGTTGCATCGATTTCAGCCAGCAGATCACCCGCCTTTACTTCTGAGCCAACTTCAACATGCAATTTTTTTAACTGGCCAGATACTTGTGCGCCCACATCTACATAATCTTGTGGCTGAAGTGTTCCAGTGGCAGTGACCAGGTTTTCGATATCGCCCCGCACAACAGACTCCGTTGTATAAACCACTTCGGATTCATTTTTGGCGAATGCAAACCGCCAAAGCAGACCTATAACAATCAACACAACAATTGCCAGCACGGTTATGCCGAGCCGCGAGCGTAAAAATGGGTATTTGGAAACAGACAGATTCATAGTGTTATACCGGCTAACCAATCATCAAAACGCACCAATTAACTGGCGCACTAGTAGTGGCGGCGAGTATAACCTATGGCATGTTGCGGGTTAGATAAAAGCGCGTTGGATTAACAGTTATTGCACAATCCCGATTTCATCTGGCGACTAATCTACTCAGGAAGCTTAAAAAATTTTGCTTCACTCAGTTAATAAACATCGCGGCAATAGCGATGCTCATCTGCCAATGCTTCGAGTTGATCGGCGCCGAGTATTTGCGCGAGCATGTCATCAACCGCCTGCGCCATACCTTTGAGACTGCCACATACAAAAATGACTGCCCCCTCTTGCACCCAACGCTGAATTTCCGTCGCATTAGGGAGAAGCAAATCCTGCACATAGCGCATCGCGCCGGGCGCAGCATCGCGTGAAAATACAGTATCGACACGCGTGAGCAAACCACTGCGCTGCCAGCCTGTTATATCCGCGTGAAAAAAATTATCCGCCGCTGCACTGCGCTCGCCGAAAAATAGCCAGTGCCTTGCTTGCGCACGTGCAGGGTTGGCAATATGCGCACGCAGGCCAGCGATACCAGTGCCGTTGCCAATTAAAATTAACGGGCGTGTCGCATCGGGTGAATGAAAGTGTACATTGGTGCGAATGCGCAGCCGGATAAAACTATCGATTCCCGCGTGCGCCGTCAGCCAGCCAGACCCCGTGCCCAACTTATACGCATTGATTTTCACTTGCCTGACGAGCAAATCGAGTGAACCTTCTGCGGGCACCGAAGCAATCGAGTATTCGCGTTGGGGCAATTCAGGTAAAGCTTCAACCAAGGCTGCATCGCCAAGGATTTTATAACCCGCTAATTTTTCCTCGCTAACATCAAGGTCGCGTGTAGCTAAAACCGCATGGGGAATTTTGGGCCTGCCAATACGTTGCAAAAAATCCTCGATTATTTGCGTAGAGTTGCAGGGGCCTATTTCGGCAATGTCCCCCGCCTGCCAAAGGTCAGTTGCAATTCCGGCCGGCACAGGTTGCAGCTTCAAATGGAATGCGGGCGCACCGGGGCTGGAGGGATTAACGCATTCGCGCGCGACTAACTTCCAGTCCGAATAGGCCGGTTTGCTCCATTCACTAAAATGAGTATTGCCGGAAATTTGTCCCAGATAATATTGCCAGTGGCGCAATGCACTTTCATCAAGGCCATCGACTTCAATAACATCTGCTAAAAAATGCGCGCCGCGATGATGAAGCTCATTGTGTAAATGATGGGCGAAATCGCAAAAATATTGGTAACTGGAATCGCCCATTCCAAGCAGACCGATCTGTAAATGCTTTAAGGAGTCCTGCCCGAGTGATGCGAGTGTGCGAGAAACAAACCGGTTGCCATTATCAGGTGCTTCACCTTCGCCGTAGGTGCTTACGATAAATAATGCGGTGGATGCAGTAGTCAGGTGCTCGGCGGTTATTTGGTTAAGTGGCAACAAGTGCGCTGACCTACCCGCTTGTTCAAGTTGTTGTGCGGTTTTTTTTGCGATACGTGTGGCGTTGCCGGTCTGGCTGGCGTAGCCAATTAAAATGCATTCGCTGGAACCAATGTTTTGTGATGTGGATATATTTTGTTTGCGCTGATAGTTTCGCCAACAGAGCCAGCAAAAAAGGATGTAGGAACAAATTAACAGGCTAGCGGCTAGATAGCGCACAAAAATTAAACTCGTTAAAAACATTTGGCGGTAGCGAGAGATGGACTCCGGCATTCACTTCGGGACGCGCCGTAAATACGTCCTTGTAGGCTCGAGCACAGCATCCATGCTGCGCACGGTCCCGAAGTAAATACCGAATCCATCTATGTGTGGTCATCAAGAATGTAGATTTGTTCTTTTTTACTCGGGTAATACTTCAAACGTGGCAGCATAACTACCGGAGCGTTTGGTTGCTGGTTTTTTCGCTTTGTCGTCGCTGTAGCTGGCACTTAACCAGTACATACCCGCTTGCGGCCAGGTGACAGAAATATTTCCTTTTTTATCGGTTTCCAATTCAATCGACGCTTGGTCATTACGATAGCGCATACCACCGGGGATCACGGTGACTTTAACGCCGGCGATAGGTTTACCTTCCATCAGGAATTGAAATGTAGCGGCTTCACCAGCAAATAAATCGTTGGGATGAGTAACAGGAACCAATTCCAAACCCTGGTTAGTAGGCTTCAATGCGGTTTCGCTCGGAGTGCCGGAAGTAACAAAAGTTTCCATACGACGGGAGAATTGCGACACTTCGAGGTCTTTGGCCTTTTTGGGCACCATCTTGTCGAAATCAGCAGGGTTGGCTTTTTCACCACGGCCTGGCCACATGCGGCGCTCGCCTTCTTCGGTTTTCCAGGTTGCCATTATTCCGCTTGCAGCCAGTGCAATTTTGTAGGTGCCTTTTTGCGGCAATTGCACATCAAAAGTGCTGCGGAATTTACCGGTATTGGAATTTTGTGCTTCCAGATTTTTTCCATCAGGTGCAGTAATCACCAAACCTTCGGTACGCATAGGTGCATGGTCAGCGTGAAAAATATCGTTAGAGACGGCGGCATCGACACTGACCCAGGGATCATCACTGGAAAGGACGGTAGCACTGGGCAACAACCATGCGCGGTGTGCCTGTGCAGTCAACGGCAGGCAGAGCACCAAAGCGGTACACAATGTAGCTTTTAAAAAAGGTGTGGCTTTAAAAAATGGTACAGGTGTTAAAAATGTTTTCATTGCGACATTTCCTTTAAAGAATGATTATGGATTTACCGTTACTTTCACTTCGCCCAATTCTTTGCTGCCTTTTGCACTTTGCTCGGTGGCAGCTTTTGCAGGCCAAGTGAAAGGCACTTTTACCAATTCACGTCCGCCCACTTCGCGCACTGCTTCAACCATGAGCACATAATTTCCGTTAGCCAATTTACCCAGCGGTGCTTTGCCTTCGGTGAAGCTCACTAATTGTTTGCCGGGGGCGCGTGTCGCACCACTTACACCATCTACCGGCATATCAGTTTCGCGGCCAATGCGGCGCCACCATTGACGCATATCTTTCAGCCACTCTTCACCTTTGTCGCTTTTCTGGCCGCGCTCTTCCGTTTGATACCACACCGCGAGATTGGTGCTCTCACCTTTTTCATTTTCAATCCAAATCGCAACATAGGGCTTGTGATATTCGGCAACATCAAGGCTTGGCACTTCAACTGAAACAGCCAACTCACCGGCAACAGCGGAGGTGACGCACAGTAACGACAGCGCGGTGCACAAGGAAGAAAACAACAGACGTGAACGCATAATTAACCTCTACAAAATGTGTTGTTATGAACGGTTGCCGAAAAAACTGCTTAATGGATAAATAATAAAATCAGCAGCCAGGGCAACACTAAACCCAAGCCAACCATTGGCCAGGTTGCGGGGCGGCCACTGGCGTAGCGCTGTAGCAATAGCAAACCCGTAATGCAAAAAATGATGCAAAAAATGGCAAACACATCGATAAACCAACTCCAGGCAACTCCAGTATTGCGGCCCTTGTGTAAATCATTCAAATAAGAGATCCAACCGCGATCGGTAATTTCATGGGTTAATTCACCGCTGGCTAAATCTATACTCAACCACGCATCGCCACCGGGGCGCGGCAGTGATAAATAGATTTCGTCTTCGCTCCACTCGGCTAATTGGTTGCCGACCGAAATGTCTTGCGCTTGTGCGAGCCACTCAATTAATTCTTCTGGTAGCGCGGCTTTTTCTTCATCCGGAATTTTTATGGCAGCAAGGATCTGCTGCGGAACCTCAGCTTCCAGCGTGATGATTTCCGGCTTGGCTTTAATCTGCGCGGCATGATTGAGCGTTATGCCGGTAATCGAAAATAACAGCATGCCGACGAGACAAATCGCCGAGCTGATCCAGTGCCACTCGCGCAGGCTTCCCAGCCAGAAGCGGCTACTTTTTTTCGCGGCCGGATTCATTAGACCTGTGCCCATTGGCGCAGCAAATTGTGATAGTGACCGGTCAACCCAACCAACTCTTCTGTGTCGCCCACTTTCTGACGCAGCGATTGAATATTGCAATCCAGCTCATGCAATAAATTGCGCTGCCAGTCATCGCGCACCATGCTCTGGGTCCAGAAAAAACTGCACACCCGTTCACCACGGGTAACCGGTGCGACCTGATGCAAGCTGGTAGACGGATATAAAATTAAATCGCCTGCTGGCAATTTCACTTCGTGACTGCCGTAGGTGTCCTGCACAATTAATTCCCCGCCGTCGTAATCATTCGGTTCGGATAAAAATAATGTCGAGGACACATCAGTGCGCAGACTTAAATTGCTGCCGGGCACCAGACGTATGGCGCCATCGATATGAAAACCGTAGTGCTCGCCGCCAGAGTAGGCGTTAAATAAGGGCGGAACTATGCGCAATGGCAATGCCGCCGACATAAATAGGGGATTGGCATAGAGCGCGGTTAAAATAATTTCGCCCAACTCGTGCGCCACTGGACTGCCCACTGCCAATTGGCGATTGTGTTTTACCCGCGCACCTTGCACTCCAACAGTGGCTTTGCCATCAACCCATTGGGCTTGATCCAAACGTGCGCGACATTCGGCAACCTGCTGCTTGCTGAGTAATTGCGGGATATGGATCAACATAGGAGGGCTCCGCTAAAAATCCTGTTGTGTAATAAAGGCTATCGCACAATAGAAAAAGGGGCGCAACGAATTGCGCCCCTATTATCACATCAATTAAAACGCGAAATTCAAACCGAGACGCGCGGACAAAGGTGCACCTGGATAATAACGCGCACCGGAGTTGTTCAAGCTGCCGATGTATTCCTCATCAGTCAGGTTGAGCACGTTTAACTGTACGCTGAAGTTTTTGTTGATCGGGTAAGACGCCATGGCATCAAACACCCAGTAGTCACCAAACTCCAATACAGAACGAGTCGCTTGCGCTTGTTCACTGGTCAAGCTGGAGCTGACCATAGTGTCAACAAAACGTGCACCACCACCAATTACCAAACCATTGTCGAAGGTGTAGGTATTCCACAGAGTGAAGGTCGTTTCTGGTGACCATTGGATTACGCCGCCCTGGTTGACGGTGGCACCGTTATTCGCAGCGGTGGTATTGCCGCGCACAATTTCAGTATCCATTAACGCCAGGCCGACGTTTACTTGCCACGCTTTGGTGATCGCACCGATCAATGCAAACTCAACACCATCCACTTGCTTTTCGCCCACAGCGGTTGCAGAGCCATCAGGGTTGGTCGCAATTTCGTTTTCATTGGTGCTTTGGAATGCGGCAGCAGTGAAGAACAATGTATCTTTCAACAGGTTCCACTTGGTGCCCAATTCCATATTGGTGCCTTTTTGTGGATCCAAGTTCGGGTTATTGATGTTGTTGCCCGACGCTTGTGAAGCTGGATCAGTGTTCAACGCAAAGTTGGAACCGCCTGGTGGCAATTCAGAAGTAGCGTAAGACACATAGACCGAACCGTGTTCAACGGGCTTATACACGCCGCCCAATTTCCAGCTCAGCAACTCGTCAGTAACGTGGGCTTCACGACCGATCATAGTTCCCACTGGAATAGTTTGTGGTGCCGGAGCAGTTACAGCAGCCTGACGCACGATTTGGTCAGTTTGGGTATGGAAGCGATCAGCACGCAAACCGACACTCACTTCCCACTGTGGATTGATGGTGATGGTATCCAGACCATAGATGCCGTAAGTGGTGGTGTTGCCATCAGTTTTGGTGCCATCGCGCACGACGGGTTGGAAAACATCGCCAGTGCTTGGGTTGTACAAATTGGCTGGTGCCTGCACCGCGCGCACGGCAGAGCTATTTGATAAGTACGGAGTGCCTACACCCCAGTTCAATTGGCTTTCGTAGATGAATTCCACACCAGAAGAAATGTCGTGGTGTACACCGCCCGCATCAAATGACGCGGTCAGGTTGGTTTGGTTGGTGAGGATTTCATTGGATTGATCCTTACCTTGACGGGTACGGGTCACTTCCCAGGTATCAGTATCGTTTTTGGTGGCTGCCGGGATGATCAGTGCGTTAACGCCGGTCAATACCTGATCTTGTTGGGTGTGGCCATAACGCGAGGTATTGCGCAGGGTTACACCTTCAGCCAAATCGTGCTCGATGCGCACGGTAGTCATATTGGCGTTGACATCATTGCGGTCTTCCGTTGAACCGTAGTAATTCTCGGTATCTACTGGCACCAGCTCGGGGCCGTCGCCATTTGGGAAGCGGCCTTCGTAAATGCTGCTGTAGTAGCCGTCCAAACCAACGGTTGGGATACCGCCATCAGGAACGCCGGATTGCTCCATCAATAAATAGTTAACGTAAGTACGGGTTTCAGTTCCCAAACCGAGGCCAAGCGACAAAGCTATACCAGCGGAGTTATTTTCTACTTCATCGCGGCCGTCAACATCGGCGTCTTGCTTCAAAAGGTTCACCCGAAGGGCGGAGGTCTCAGACAGGGCGCGGTTGGCGTCCACAGTCAAGCGTTTAAAATCTGCGGTACCACCAGTCACGTTACCGGTAACTGCATCTTCCTGGCTGGCCATTTTGGAACTCAGGTTGACGTAACCGGAAGCGGCACCACGGCCGTTATCCACACCAGCAGGACCTTTGGCGATTTCAACTTGCTCGGTGTTAAAGGTATCGCGGCTGATGCTACCCAGGTCGCGGATGCCATCGACATAGATGCTGCCCTGAGTATCAAAACCGCGCATAAAAATAGAGTCGCCAGTCGCAGTATTACCGTTTTCGCCCATCAGCATGGTCACACCGGGAGTGTTGCGCAGGGCCTCACTCAAGGTGGTAGCCGCTTGCTGCTGGAACAGCTCTTTCTTTACTACCACGATAGTTTGCGGCGTATCGACCAAGGGTTGGGTAAATTTAGGGGAGCTGACTTTTTCTGCCTTATAAACAGGATCAATTGCGTCAGCTTCTACTTTTACCGCGTCGAGTTTTTTTGCTTCTGCTGGTTTTGCTTCTTGTGCGCTAACGCCGGCAGAGGCAAGCAAAATAGCTGAAGAGAGTGCAGTTGCAGTGAGCTGCATGCCTGTCGCGCGTTTTTTGGAAACAATATGGGAAGATTTGAGTATGGTCATGACAAGCCCTTGTAATAGTATCGATACGCAAAGAATAAGAAGACGCGCATAATATAGATAACTATTATCACCTGCAATAATAACAATTCTCATTTGCTGAAATTTTTGGTGCCACGCCGCACTTCGTGATTAGTGGTTTACCCTCAAAAATCACCCATAAAAAAACCGCCCTGAAGGCGGTTTTTGGGAAGCGCGACAATCAACTTACATATATGCGTTACTGCGGTCGGTATGGTCAGTTACGTCACGGATGCCTTTTAATTCAGGCAACTTGTCCATTAACTGAACCTCAATGCCCTGCTTCAGAGTAATCGCTACAGACCCACAACCCTGGCAACCACCCCCGAATTTGAGCACTGCAATCTTGTCCTCGGTGATTTCCACCAAGCTGACGTTGCCACCGTGGGACGCAAGACTGGGGTTAACATCGTTGTAGAGCACATAATTGATACGGTCTTCCAAGGGACTATCGTCAGTCACACGCGGCATCTTGGAGTTGGGAGCACGGATTGTGA
>DATIDX010000023.1:0-4770 GCA_035456025.1 Cellvibrio sp. | reverse complement strand
CTCCTTAACAACATGGTGATAGCCGCGATTTTGTCGGGCATTTTGCTGCGCTATTTGTACTTGCAGCAGCAATTGCGCAACCAGCAACAGGCGGAGATGCAGGCGCGCATCCAGGCGTTGCAATCGCGCATCCGCCCCCATTTTTTGTTTAACAGTATGAATTCGATTGCGAGTTTAATTGCGACTGATCCGGATACGGCCGAGCGGGTTGTGGAAGATTTGTCGGAGCTGTTTCGCGCGAGCCTCGCCGAGCCGAGCTTGATTCCGCTGGGGCGCGAGCTGGAGTTGTGCAAACACTACCTGGAAATTGAAAAGCTGCGTCTGGGGCGGCGCTTGCAACTGGACTGGCAAATCAGCAGCTGCAATCTGAACTTAAAAATCCCCAGTTTGATGATGCAGCCGCTGGTCGAGAATGCGATTTTCCACGGTATTGAACCACTGCCCAAGGGCGGGACAATCACCGTCAGGGTTTCGCAGAACGATAAGCAACTGAGTATCGTCATCACCAATCCTTATTTACTGGTGCGCAAAAACCAGCGCAATGGCGAACAGGCACAGCGCCACAATCGCATGGCGCTGGATAACATCCGCCGCCGATTAACCGCCCATTTCGGCACTGCAGCGCGCTTGTCCAGCAGCGCGGAAAACGGCGTTTTCACCACTTATATTTTTTGCCCGTTGACCCTGTGATCACGAAAAAAATCGTCAAATAGAGACAATAACGATGGATATTTTAATTGTTGATGATGAAGCCCTCGCGCGCCAACGCCTGCTGCGCATGGTGGAAAAAATCGAGGGATTTTGCGTAATCGCCGAGGCCGACAACGCCGAGGATGCGCTGGTTGCCATCACTCAACACGACCCGGATATAGTGCTGCTGGATATCCGCATGCCCGGCCGCGATGGTTTGAGCCTCGCGCAGGATATTGCGGAGTTGGAAGATCCTCCGGCCGTCATCTTTTGTACCGCCTTTGACCAGTATGCGCTCGACGCCTTCGGCACCAACGCGGTGGGTTATCTGCTCAAGCCGGTGAAAGCCGAACAGTTGTTGCAGGTGTTGGAAAAGGCCAACAAGCTAAACAAGATCCAGCGCAGTGCCGCGCGCGGTGCCATCCCGACAACCGCTGCGGAAAGCACGGCGCCCGCCAAAGCGGAAAACCAGCGCACCCATATCACCGCCAAGACGCGGCGCGGAGTGGAATTAATTCCGCTGGATGATGTGCGCTATTTTCTCGCCGACCACAAATACGTCACCGTCTATCATCGCGCCGGCGAGCATTTGCTCGATGAAACCTTAAAGGAATTGGAAGAGGAATTTGGCGCGCGCTTTGTGCGGGTGCATCGCAATTCCCTGGTGTCGATCAAGCATATCGAAGCCCTGGAGCGCACCGGGCAGGGGCAGTATCAAGTGCGTTTGGCGGATACCGAAATGCGCCCGATTATCAGCCGGCGCCACGTGAGTGATCTAAAAGAATTATTAAAAATGATGTGATGCTCTTGATCCCGCACGAAAAAAATCGCCCGCACTTTAACCGGTGCGGGCGATTTTTTTCACTCTGTCGTGACATTAACTAATAGCAATTAACGGCAAGTTACCGCCGGGACTTCCACGCTGCCGCCGTTGGTATTGCCCTGGAAGCCAATTTCCACCGTTTGCCCTGCACCCAGAGTGCTGTTCCAGCTCACGCCGGTGGCAGTGTAAGGGTTGCTGCCGCTGAGGTTAGTATTCCAGGAACTGGTGATGCGGTTGCTGCCGGAATACTGCCAGCTGGCGGTCCAACCGGATTTGCTGCTGGTACCGGTGTTGGTCACACGGATCGCACCGGTAAAGCCTGAGCCCCAGGCGTTGCTCACCACATAAGTACAACTTACGCCGCCATTGTTGGAGACGCTGCTGCTAGTGCGGCTGCTAGTCGTGCCAGTGCTGGATGCCGGGGTTGAGCTGGGTGCAACACTGCTGCGGCTGCTGGAAGCCGGTACCGAACTGGGCGCCACGCTGGAGGTGCCGGCGCCTTCAATTCCCCAGGGCGCTGGCTGGCCTGCGCACATGGTGCGGCCGACGCAGCTCTTCTGGTTCTCCCAGCCCCAACCGGCATTAGTGGTGACGCAGACCGGATAGCGGGTGCCGTACCAGTTACACACTTCGCCGCTTGCCATTGACGATGGCGTGCTTGAGCGGCTGGATGAGCTGGGCGCAACTGAAGAGCGAGGAACCGATGAGGGTGCTGCCGAACTGGGCGCGACACTGGAACGCACACTGCTGGCGACACTGCTGCTATTGCCGCTGAAGTTAGTCGCGAGTTTTGCGGTGGCCTTGATGCCGTTGGCGCTGTTGATCAGGTAGTTGCCCCAAGTGCTCAAGGAGGCCGCATTCCAGTTGTTGACTATATCCAGTTGCACACAGCAGCTGCCGTTGCCCGACCAGCTCCAACCCAAATAGCCGATACCCATGTCCTGTGCGTATTGCAGGATCGCTTCTTCCGCCACATTGCTGCCATTGTGCTCGGCGCCAAACTCACCCACCACAATCGCCAGGCCACGGGTTTGGAAGCTGTTTAAGTAGCTCTGCACAATGCTGGCACTGCTGTAGACCTCATACATATGCACCGAGAAAAGCACATTTTTCAGGCTATCGGCGGCGAGGATACTGGGTGCGTTGTCGCGCATCGCGTTCTGCCAATCTTGGCCCCAGGTAGAGCCATCGACCATCAGCATATGGGTCAAGCCACCGGCGCGCAGGGCTTTAATGGCAGTGATATGGTCGGCAGTGTAGGTCGCAGCCGGCGTGTTATTGCCAAAGGGTTCATTGGCGATATTCACGATCACATAGTCTTCCTGGCCGGTGATCGCGGCTTTGATATCGCTGCTCAACCAGTACTCGGTGGCTTTGCTGATGTGGGTCGCCGCCGCGCTTTCGCCGTAGCCGGTGGAATCGTGTACTTCCAATACGCACACCAGCTTGTTGGCCTTACATTGGTTGATGACGTTGGTTACGTCGGCGCCGCTGTTGCGCGTCCACTGGGTGCCGTTGCTCAGCACTACGCGCACTGAGTTAGCGCCAGTCGCGGCAATATCCTTGAGCGATTGGGTCAGGCGGTCGGCGTACCAGGTGTGGGCATGGTTGACGCCGCGAAACACAAACTTATTGCCGTTGGGGTCAAGTACCTGGGTGCCGTTGACGGTCCAGCCGGCAAATGCCGGGGCGACCATGGCGGAGGCCAAGAGCGCCAGGGCGGTTTTTTTCAAAAAGGGTTTCTTAAGTGTCGTCAGGGTTTTCATAGTGGTATTCCTTGGTGCAGCAAAAAGTCCTTGCAGGCTGAATGCTGCAAATGAAGGTTATTGTTAGGTAACTGGCGATTGCATAGCTGCCGGGTAATTACAGGTTCCGCTGCCAAATGGCGCTGGAGAGGTGCCTATAGTTATTGTTAGGGGGCGGCAGGAGGATTTTTGTAATCGGTTACATGGTAGTCCTGCAGCGCCCTGAATAACAAGCGTTAATGTCGGGATTAGCGTGTACTGGTGCACAAATACGGCAATGGCGCGAAATAGCGCCGAGTGAAAGGGCGGTGCTAATGGCACGGTATTAAGTCACTGGCGCCTAGCCAACTAGTGCATTGGTATCACCGGGGGCGCGGCTTAGTATCCTTGAGGCCGGCTATATTTTGCGCATTTTCCAGGCCGTTGAGGCTGGCCGGTTGTTGAGGCCGCGATTAACCATTCCCGCTGTTCTGATATTCCCGTTGTAAGCACCCTGTTAAAAGGAATTGGTTTGATCCGTTTGATAATTGATCAATCATTTAAGGAGATTGAATGATGAAAAGAGATGACAGAACCATCCCGACCCAAGTGCGAGTCAATTTTGCCGATGCGAAAGATTTGCCCGAACTGAGTGTCTACGCCTTCCACGGCAAGGGCACCCTCCTCGATGTTAAGCCCCTCGAAAAAGACAGCCTGAGCCTCGATCTGCCTGCCAGCCTGGATGGGCAACATATTGAGCTGGTGATAGCGCCTGGCCCGGACAGTGAAACAGATATTCCCTCCCTGGCGTCTTTGAAAAAGCTGGGCGGGTTTTCGCTGCGCAAGCGGTTTTTGCTTGAACAGCCGAACCTGGAACTGATTATCCCGCCCTATGTTTTTCCTCGCCTGTGCTTTTGTTGGGTGCGGGGGCGGTTGGTCAAGCGCTTTACCCTGCCCGACGGCACTGTAACCGAGCGGCCAGTGTGCAATGCGCGCGTGCATATCTGCGAGGTGGATACCTGGCGCATTTTGCTGCCCAAGATTCCGGATCTGGATATTTATCGCCTGCGCGATGATCTGCTCGATAAGTTGCGCGTGATTCCGCAACCCAAGCCGCCGTTCCCGATTCCGCCGCGCCCGCTGTTTGACGACATCCCCTCGCTGCCATCCGCAGCTGCGCCTATAGCTGCGGGCCTTCGCGCCGCTGGCATTAAACGCATCGCGGCGGAAATAAAGCCGGTCGAGCTGTTGAGCAGCGAGCACAAACAGGCGGTCTACCAACTGGCGGCCACTGACTCAATTGCGCAAATCAGACAATCGCTGCTCGACCTGGATTTGGTGATCCGCCCCTACCTGTGCCATCTGCACTACCTCTGGCGCTACTACCGGGCACACTGCATTACCTTAACCAATGTGGATGCCCAGGGGCGTTTCAACGCGCTCATCCGCCACCGCTGCACTGACCAGCCGGACGTTTATATCTGGGTAGAACAGCTGATTGGCGGTGTCTGGCAGACCCTCTATCGCCCCAGC
>DATIDX010000022.1:0-4267 GCA_035456025.1 Cellvibrio sp. | reverse complement strand
GCTGCTTATCCCCCCGCTGTTAACCATTGCGAATGACCTGCATTTATTTTGCTAGGTATCAAGAAATGATCTAGTGTTATTCGAGTAAAAATTCGACTGAACACAAACCTTAATCCTCCTTTGCTATAAGTCGGGTATCTGTACCTACTCCGCAATATCTGTTGTTTTTCAATGTAGATGGTATGGGCTGACAATCGAGAGATCTCTTGGGATGGCGAGCAATAGGCTGAATAATTTAGATGTGATAGGAAAAAAGTGCAGCAGGAATTTTCACTTTTCTGCACTTTGGTGGTGCCTTTTATTTCTGATTGGGACCGCAAATATTGCTGTTGTAAAGGCTAGCGAAGGCGATTTGGTCGGAAGGCGCATCGTATCGGTTGCTGTAATTTTTGATGAAGGTCAGCAACAAAATTCAACCTACAGAGATGCGGTCTTAAAAGCATTTGGCATATATCCAGGCGCACATTTTAACCCTGGTTTAAGTGATCTTATGCTGAATAAAGTGCGGCGTTTGAATTTCGTCAAAAGCGTCCGGTATACGCCCAAGCTGGTTGCAAACGGCCAGGTCGAGTTGGTGCTTGACATCATAATCGCTGATAAAGCCAAACAACTTGCAAGTGAACCAATGGGTGTTTTGGTGACCCCTGGTTGGAATGATTTTCCAACACTTTACGCAGATGACCAGACGGTGTTGCAGGGTAAACTCGAAAACAAGTCCATGATTTACTCGAATAGCAATGCATTCTTCGGGCGCCCCGAAGTGCTCACAGCGGGTAATCCGTTAGCGGTTTCTCCATCGGGTGACAGCAATAGTCCCGACACTTGGGTGGAGAGTAGCCTGGAGGCTGGAGCTTATGCACTGAACGCTTTCACCGATAGGCTTTCCGGTTTTGCGGGAGCAAGTTTTATTGCATCAGGTTCATATGGGCCGGAGCTTTTCACCGACGAGACCCGCACCTACCTGGACGTTGAAGACGCATACCTGGGGTTAATAGGTAATAGCACGACCGAGCAAGGTGGCTTGCGGCAATTAAGTGTGCTTGTCGGCCGAAAATCCTTTCAGGTCGATAACGGTATGATTTTGCGGTTGGCGTCAGCCAATGGGGGGGAGCGAGCAAGCCTCCAATCCAATCCGCGCAACGCAGCAGACCAGCTTGTACTCATGCAGTTTGTTCATGACGAACATAAGCTCGAATTGTTTCAATTTAACCCCGATGAACTGGAAGAGATTGATTCCAGAACGATCCTGAATGGCATCAACTACGAGAGTCGTGTTTCGTCTGATTTCAGAATCGGGGCGATGTATTTACAGGCATCAGAATCAAATTTTTCTTATTTCACCGAGACCTCCGTGTTATCGCGTAGCGGGCTCAAATTGATCGATCTGCGTCTTGCATTCGACCCTCCGGCAGATCGATCAGGCGTTTACGCGCAGGCGGAATTAGCTCGCCAATCGCATCAGGATTTTGACATGGATGCCCGCGCCGGTTATGTGGAGGCGGGGTATAGATTCATCACTCTGCCCTGGGCGCCCACCCTTAGTTATCGCTACTCGCGCTTCACTGGAGATGATCCTGGTACTGCCACCTTCGAGCGTTGGGATCCGTTATTTGCAGGGGGCGCGGGTGATGAATGGGTGCAGGGGCTCAACCAATATAAGGTTGTGCAAACTTCCAATGTCATCGCTCACAGAATCATGGGGCGATTGAATGTCTCGCCGCAATGGGAGTTAACCCCCCAGCTATGGTTTTTTGAAGCGGACAACCTTAACAACCTGGGAGGTGCACAAGCGTTGTCGGTACTCTCCTCAAAGGACTTGGGTAAAGAAGTAAATCTGACGGCAAGATACATATCCAGTGCCAACCTGATTTTCGTTTTTTCTGCAGCCTACACCCAGCCGGGGAAGGGTATACGCGATGCATTGAATGATGACTATAGCGATTGGATGAGTGCCAGTGCACTTGTGATCGCCCGTTTTTAATATGCCAGGGAATTAGCCGGGTAAAGCCACTTTGATCAGAAAATACGTAAAAAATTGCTACTTGGATTGGGTTGTTACTTATGTGGTGGGTCTAAACAATATCAATTAGGAGTGTCATATGGAACGTCGTGATTTACTGAAATTCAGCGCCTTTGTTGCTACTGCCTCTGTAGCCGGCACTGGTTTCGCTCAAGTGCCAACAGCCCACAAGCCGGCTGTTGGAATTAAGGATATAAAGCCGACACCTGAAGAGCATTTTGTTCCCGGCAGGTTTAAAGGTAAGACAATCTTGATAACCGGTTGCGCTAGAGGAATGGGGGCAGCTTTGGCTACAAGGGCTGCCCGGGAGGGGGCTAATGTGGTGGGTGTGGATTGGATAGAGGATTTAGGACAAAAGACAATCCAGCGGATTGTTGATGCAGGTGGTCAGGCGGTTTTTTTACATGGTGATGTCAGTAATACCCAACTGTGTGAGCAGATGGTGGCGCTGGCGGTGAAACGTTTTGGGCGTCTTGATGCCGCGGTAAATAATGCCGGAGTTATGGATGGTGTTTACTCAGGTGATCCTATTAATTACCAAAAGCAAAAACCTTTAGTGTTTGCACCAATACATCAAGCAACAGATGAATATTGGGAGAATGTGTTTCGTACTAATGCCACAGGTGTTTTTCGGAGTATGCGTGCCGAATTAAACCAAATGATTTTGCAGGGAAACGGCGGTGCAATTGTGAATGTTGGATCCATTGCCGGTTTAACAGGCTTATCGGGTAATCCGGCATATGTGGCGAGTAAGCACGCAGTAACGGGGTTGACCCGCAACGCCGCCATAGATTACGCGCCTTATGGCATTCGGGTGAACTCAGTCAATATGGCAGCTACAGACACCCCGATGGTAGAGCGTGCCGGTGTGTTGGTGAAAGAGGCAATGAAAGAGTCCGGGCCTAAAATGGGTACCATCAAAACACAAAGCATTTTGGCTTATGCTGATAAAAATCACCGCGCGGCTACTGTTTGGGAGCAGGTATCTACGATGCTCTTTTTACTCTCTGACGAAGCATCCAATTTAACCGGCGCTACTTTTGCTACTGATGGAGGATGGACCAGTTATTAACGGTGGTCGCAATCTTGGGTGGGCTTTCATGGCCCACTTGCTTCAGATGATCACCTAATTAGCCATCTCGATCAGATGTCATATGGTTAGCTGGTCAATCTTTTTATTTATCCCCGCGCTAAACATTTAATCGCCACTGCTGCGGCCGATGTTCTGTTTTCCACGCCCAATTTTTTAAATATCTGCTCCAAATGTTTGTTTACTGTGCGCGGGCTCATTTCCAGAATCTGGCCAATTTCGCGATTGGTTTTGCCGTTGGCAATCCATAGGAGTACATCGGCTTCGCGCCCGGTGACTGAAAATTGTTGTTTGAGTGACTGCGTATCATCGGCGGGTTTGTGAGGGTTGCTCAGGCGCAACAAATATTCTTTGCCATCGATTAAATTTAACATTTCGACATTTAAACATTCCTGCAGCTGTTGCAACGGCAATTGGCGCCCGGTTTCCGGGTTGTGTTTTAGCCATTCGCGCAGTTGTGCATTGACGGCCTCTGTGAGGGCGATGGAATCTTCAGTGGCGCCCGCTTTGTCGAGTAATTGATAAACCTGAGGCGTTGCCCAGACTAGCTGGCCTTGTAAATCGATGGTAAATAAATATTGGCCTGCAGTGTCCAGCGCGGCGCGTGCGCTTTGGGTAATACGGGCATTGGCTAAATGTACGCGCATGCGCGCAACCAATTCATCGGGGTTAATGGGCTTGGTAACATAGTCCACACCACCGGCGGTCAACCCCTTAATCACGTGTTCCGTGTCGCTCAGCCCGGTCATAAAAATAATGGGTACATCGGCAAGTTGTGGGTTGAGTTTTAATTGCTTGCAGGTTTCAAAGCCGTCCATATTGGGCATGATGGCATCGAGCAAAATAATATCCGGGCGAATATTTTTGGTAATGGTGAGTGCCTGTGCTCCCTCCAATGCCACTAATACAGTGAACCGCGCTTCCTCCAATACATCGTTTAACATATGAATGCTGTCGATCGCATCATCTACCACCAATACTACGGGTAACTGGGATTTAGTATTCATAGCGATATTCTCTCGGTCTTTAAGTGGTCTTGAATTACGTTTTTTTAACTAGTTTTGTAAATGACTTTTTAAAATAATTTTTTAATGTTTTTTAGACTAACGATCAGTTTGGATACTTTCTTCTGCTAATTCTGCATCAACCAGCGTCAA
>DATIDX010000021.1:0-5468 GCA_035456025.1 Cellvibrio sp. | reverse complement strand
GCGGTTTTGATTTTTGGGATAAAAAAGAAATCGCACGCAAATTTATGCTGCGTGTGAATAACGGCAGTGTGCAGGGTTTGATCGATCTGGCCGGTGCAGATTTACCGCTGGTGCGCATGGAGCCGGAGGAGATCGGCGGGTTTAATCCTGCCGATAAAGAGGATCGCCTGCTGGTGCGCCTCGCTGATTTGCCACCGCTGCTGGGCGAAACCTTATTGGCAGTGGAAGACAAACATTTTCTCGACCATCACGGTGTATCACCTTTGGCTATTGTGCGCGCTGCCTGGGTCAATGCCACTAATGGCGGGGTCGTGCAGGGCGGTAGTACCATCACCCAGCAGTTGGTGAAGAATTTTTATCTCACCAACGAACAGAGTATTTTGCGCCGCAAAATTCCCGAGGCGATTATGGCGGTATTGCTGGAAGCGCATTACAGCAAATCCGAAATTCTGGAAACCTACATCAACGAAGTATTTTTGGGGCAGAGTGGTGCGCGTTCCATCAACGGTTTTGCCTTGGGGGCACAGCATTATTTCCGCCAGCCTTTGCGTGAACTGGAAGCGCACGAGCTGGCCCTGTTGGTCGGTTTGGTAAAAGGGGCGTCCTTCTACAACCCCTGGAAGCACCCGGAGCGCGCCAAAGAGCGGCGCAATGTGGTGCTGGGGGTGATGCATCAGGAAGGCTTGCTAACCGAGAAAGAACTGAAGACTGCGCAGGCGGCGCCGCTCGGAATAGTTGCTGAAGGTGAAGCGCGCTCGACCACTTACCCCGCATTTATGGAATTGGTGAAGCGCCAGTTAATCCAGGATTACGATGATGATGACCTGCGCAGCGAAGGCCTGCGGATTTTTACCACCCTCTCGCCCATGGTGCAGCGCCAGGCGGAAAAATCGATGAAACTGCGCGTGGAGCAGTTAGAGAAGCAATTCAAGACCAAAAATGTGCAGGGCAGCATGGTAGTCACTTCCGTTGGTGGCGGCGAGATACTCGCGCTGCTGGGCGATCGCGACCCGCGTTTCTCCGGCTTTAACCGTGCTCTCGACGCCAAACGTCCGATCGGCTCGCTGCTCAAACCTTTTGTGTATTTGGCCGCGCTGGAAATCCCGCAGAAGTACAATTTGGGCACCATCATTAGCGATGCACCGGTGAGCTACAAATCCGGCGGCAAGTGGTGGGCGCCGCAAAACGCCGACAAAAAAGACCACGGCGATATCCCGCTCTACAAAGGCCTCGCCTATTCCTACAACCAGTCCACCGCACGCCTGGGTATGACTCTCGGTCTGGGTGCTGTCGCCAAGACGGTGAAACGAGCTGGCTATGCAGGCGAAGTGCCGGAGCTGCCGGCGATGTTGCTCGGCGCTATAGATATGTCCCCGCTGGAAGTGGCGGGCATGTACCACACCATCGCCGCCGAGGGTGTTTACACCCCCCTGCATGCAATCCGCGAAGTGCTCACTGCCGACGGCAAGCCGCTCAAGCGCTATCCGCTGGAGCTGGAGCAGCGCTTTGCCAACGAAACCACCTTCCTCTTGCAATACGCCATGCAGCGCACCCTGCGCGAGGGCACCGGGCGCAGCGCCTACAACCAGATCCCCTCGCAGATCGACCTGGCGGGTAAAACCGGTACCACTAACGACCAGCGCGACAGTTGGTTTGCAGGCTACAGCGGCGAGCACCTGGCGATCGTCTGGCTCGGGCGCGACGACAACAGCGCGACGCCGCTCAGTGGAGCCGGCGGCGCCCTGCAAGTCTGGACGGATTTTATGAAACAACTGCCGACCCGCAGCCTAGAACAGGAGCCGCCGGCCGGAGTCAGTTTTGACTGGCTGGATGAAAAGACCGGCAAGCTCAGCGCTGAAACCTGTGAAGGCGCAATCTGGCTGCCGCTGCGCGAGGAGTTCCGGCCGCTGGAGTCGGTAGACTGCAATATCGAAGGCGGCAATCCGATCAAGAATTTCTGGCAAAAACTGGTGAACTAGAGGCTAGTCAGTTGGCCGGACTGCAACACTAAATCGTGCGGGAAAAATAAACCGCTGGGATGAATCCATAGCGCGCAGGCTTGTGTCTTAGCTTGTGAGTTGGGGGCAATATTGATCTAATCCTGCCCGGATTTTTCCTGAGAGGCTTTTCCCATGACACTATTCCTACACTTGTCACGCCGCTTGCTGGGCGCCTTTGGCCTAGCACTGATCTGCGCGCTCCCTGCCGCTTACAGCCTATCCGCCTATGCCGCCGAGCTGGAAGGTACACCGGTGCCGGTGGATGCGGCCGAGCCCAAACCGGCGCCGCAAGCGCTGGCTGTGCCGGTGGAGATTGAGGCTCCGGATGCGTCGGCGGCGGCTGAGCCTCCCCCTCACTCTGCAGCTGACCAGCATGCGCATGAAATGCGCGAAGCCGAGCGCTGGCAGCGCGATAGCGAGCGGCAGATGCGCGAGCTGGGGCAAGACCTGAGCCAAGTCTTTGAGGGGGGCGATGATGACGACGATGGTTTTCATCCGGCGCTATTGATCCCTATCTTGGGAATCCTGTTTATTTTCGGTGGCCCCGTTCTGTTGCTGGCCCTGATCCTGGTGTTTTTCTTCGGTGCCAAACGCCGTCGCCAGCAAGACATCAATATGAATATCGATAAATTACTCGCGGCGGGACGCGATATCCCGGTCGAGCTGCTGCGCGGCGATGAGCCTAAAGGTCCTGAAGAGAGCGGCAGCCTTGCCAAGGGCATCCGCAATATCTGCCTGGGCGCCGGCTGGCTGGCGTTCCTTACTATTGCCTTCAGTATTGAAATAGGTGCGATAGGGTTTATCTGGATTGGATTGGGGGTATCTCAGGTACTGGTATGGCACCTGAATAAACCCGCGCGAACTGAACAGGCTGGGCTACAGGACTAACCTGAATGTCCCTTTCCGATCAGGAATTGATTGCGCGGGTGGTTAGCCGCAAGGATCAGCATGCCTTTGCGCAGCTGGTCTTGCGCTACCAGTCGCCGTTGCGTATCTGGGCAAGACGCCTGTGCAACGGCGATACCCATCTCGCGGACGATCTGGCGCAGGAGGCCTTTATGAAGGCCTATGCCGCGCTGGGCGCGTTCCGCGCAGAAGCCAAGTTTTCTACCTGGCTGTATCGCATCGCGTTCAATATCGCCGCCAACCGTTGGCGCGCGAAAAAAATTGAATGGTGTGAACTCGACGAAAATGACGAGATCGAAGCTGAGCAGTGCAGCGTCAAGCAATTTCACGCCCAAAAAGACGTGGAAGCGGCGATGCAAACCCTGAGTGCCGGCCAGCAACTGGCGATTCGGCTATGCTATGAAGACGGCTTTTCGCATGAGGAAGCGGCGACGATTATGGGCATTCCGCTCGGGACTGTGAAAACCCACATAGCGCGCGGCAAACAAAAACTGCAAATTCTGTTGGCATCCTGGCAGGATGCCTTACCCCAGTGAAATATCTGGTTAGCGAGGTCGGTATGAACGACAACAATTTCGATGATTTCCTGCAGCAGCAATTGCAGGGCGCAAGTAGCTATCTCGACGATGGCGATTTTAGCGCGCGCGTTATGGCGAGCTTGCCGGCGCAAAAACGGCTCAACCCCTGGATTGAAAAACTGATTGTGTGCGTGCCTGTCACCTTGATAGCGCTGCTGGTGCTGAGTCAGTTTTCACTGCGCGAACTCATCCAACCCGTCTACGCCTGGATGCTGGTGTTGGATATGGGCAGCCTGCTTAAGCTCGCACTGATAATGGCGGCAACTATGTTGCTTATCCCGGTGTCGCTCGCGCTCAGGCGCACGTCCTTGTTTTAATTTTCCGTTTTCTTCGTAACTTTTTTTGCCCCTTGTTGATCGTCTAATTGCATTAGGTAATTAGGCGATTTTTTTTAATCTGCATAAATTCTCCTACTCTTCCTTTTTTGCGCATTCAACTGCCAAAACACCCTCGCTCGTTTGCGCAAATTATCGTCCGCTGCTATACCAAAAAAACGCCTTAGATGGCTTTTTCATAAATAATTTTTGTATCGGTCTGTTATCGATCCGTGTTCCATTGAGGTAGAGCGAATGCTCCGCTTGACCATCGCTAAAAAATTAATGTTGTTGGTAACTATCGCACTGCTCGGTTTTGTTATCAGCCAAGGCTATTCCATGTGGGTTGAACGCGCCAACAGCGGGCGGCTGGCAGATGTGCAGCAGCGCATTTATCCAACGCTGGAATTGACCACTGTCAATTTAGGTTCACTGTTATTGATGGAGCAGCAAATTAACAGTTCTGTCACCACGGGTGATGAGCAGGCCCTTGCCGATGCAGATAAGCACTATCAGGAAATTCGTCAGAATCTGGCAAAACTCTCCAGTTTGAGCAGCGACTTGTCGGTGCAAGTAAAAGACCTGGATGCACAGTTGCAAGAGTGGTACACCACTGCCGTGCGCATTGCTAAAACGTTTATCGGGGGCAATGTCGATCTCAACCAAATCGGTGCCGAGGCCGCCGCCAACGCCGATAAATTAAAAGTGTTACGCAAATCCCTCTCGAATATGAAAACCCAGACAGCGGCGCATTTTGATGAATCCATCAGCGAGACACTCGAGTCGTCCGAGACAGCGTCGCAAATCGCATTGGCAATCGCCGTCTGCGCGATTGTCGCCCTGCTGGTGGTGAGCTCGATAATCGGCCGCTCCATTACGTCGAGCATTAATGAGGTCACCGAGTCGCTAAAAGAGATGGCCTCGGGTGCCGGCGATTTAACCAAACGCATCAATTATGCGGGCCATGATGAAATCCGTGATCTGGTGAAGTATTTCAATGCGTTTGTCGAAAAACTGCATGGCTCTTTTGCGAATGTCAGCCAGGACGTCGGTGGACTCACCAAGGTGGCAGCGCGTCTGACTAATTCCAGTAGCGACAATTTATCGCGCATCAATGAACAGTCCAGCGCAATTGCGAGCATGCGTTCATCCATTGAAGACTTGATGAAAACCGTCAATGAAATTGCGCAATTCGCCGGTAATGCATCGCTCCAGGCACAGGATGCGAGCGGCGCAGCGGCACGCGGCAAACAGACGCTCACCGCCAATGTGGCGACTATCAGCACCTTGGCCGAAGAGGTGCGCAGCGCGGCCGATGTGGTCAACCGCTTTGAAGAATTTTCGGCGGATGTAGGCCACCTGCTCAACACCATCCAGACGGTCGCAGAGCAGACTAATTTGCTGGCCCTCAACGCGGCGATTGAAGCGGCGCGTGCAGGCGAACACGGGCGCGGTTTTGCGGTAGTTGCCGATGAGGTGCGCGGGCTTGCCGTGCGCACACGCCAGGCGACAGAGGAGATCCACAAGGTGATCAGTGAATTGCGGCAGGTATCGGCAAATGCGGTCACTGCGATGCAGAGCAGCGTTGTGCGAGCTAATCGCGGCGTCGAGGAAACCAAAGCTTCCGGTGAAGTGCTCAATTCCATTTTGAATAATGTGGAAACCATCAG
>DATIDX010000020.1:0-7764 GCA_035456025.1 Cellvibrio sp. | reverse complement strand
AGCCATTCCCGGTACCGCTTTGGCAAGCAATGTGGCGAGACTGTCTGAGCCTTGACGCAGGGTATCCAGCTCTTCTTTTTCAATAGTAGTTATTTGGCGGGATGATTCAATCAGGTCACTTTGGGTGCGCGCAGTAACCATTACGCTGGGCATTACGTTAGATGAGGAGGCTGACTGATGAGAAGCAGACGCCGGATCAATCGCAGCAACTTTGTAATTGCCTTCTTTCAGTTTGACGGCACGCAGCCCTTTATTTGCCAGCAGCTTTGAAAAACCATCCTCCACCGAAAATGTACCGCTAAGCCCCCCTGTATTGAGCCCCTGTAGTTGAGCGCTATCAACACTCAAATTAACTCCGGCCTGACCGGCAAATATAAGCAAAGCGGGTTCCAATGGACCGGCATCAATACGATAGATTTTTATTTCTTGTGTCGAATTATTTTCTTGTGCCTGCACAGCAGGCACTAGGGAAGCGTTAGTGATGATCAGGCCAACAAAGGCGAACAATGCCGTGCGAGCAACTATATTTCGAGCAGACAATCCAGGTGTTGGACAGAGGGAGCTATTACGGTATTCAAACATCATTTATATCCATGTCAAAAGTCATTGAGGGGATTTCAAAGACCATGACAGGCGAGCGCTGAAAACCGGACACCGCTTAATAATATTTTTTCGAAAAAATAGTTAAAGAGGATTTATTGTCACCCAATAACGGGTGCGAGTATCAATTTTTACCGGCAGGGTATCGGCTAGTAATTGAAGGATTTTATCCGTATCCGCAAGCTGGAAAGCACCGGATACTGGGATATCACCAATGGCAGGCGAACAATACAGTAGACCAACTCGATATCTGGTCAGCTCTTTGGTGAAATCGGCAAGTCGCATTCCCTGCGCATAGAGAACACCATCTTTCCATGCGTCACTGCCCACCGGAATTGGTGTCAGTTCACCAACAGCGCGAGATGTAAACATTACTTGCCGTCCTGATTCAACAACCACTGTGGATAAAGTATCTTTAGTGACTATTTCAACCGCACCTTCAAATACCGAAATTCGAGTGCCGAACTCATCATTCCTTACAGCAAATCGAGTCCCCAAGGCGCGTAGACGACCATTTTCAGTTTCTACAATAAATGGCAGTTTCGCTAACTCTACATTATCAGATGACGTTTTTACGTATATCTCGCCAGAGAGATGCTGGAGCGATCTGTACTCACCATTAAATTTCACATCCAGCGCTGAAGCAGTATTTAGAACAACCAAGCTACTATCAGCCAATAAAACTTCGCGGCGCTCGCCAGTCGCCGTGCGATATCCATTAAAGGTATTAGCTCGAAATAGCTGAATACCAAACCATGTGGCAGACGGCATAACAGTTAGTGCTGTAATTATTCCGAGGAGCTTACGCCGTGAAATACCCGTTCGGGGACGATCAAGTACCGATATTCCTAATGTTGGCTCAATCCGGCCGAATTGATGAGCCAATTGTTCCGCACTGCTCCAAACTCGTTGATGCTCAGGACTCTGCTTCAGCCATTGCTTCCACGCCCTTGTCTCTTCTTCAGATAAAGCCTTACCGTGTATACGAGCCAGCCAGTCGGCAGCTTCGTTGATAACCCGGGAATTGACCCGCTCTTCAGTGTAATTGTTCATGGCGGGTCATTAATCCCCAGCCAACATTAAATGCAAACATTGACGGAAGGCTTGGGCCATGTAGCGAGTCACAGTGCGTACATTGACCTGCAGATGTATTGCGATGCTATCGTAGGTTAAACCCTCTAATTGGGACATGAGGAACGCTGAGCGAACCTTCGGTGGCAGCTCACATAGCAACCTATCCAATTCGTGCAGCGTCTCCAAAACAATAACCTGCTCTTCAATGGAAGGCACGGCAGGTTCAGGCAACTGCGCAAGCGCTTCAATAAACGCTTTCTCCAGTGATTGCCGCTCACAATGATTGATCATTAGCCGCTTGGCTACCGTAGTGAGGTATGCCCTCGGTTCCAGCAACTGTAGCTGTGCCTCAGACCGATACTTTGCCCAAACACGGAGAAAAGTGTCGTGTGCCAAGTCTGCGGCAGTAGATCGATCACCTAGCCGACGCCTCAGCCACCCCTGAAGCCAATCATTGTGATCAGCATATAAGCTGTCAAACTGTTGATGGTATATAGCGTCAGGTGGCACTAAGGATCTCCTAATATGCAGTAGATCGCACAAACTACTGATAATGATAACTGTTCCCATCTTAATTAATTATTAGCACGACAACAACTACCCTCAGCCCAAATGAGAAATATTCTTGCCTATGGCTTGATTGGGTTTATATTGCGCAATTTTCAGTGCCTTATTCATCCCATTTCTAACATCATTTAGATATTGGAAGATGACGATGGCAATGAAAAAACTTACCCGATTGTCGGCCCCGATGAATTTAATGTGGCGCAACAAAAACTCAATATGGATGCTCCGCTAGCGCAGGCGATGATGGGTAAACGCGTTGACGATGAAATCGTATTGAAAAACCCTGAGGGTGAAGAATTTTTTTTCATCACTCGGATCGAATACAAACCTCACGATGAATTTTAATCGAGCGACGTAAAAAATCTTGTAATTGCCTTATAGCGTGACTGGCTTATGCATGCAACGCCAACGGCAATTGCAGGACGAAACACGAACCTTCCCCTAATTTACTGCGGACACCAAGTTTACCGCCGTGGGCCTCAGCCAATTGTCGGGCGATATATAACCCCATACCCAAGCCCTCTTTAACGTCCTTATTGCCCAAGCGCTCAAATTTTTCAAAGATGCGCTGCTGTTCATCGGCAGGGATTCCACGCCCTTGATCCTCTACGTGAATTTCCACATTAGTTTCCATTGCCGACAAACGCACAGTAACTGGCTTGCCACCACCATAGCGCAGCGCATTGGTAATTAAGTTAATAATTATTTGTTCAACACGGAAATCGTCCCAGATACCTACTACATCCTCATCCAACTCCAGATTAAAACAGCTGCCAGTTGCCTCTGCTTGCCGGGCGAAATCATCCACAACGCGTGCCACTAGCTGCGACAAGTTAACCTGCCCCGGACGAATACAAAGATTGTTGGTAACTCGGGAGACATCGACCATATCATTTATCAACCGGATCATACTCTGGATTTGCCGGTTATCCCGCTCCACCATGGAATTAAGCCGCTCTGCATTAAATACACTGAGGTCGCCACGCTGCAATTGCAATTGGCGCAACTGGGTTTCGATATGCAAGGTATTGAGAGGTGTGCGCAGCTCGTGCGCAACCAGTGAAATAAAATCGTCGCGCATTTTTAACGCGCGCTCCAATTCAGCCTGGGTTGCATGCAATTGCTGTTGGCTTTTTTCCAATGCTTCCACTTGCTGCCTGACCTGGACACGCTGCTGGTAGAGCGATACAAAAACATTCACCTTACTTTTTACCGCAGCAATATCCAGCGGTTTATGCAAAAAATCCACCGCACCGGTTTCATAACCTTTAAAAGCATAATTGAGTTCCCTACCGCCCGCACTCACAAAAACAATAGGGACATGACGGGTTTTTTCCGTGCCGCGCATTAACTCGGCCAATTCAAACCCATTCATGTCCGGCATCATCACATCGAGAATCGCCAGTGCAAAATCATGCTCAAGCAGTAATGCCAAGGCCGCATCACCAGAGGTTGCCTGATAAATTTCGCGGTCTTCCTGTTCGATAATTTTGGCCAGCGCTTGCAGGTTATCTGGCAGATCGTCGACGATCAGTAGTTTGGTCCTTTGCATCAACATTGCTCCAATCTGAATATTAATTGCTGGATTTGCGGCAGCGGCAACGTAAAATCCGGCGTAAATAAATCAAGTGCGGACTGCGGCATGGTTGCAATCTCCGCGTCATTCGGGTCTTGGATAATCGTGAGCCCACCGGCCTCATGAATTTGCAACATACCTTGCGCACCATCCTGACTTGCACCGGTTAATAGAATACCGGCGAGGGATTCACCGTAAGCATCCGCTGCCGACACCATCAAGATATCAATCGATGGGCGGGAATAATGAATCGGTTCTTCACAACTGAGCGAGAAACTCCGATCGCGCTCAATCGAGAGGTGATAACCGGGCAACGCAAAATAGACGTGCGCGGGTGCAATATAAGATTTGTCTTCCGCAGGCATTACCCTGATCGCCATATGGTGTTGGAAAACTTCTACCAGGCGCGACTCACGTGCGTCGGGCATATGCAATACCACAATAATCGGGATGCGAAAATTCGCCGGCAACTGCGTGAATAAACTCAACAATGCCTTGATGCCACCTGCCGATGCACCTATAACAATCGCTTCTATTTTTTTAAAATTTTCCACCGGCACCACCTTAACGCTTGCGATAGATACGTTGCGCTTTTACCAAAGGTTCGAAGCCGTTGGCGTGGCCGGAAAACTCGATACTTTCTTTACTGCCCAAACCTAAAAACCCGCGATGGCACAAGGATTCATGGAATAAACCCAAGGCGCGCTCTTGCAGCGCGTGGTTAAAATAAATCATGACATTACGGCAGCACACTAACTGTGTTTCGGCGAATACGCTATCGGTTGCAAGACTGTGGTCAGCAAAGCTGACATTTTCGCAGAGACTGCGATCGAAAAGCGCACCATCATAGGCCGCGATGTAGTAATCAGAAAATGCATATTTACCACCAGCTGCTTGATAATTGCCCGTGTAATTGCGCACCCGATCCAGCGAAAAAATTCCTTTCTTGGCTTTTTCCAGCGACTGCGGATTAATGTCGGTGGCGTAAATAATACTGCGCTCCAATAAGCCCTCTTCCTTGAGCAAAATCGCCATGGAATACAATTCTTCGCCTGTGCTACAACCCGCGATCCAGATTTTTAATGACGGATAGGTTTTCAAAAACGGCACTACCTGTTCGCGCAGCGCAAGGAAGTAGTCAGGGTCGCGAAACATTTCTGTGGTGGGAATCGTCAGGTACTGGAGCAATTCCATAAATGTATCGGGATCATGCAATACTTTCGCCTGCATTTCAGAAATCGATTCACAGCGCAATTGACTCATTGCATGGAGCACGCGGCGCTTTTGCGATGCACCGGCATAATCGCGAAAATCGTAGCTGTATTTGAGGTAGATAGCCTCCATCAACAACTTCAGTTCAATCTCGACACTCGTGGGGTTTTTCATCAACACGCGTCCACTAAAATAAATCCATTAGCCACTAAATGCGTTCCAAGGTCGGCATCCATACTCGCAACAGCGAATAGAGCCGGTCGATATCAATCGGCTTGGCGAGATAATCCGAGGCGCCGGCTTTGATACATTGCTCCTGGTCATCTTTCATCGCCTTGGCGGTAATCGCGATGATGGGTAACTTCAGGAAGCGCCCGTCGGCCCGGATACGACGCGTTGCTTCAAGGCCATCCATACCCGGCATCATTACGTCCATTAACACTATATCGATATCGGCAACCTCATTGAGTTTTTCCAGCGCTTCAAAACCATTGCGCGCAATTTCAACCAGTGCGCCTTTTTGTTCAAGCGCCCCCGTCAGCGCAAAGATATTGCGCATATCATCATCTACCAACAAAACGCGGCGACCTTCCAGCGCACGGTCGCGGCTGCGCACAGTTTTCAACATGCTCTGCCGCTCGGTAGATAACTCCGATTCTACTTTGTGCAAGAACAGCGTCACCTCATCAAGTAAACGCTCGGGCGAACGCGCGCCTTTGATAATGATCGAGCGCGAATATTTGAGCAGTTCACTTTCTTCTGCGCGGGTGAGATTACGCCCCGTATACACGATAACCGGAGGGAAGCAGCAGATATCCTCGGTGGACATGCGCTGCAATAATTCATGCCCCTGCATATCCGGTAATTTCAAATCAATAATCATGCAATCAAATATAGTGGAGCGCAGCAATGCGATTGCCTCTTCTCCGCATTCAACCGCAGTAATTTCCACATCGTCATCGCCAATCAGTTGCATAACACTTTGACGTTGCAGCGCATCATCTTCTACAACCAATACATGTTTTACTTTTTGCGTAAGTTTATCTTCGAGTTTGTTGAAAACCTCTTTCAACCGATCACGGGTGGTGGGTTTGATCGCGAATCCAACTGCCCCCATTTGCAATGCGGTTTCTGCACGATCATCCGCCGATACTATGTGAACGGGGATGTGGCGCGTTAACGGGTTGGCTTTGAGTTTTTGCAACACATTCATACCCGAGAGATCGGGCAAGCCTATATCCAACAAAATGGCATCGGGCAGTAACTCCACGGCGAGTTGCAAACCTTCTGCCGCTGTTTCGGTTACCAGGCAGCGGTACTGCAATTCATGCGCAAGATCGTAAAGGATGCCGGCAAAATCCTTGTCATCTTCAATTACCAATACTGAGCGATCAGCGGTGACGGTTTTATCGCGGTCGTCGTCAAAATAATGCGGTCCCGATGCTGCGGCCGTTGGTTGTATCGTTTCAACTGCTGGAGCAAATGTCGGCAGGTTTGGCATCGATGGATTTGACGCTGAGGGCGCCGCTGCAACGATGGGTTCTTCCTTAACCGCCGGCAATTCCAGCGGCAAAATTAACGTAAAGGTGCTGCCCTTGCCCGGCATACTTTCCACCTGGATGCTTCCCCCCAATAAATTGGCGAGATCACGTGAAATTGAAAGCCCAAGCCCGGTGCCGCCATAGCGGCGGCTGATGCTACCGTCCGCTTGCTGAAACGCTTCGAATATCAATGATTGATGTTCTTTTGCAATACCAATCCCGGTATCAGTGACTGCAAATGCAACGCCATTAGGTACTGCGGTAATGTTGAAATTGATCTGCCCCTGCTCAGTAAATTTGATTGCATTGGAAAGTAAATTTTTGACGATTTGTTCAATGCGCTGGGGATCAGTAAAAATCGATTGGGGCGCACCTTCGGCAATTTTTGCGGTGAACTGTAAGTGCTTTTGCAGCGCGAGTGGTTCAACCGAGAGGCGCAGCGAATCCACCAGACGTTGCAGGGGAATATGCTCAGGCGCTAACTCCAATTTACCTGCTTCGACTTTGGAAATATCCAAAATGTCGTTGATAAGGTTTAACAAGTCATTGCCAGCAGAATAAATACTGTTGGCGAATTGTATTTGTTCCGGATTGAGATTGCCCTTGGCATTTTCCGCGAGGAGCTTGGCGAGAATCATCGAGCTATTCAGCGGCGTGCGCAGCTCATGGGACATATTGGCCAGGAATTCCGATTTGTATTTGCTTGCGCGCTGCAATTCGGTAGCGCGCTCTTCCAACTCTGCTTGCGCCATGTTCAATGAAATATTTTTCTGATCCAGGGCGGTGGCCTGGTCCATTAATTTTTCATTGGTCTGTTCAAGTTCAGCCTTTTGGTTTTCCAACAGCGCCTGGGATTCTTCCAGCACTCGCGATTGCTCCTCAAGCTCTTCATTCGCAGTGCGCAATTCTTCCTGCTGCACCTGTAACTCTTCGTTGAGCTGTTGCGTTTCTTCCAACGAGTCCTGCAAACGGCGGCGGTTGATGGCCATCTCCAATGAATTGCCAATATTGGATGCGACCAATTTCAGGAATTCGATATCGCGGGATTTAGGTGGATGCAGAAAGCCTAATTCAATCACGCCATTGGGTTTTCCTTCGTGATGTAAGGGCACAAGCACCAGGTAGCGAGGCGCTGCATCGCCCAAGCCGGAACTGATGCGCGCGTAATCCGGCGGCACATCATTTATTTCGATC
>DATIDX010000019.1:0-2980 GCA_035456025.1 Cellvibrio sp. | reverse complement strand
ATTGTGGGCGGCGTTGCTGCATTTTTGCAGCAGTGGTGGCTATTCAAACTTTATGGATCTTTGCAGGAATCGGCGATTTTTATCTTTATCCTGGTAGTGGGGTTGGTTGCGACCTTTGCGACAGCGGCAGGTTTTTTGTCAGTAAATACCGCTGCTAAACAACAGGTAAAAAAATATTCCTATTTATTATTAGCGGCCGCTGTGATCGCGCTTGCATGTTCACTGCTCTTCAGCGGCCACACGACATGGTCTGTGGTAATACCCATTATCACTCTGGCAATTTTGCAGCGGCTTTTTTCCTACAAACTCAGGCAAGCGGTTTAACGGATATATTTATGTACAGATTAAATCCAGTAGCGGCGCAGGTTTTACTCGGGCTTGAGGCTGCGGAAGGGCGAGCAGATTCAAATCCCACTGCATTGATAACGCATTGCTACGAAATGTTTCACTCAATCCCCACCTACGCAGAGTTCGCTGAGGCGTTCAACAAGTTGTTATATATAAGCGCTCTTACCATTGATGGCGAAAAAGTCTCCCTCGCCGACTTTGGTCGCGATCTTATTAACAATGCGCGCGGTAAAGTCGATGCCAAAGCGCAACAAAATACCACTCTGGAATATTTGAACAAAGAGCTATCTGGATATAAATTAAAAAGCATGTGTAACCGCAAGGTATGGAGCGAAGCTCAATATCAGCAAGCTGCTGATCTTTGTGGAAAACAATAAATTAGAGAATAAAAGCTGATTATGTTAATCAAAATTGACGACTTGCGCGGCCCTGAAGTCGCACAGATATTGACGGATCATTTGCAGGATATGTATTCAGTATCGCCCCCGGAAAGCGTACACGCACTGGATCTGGAAAAATTGCGCAAACCGGAAATCACCTTCTGGAGTGTATGGGATGGTGAACAGTTGGCGGGTTGCGGCGCAATAAAACAATTGGATGCAACCCACGCCGAAATAAAATCGATGCGCACCGCACACGCCTATCGCGGCAAAGGCGTAGCGGTAAAAATCATGGAGCATATATTAAGCGTTGCGGCTGAGCGTAATTATCAGCGACTCAGTTTAGAAACCGGGCCACAAGATTTCTTCGCGCCAGCGCGCAAACTCTATGCAGGTTTCGGTTTTGAGTACTGTGGGCCGTTTGGGGATTATCAGGAAGATCCTTACAGTGTGTTTATGACTAGATCGCTGGTTTGATAAATACGGATTCTCATAAGTGTTGCTACAAACCGTCATTTAGTTGTGTCGTTGTGTTTATTATTTTTCCACCAAGCCCAAAAAGGACGTTTGGGTAAAGTGGCTTCGAGCCTTGACCAAACGTCATATCTATCTGCCGTTCGGATAGTGGCGGAAGCATTATAGGCGCCAGCTAAGGTACAAAAACCACCAATTATCAGCACCTTTTCAGTAGGTTCAGGAAGAAAATTCAATATTGAATTGGAGACCCAAAATGCCAAAAAGCATAAACTTAATATTAAATAAAATAGCTCTATTTTTTTAAATTCATCCCTATTTGCAGAAAACCAACCGCTCCCAATATATAGCCTTAACCACAAAGGTAACTCTTTAAACTCATTTGATACTTTCTCCATCGCATATAGCTCCTGCTCTAATGATTCAACACTAACGTTAAATTCTGCAGCGAGCGCTCGTAAAGAAGCAAAGCCAATTCTATGGCCACTTTCTACCCGTTGTATCGTACGGAGACTTAAACCACACAATTCCGCAAGTTGTTCCTGTGATAGTAGTCTTTTTTGTCTTAGCTCTTTAATTAGCATGTGAACCTCTCGTTGCCGAAAGCACATCATATTTATAAATGTGATTTGTCGGTGACGAAAAAAAGCCGCCTTTTTACCGCCAATTGATAAATAACTACTTTTTGGAGGATTTAGTATGTATTTATTATTGGTACTAGATCAACCGAGCTGTAGCGATAGATTAGGCGCAACAGTCTAGGAGTTAATTGACTATTCTTATGGCGCTAGCGTTCAGTTAGACAATAGTTGCGCACCTCATCAGCGGGCATAGGTCGCGCCCAGAAATAACCTTGCGCTTGGTGGCAGCCGAGGCTGCGCAAGAGGGCGGCGGTGTTGGCATCTTCAACACCTTCGGCGATGCATTTCAAACCGAGGCTGGAGGCCATTTGGATAATGGCGCGCACTATGGCAGCGTCGCCGCTGTGGTCGTCCATTTTGCGCACGAAGGATTGATCGATTTTCAGCGCTTCCACTTCAAATTTTTTGAGATAGCCCAGGTTGGAATAACCGGTACCGAAATCGTCAATCGATAAATGCACACCTTCACTGCGCAAATGCGAAAGGGTGGTGGCGAGGCGGTCGCTGTCCTCAATCAGTAGCGATTCAGTGAGTTCAAGCTCCAGGTAATGAGGAGGTAAATTGTGGGCCGCGAGTGCGCCCAGCACAATCGCATCGATATTGCCGCGTTTGAATTGGATCGATGAGATATTTACCGCAACTGCAAATTGCAGTACACCTTCGTCGTACCACTGCCGCGCCTGCTCGCAGGCTTTGTTAATAACCCATTCGCCCAGTTGGATAATTAATCCGGATGATTCCGCCAGCGGAATAAAAGTGCCGGGGGGAATAAATCCCTGCTCGGGATGATCCCAGCGCAAGAGCGCTTCCAGACCGCACACCTGATTAGTTTGCAAATCAATTTTCGGTTGGTAATACAGCATGAATTGATCATCTTGCAGCGCTTTGCGCATACCGGAAATTAAACTGATGTGCTCCAACATATTGCGGCTGATAGTCGGATTAAAAAAACGAAAACTATTTCGCCCTGAATCCTTGGAGTGGTACATCGCGATATTGGCTTTTTTTATCAGCGTATCCAGGTCTTCACCGTCTTGCGGTGCAAGTGCAATGCCGATTGAGCAAGTGCAAAAAATTTCTATTGCGCGATACAAATAATTTTCAGATACCAGCTGTAAGATTTCGAGGCTGGCTTCC
>DATIDX010000018.1:0-4117 GCA_035456025.1 Cellvibrio sp. | reverse complement strand
TTCGCGCAGCGCCCATTCCGACACCACCATCTGCTGGAGTTCGAGCGCTTCAAACAGGGCGCTCAGCACCATTACCCCGCCGAGGAATACCGGCTGGCGATCCTCCGACAGGCCATCAATTTCGGCGTCGAGTTTGCCGTGGCGCAGGTAGATGGCGATGATTTTTTCCAGCGAGTCGAGGGTGATGGTGCCGTCGCTCCAGCCGTTGGCCTGGCATACCTTGGCGACCGCCTTGATACTGCCCGAGGCGCCCAGCACCTGCTGCCAGCCGGCCTGTAAAAACTCGTCTTTAACCGGCTCCAGCTCTTGCAAACAGGCAATCAGGGCGCGGTTGACCGAGCGCTCGCTGACCTTGCCATCCATAAAGAATTTCTTGGTGATGGCGATGCAGCCCATGTTCAAACTTTCTTTCAGGCGCGGCTGCATGCCCCGGCCGATAATCACCTCGGTACTGCCGCCGCCGATGTCCATAACGATGCGGTTGTCGTCGTCGGGCGCTATGTCGTGGGCGACACCGAGGTAGATGAGGCGCGCCTCTTCGTCGCCGGAGATGATTTCCACCGGGTGACCGAGGCGCTTTTCCGCCTCGGCCAGGAACTGGCTGGAATCCTTGAGGTTGCGCAGGGTTTTGGTGCCGACCGTGCGCACACTGCGCGAGGGGTAACCACGCAGGCACTCGCCGAAACGCTCCAGGCAGGCGAGCGCCCGGTCGCGCGCCTCGTCGCTGAGGGTGAGGTCATCCTGCAGGCCAAAACCCAGGCGCACCGGTTCGCGCAGGCGGTCAAGCAGCGTGAGCTGGCCGTCGTCCCAGCGCGCCACAATCATATGGAAGCTGTTGGAACCCAGGTCAATCGCGGCTATGTGGCTGGTCTGGTGGCTGTTCTTGGCGGAAAGGTTAAACATGAGGATACTCCCTGCGATCGGCAGGACTGATTATGCGAAACTTTGGCGATAATACAATGACATTTCTGCGCCAAGGCCGGTGCGGCAGGCACAATAAAAAAAGGCAACCAGCAGTCTGGTTGCCTTTTTTCGGGCCGCGTAGGTCGCGCCGCGCACTTAACACGGCCGGGTTGGATTAATTCACAACTTCCGGTTTTTCTGCCTGTGCCTGTTGTTGCGCAGCGGCGATCGCCTGCACAAATACCGCATCGAAGTTGATCGGTGCGAGCATCAGCGGTGGGAAACTGCCGCGGCCGAGGATGCTGTCAATCGCTTCGCGCGCATAGGGGAAGAGGATCTGCGGGCAAGCGGTGTTGATCAGCTGGGTAACCGCCGGGCCTTCGATACCGGCAATCGAGAACAAGCCGGCTTGCTTCACTTCCACCAGGAATACGGCACGGTCTTCGATGCGCGCGGTGATGGTGAGCAGCAATACCACCTCAAACAGGCCCTCTTCGATCTGGTTGGCCTGGATGTTCAAATCCTGCTGTACGTTGGGTTTGTAGGCCTTGGTAAACGCCTCCGGGCCCATGGGCGTCTCAAAGGAGATGTCCTTGAGGTAGATACGTTGGATCGCAAAGAGCGGGCCGCCGGCTGCCGCTTGGCCAGCTTCTTGTTGGTTATTTTCTTCTGACATAGTGAACTCGACTTGGTGTAGGAATAGTGAGATTAGGTGTGCGGCGCACCCGGCCAGTTAGGGCTGGGCCAGTAGTGCATCCAGTTTTCCCGCTTTATCCAGCGCCCAGAGATCCGTGAAACCGCCGACATGGTGATCGCCGATCCAGATTTGCGGTACTGTGCGCTGGCCGCTCTTGGCCATCATTTCCTGACGCAATTGCGGTTGGCTATCCACGCGAATTTCTTCCACCGCAACGCCTTTCTGCGCCAACAATTTCTTGGCATTGACGCAGTAAGGGCAAACTGCAGTGGTGTACATCAACACGCGCGCCATAACAAACTCCAAAATAAGGATTATTACCTTTCGTTTACTTACCTTTTACCAAGGGCAGGTTTTGCGCCTGCCACTCGGCGATGCCACCGCCCAGGCGGCGCACCTCAAAACCTTCTTTGCCCAGCAGGCGCCCAACGGTGCCGGCGTGCTGGCCGAGTTTATCCACCAGAATGATGGTTTTACCTTTGTGGCTTGCCACTTCGGTGGATTCCTTACTCAATTTGGCGTAGGGGATATTCACTGCGCCGACAATATGCCCCGCCTTGAATTCCGCGCTCTCGCGCAGGTCAACGAGCACGGCATTGCCTTCGTTCACCAGTTTGGTCACTTCGTGCGGCGATACCGGGCGGCCACTTTTGACCCGGTCGCGCATAACATAAACGTAAATCAACACGATCAGGATGGTAACCAGGATCCACTCCTGGGAAACAAATGCGAAAAAATCCACGGTAATTGCCTTCTTGAATATTTGCAGTGAGAGGTGAAAAACCGCCCGACTGAGTCAGTGGGGCAACTGTGGGGGCACGCAAAGTGGATTTCAATGCAGGCCACCGCAAACTTTGCCGGTGCAGGCGATAAGGCCGCGAAGTATACACGCGATTACCGGCGCGGTATAAGCGCGGGTTTTTATGGACGCTATAGCCAGATTGCGCCGCCCCCAAGCCAGTTTGCACATAGAGTTACGCGGCTCAACCCGCTAGAATGCTAACCATTCTCGGGCCTGCGCCCGAAACATCACCTAGCGGTTGCAGTCTGTAGCTGTCACAAGCGGCTCCCGGAATTGACCGATTCATGTTCATCCGACATTGGAAGCGATTTATGAGCGCCAAAAAACCTGTAGTTTTGCTGATCCTCGACGGCTTTGGTTACTCCGAAAAAACCAAGTACAACGCGATTGCCGCCGCCCACAAACCCGTGTTCGACAAACTCTGGGCCAACAACCCCAAAAGCCTGATCGAAACCTCGGGCATGGCGGTGGGTTTGCCCGAAGGCCAAATGGGCAACAGTGAAGTAGGGCATATGACGCTCGGCGCCGGCCGCGTGGTCTACCAGAATTTTACGCGCATCAATAAAGCCATCAGCGATGGCGACTTCTTTACCAACCCGGTTTACGTGAAGGCAATCGACAGTGCCATCGCCAGCGGCAAAGCCGTACACATCCTCGGCCTGTTATCCGAAGGCGGTGTACACAGCCACGAAGACCACATCTACGCGATGATGAAAATGGCCGTGCAGCGCGGCGCCAAGGAGGTTTACCTGCACGCCTTCCTCGACGGTCGCGACACCGCGCCGCGCAGCGCTGAAAAATCCCTGCAACACGCGCAAGACCTGTTTAAACAATTGGGAACCGGACGCGTAGCTTCCATCGTGGGCCGCTATTTTGCGCTCGACCGCGACAACCGTTGGGACCGCGTCAAAGCCGCTTACGATGTGATGGTCACGGGCGATGCCGAATTTGATGCGCTCACTGCAGTGGATGCTTTGAAAGCTGCCTACGAACGCGGTGAAAATGATGAGTTCGTGAAAGCGACCGTGATCTGCGGCGAAGACGAAGAAGTGGCCACCATCAACGATGGCGACTCGGTGATTTTCATGAACTTCCGTCCCGACCGCGCGCGCGAAATCACCAACGCGCTGATTGGTGAAGACTTCACCGGCTTTGAGCGTGAAATCCACCCGACCATTGCGCACTTTGTACAAACTACCGAATACGCATCCAGCATCAATGCACCTATCGCCTTCCCGCCGGAAGATTTGACCAATTCCTTTGGCGACTACATTTCGCAGCTGGGCAAGACCCAATTGCGCATCGCGGAAACGGAAAAATACGCGCACGTGACATTCTTTTTTAACAGCGGCAATGAAGTTGTCTATCCCGGCGAAGACCGCATCCTGGTACCGTCACCGCAAGTGGCGACCTACGACTTGCAGCCGGAAATGAACGCGCCGATTGTGACCGACAAGCTGGTTGAGGCGATTGAGTCGGGCAAATACGATGCGATCATCTGCAATTACGCAAACTGCGATATGGTCGGCCACTCGGGCATTATGGAAGCGGCGACCAAAGCGGTTGAAGCGGTAGATATCTGCGTCGGCCGGGTATTGGCCGCAGTGGAAAAAGTGGGCGGCGAAGCGCTGATTACCGCTGACCACGGCAATGTGGAAGAAATGTTTGACGAGGAAACTGGCCAGCCGCATACCCAGCATTCCACTTTGCCAGTG
>DATIDX010000017.1:0-3230 GCA_035456025.1 Cellvibrio sp. | reverse complement strand
TGCCCTCCTGGATCGCCGTAATGCGCGGCGATCCAACACTCAGCCAAGTCGCCCAAGGCTGCTCGCGGCCATTGAGCGTGGTACCTATGTGAACCCAGCCCTCATGGACCTCCAGTACCTGCAAATCCAATTCGGAAAACGAGGCGCGACGGTTCACCTTTATACAGTCGCCACCAGCAGAGGCGTCCGACACAATATCGTCACTGATTTGCACCCGCACTTCGCCTGCGCCGAAGTAGTCGGTCATCCGCTCACTTAAGGTTTTTACTGCTTCTTCGGCGCTGATGTGGTTGGTGTAGGGGCGATTCAAATGCTCTACCGCCGGCAATGAAAAAATATCGCACAGGCGCTCACCCATCTGCCGCAGGGTCTTGCGGTCACCGCGCAGGTTGTCACTTGCTGAGCCGTAGAGTTGGCGGCTGAAGTGGCCGAACTGGTCGGTGCCGCGACAGCGCAGTAACTCGATAACTATCTGGTACTGGTCGATAGTTGCCTGCAGAATTTTGCCTAGCGCGTCATCGTGCCCCAATTGGCGGCGCACATCATTTTTTAGTTCTTTTAATAGTTGCTTGACGTTGTCTGGTTCAAACGCGAGTTTTTGTCGCTGGTAAAAATCGGCATCCAGCGCTGGTAATTCTCTGCCTTGTTGTTCGCGAAAGCGTTGCTCGATCCCCACTGGCCATTTAATGGCATCGAGGATACGAATCGGTTTTTGCAGGGATACCAGGCGCGTCGATAACTGCTTTAAACGCTCCAGATAGACTGGGTCGGTCATAACATGATTGCCACATAAAAGTGCATGAACGTGCCGGATATCAAGGCGTATAAATTGATAGGCAGGGATACTTCCGGGATGGCGTCATTCTATCGTGTTGGCCGACGTTTGTGGCTAGAATTTATCGGATAGGTCGCGGCGCTGGCGTCTTGCTGCATAAATCGCCAGAATGGTGCAGCTTGAGTCAATTGGCTTCAAGTTGGTCGTTTATCACGCAAGTAAAGCGATTGGAATTCAGCATGCCTTTTGTTGCATTGGAAAAATTACATTTGTTATTTGATGGTTATCGTAAGCCTATCAAGTTGGCGGGCCAGAATTTGCTGCTGTTGCAGGAAGGCGGCAAAACCCTGTTGATCAAAAACCAATGCCCCCACGCGGGAGCACCGTTGACCCATGCATCCTGCGACAATAATTTCTTGCGCTGCCCAGTGCACGGGATTGAATTCGATTTAAGTACTGGTCGCTCGCGCAGCCCGGTATGCGCGCAAGCGCTGCAATTTCTGCCGCTTATTTACCAAGGCAGTAGTGTCGGTGTGGATCTGCGTTAAATATTTGGATGATTAATTTTTTGGAATAGTTAATTAAGGACTTTTATGGCCCGCCTGTTATTTAAATCCCTTGTTGTTGTACTGTTGGTATTTTTTGTTGGTAATTACCTGATCTATTTAAAAACCGGGCAAATGCCACTGCGCGACATGCGCGAGCGGTTGGGGTCCGATTGGCTGACGGATTTGCGCGAGCAATTTTCCCCCGATCAATTGGCCGCTGAAGCCAAACAAGCCGTAAAAAATGTATCCGATAAGGTGTCCGAGCCTGAGCCAGCTGCGCCAACAAAAGTCTACAAATGGACGGATGCCAACGGCCAGGTACACTTTGGCGATAAACCCACCGGCGGAGCAGAACAAATTGAAGTCGATACCCGCAACGCTATATCTGAACCGGAAGAATCACTTGATGAAGTGGCTGCACCTCAGCCGGATTCCCAAAAAACTGTGCATGAGTCCGCGCTCGACAAGGCGCGTGCTGCTGCCGAAGTAATGAAGCAGCGGGTGCAACAACAAGAAGAGCAGGTGCAATAACCTTGCGATGAAAAAATTCTGGCGCACGACCGGGCGAATATTGAAATGGCTGCTGCTGATATTGCTGGCCTATCAATTGTGGTTGTTTGCCCATGTGTTGCTGTGGAAATGGGTAAATCCCAGCGAAACCAGTTTTATGTCGATCCGTCTGAATGAACTGCGCGAAACCAACCCCAAAGCGGAGTTGAAGCAGCAGTGGGTCGACTATAGCCGCATATCAACACACTTGAAGCGCGCAGTGGTGGCTGCCGAGGATGATCGTTTTATGGAGCATCACGGCTTTGATTTGCGTGGTATCGAACGAGCCTTGGAGAAAAACCAGCGTAAGGGGAAATCGGTCGCGGGCGGCTCATCCATCACCCAGCAGCTTGCTAAAAACCTGTTTTTATCACCATCCCGCTCATATCTACGCAAGCTTGAGGAGGCGGTTGTCGCCCTGATGATCGAGGCACTGTGGGATAAACGTCGTATCCTTGAGGTGTATCTGAATGTGGTGGAGTGGGGCAACGGCGTATTCGGGGCGGAAGCCGCAGCGCGTCATTACTATAAAGTCCCAGCTGCGCAGATTGGCCCTTCGGCGGCCGCGCGCATGGCCGTTATGCTACCCAATCCGCGCAAGTATGAAAAAGCCATGCCCTCCTGGGTGGTCAAACATGCTTCCCGGGTTCAGTCGCGCATGCGTTACTCCCAGATTCCTTGAAGCCCGCCAAGTTAAAAAGGCGCGGTTCTCGCGGCTGGGGATTTGCGTTACAATCGCGACCCTTTTGGGGTCTTGGTATCCTGTTTAGCAAAATTGTTGTAACTGACGTGTTGTAATCGAGGTGATAGACATGCCTATTTATGAATACCAATGTGAGTCTTGCGGCCATAACCTTGAAGCCCTGCAAAAGTTGAGCGATTCCCCCTTGGTGGATTGCCCTGCGTGCGGCAAAGCCGATCTCAAAAAGCAAATTTCAGCTGCAGGTTTCCGCTTATCGGGCGGTGGCTGGTATGAAACCGATTTTAAATCGGGCAAGAAAAAGAATATCGCTGGCGACGCAGGAGCCAGCAATTCCAGTTCAAGCGGGAGCTCCAGTTCTGGGAGCAGCGCGGCCAGCTAGAGCTAGGCCAGCTTTAACACACACTATGTACAAATACTTCTATAAATATTAGGAACTACCTATGCGCAGCCAATACTGTGGCGCTTTAAATGCCTCGTTTATCGATCAAGAAGTGACCCTCTGCGGATGGGTGGATCGTCGTCGTGATCACGGTGGTGTGATCTTTATCGACCTGCGCGACCGCGAAGGTATTGTGCAAGTAGTGTTCGATCCGGATGCAAAAGAGAACTTCGCTCTGGCTGACAAAGTGCGCGGCGAATACGTATTGCAGTTGAC
>DATIDX010000016.1:0-3822 GCA_035456025.1 Cellvibrio sp. | reverse complement strand
ACTCATGCCGGCAAAATCTTCGTGCAAGGATTTACCTGCATCTTCTTCTAGGTGAGCGTGGTGAATGCGAACGCGTTTGGTGCGGCCTTCGCTCAATTCCAGATCCACAAATCCTGCACCGACAATTGGTTCGGCGAGTTGTGTGGTTTGATAGCCTTTCGGTAAGTCGGGATAAAAATAGTTTTTACGTTCAAATACCGAGCGCTTGCCGATTTCCGCATTCACCGCCAAACCAAACATGGTGGCGAAGCGGAACGCTTGTTCGTTGGCGACCGGTAAGGTGCCGGGCAATGCCAAATCAATTGCACAAGCCTGGGTATTGGGCGCAGCACCAAATGCAGTGCTGGCGCCAGAGAAAATTTTAGTTTTGGTGGCAAGTTGTACGTGAACTTCCAACCCGATTACGGTTTCCCATTGCATGCTATGGCTCCTTACTCAATGCCAGGTGCAGATTGTTGGTGGAAGTTGGTCGCTTGCTGAAATTGGTGCGCGGCATTTAATAGCTGCGATTCGGCGAAGAAGTTGCCAATCAATTGCAGGCCAACCGGTTTGTTATCCACCAATCCGCAGGGAATGGATAAACCGGGCAAGCCCGCCAGGTTGGTTGCGATGGTGTAAATATCTTCCAAATACATTGCCACTGGATCTTTGGTTTTTGATCCGAATTGGAATGCAGGTGAGGGCGAGGTTGGCCCCAGAATTACATCGACACTTGCAAATGCATCGACAAAATCCTGCTTGATCAAGCGTCGGACTTTTTGCGCTTTGCTGTAATAGGCATCGTAATAACCCGCCGAAAGTGCGTAAGCACCAACCAGAATACGACGCTTCACTTCTGCACCAAAACCTTCACTGCGCGAACGCATATACAGATCATTTAAATCTTTGGGGTTTTCGCAGCGATGGCCGTAACGCACGCCATCAAAGCGCGACAGGTTTGCCGAACATTCTGCCGGAGCGATGACGTAATACGCAGGCACTGCAAGATGCGTGTGCGGCAAGCTGACGCTGTGAATGGTTGCGCCCAAGCCTTCGTACACTTTAATCGCATCTTCAACTAATTTTGCAGTTTGTGGATTCAGACCATCGCCAAAATATTCTTTAGGAACACCTATGCGTAAACCCTTTAAGGATTTATTCAAATCAGCGGTGTAATCCGGTACGTCGCGCTCAACGCAGGTTGAATCTTTTTCGTCGTAACTCGCCATATCGTTTAACAAAATCGCAGCGTCTTCCGCTGTGCGCGATAAAATTCCCGCTTGATCGAGGCTCGATGCAAACGCAATCATGCCCCAGCGCGATACGCGGCCGTAAGTGGGTTTAATGCCGGTCAAACCACACAGCGCAGCAGGTTGACGAATTGAGCCACCGGTATCCGATGCGGTTGCTGCTGGTGCTAGATGCGCTGCAACTGCCGCGGCGGAACCACCGGAAGATCCACCGGGAACACAATCAATTGCCCAAGGGTTTTTTACCGGACCGTAATAGCTGGTTTCGTTCGATGAGCCCATCGCGAATTCATCCATATTGGTTTTACCCAGCATCACTACGCCTGAATCTAAATAATTGTCGACGATAGTCGCGTTGTAAGGCGCGATAAAATTGTCGAGCATTTTTGATGCGCAGCTGGTGCGAACACCGGTGGTGCAAAAAATATCTTTGTGCGCAATAGGCACACCGCACAGTGCGGGTTGGTTGCCATCAGCGAGACGTTTGTCTGCCGCTTTCGCCTGCGCCAACGCCAGCTCGGGCGTTACGGTGATGTAACTGTTGTAGGTTTTATCGAGCCGCGCGATGCGCTCAAGGTAATGCTGGGTCACTTCGGCACTGGAAAAGTCTTTGTTGCGCAGACCTTTTACCAGTTCGGCAATGGTGAATTGATGCATTGCGAAATATCCTGAATTTTGTCGGCGAATCTTCGCCGGTTTTAAATTTCGTGTGATGAACGCCTGGTTTAATGGCGCAAGCTCAGTTCTTATTCAATAACTTGTGGAACCAGATACAAACCGTCTTGCACAGCGGGGGCAATGGACTGGAACATTTCGCGCTGATTGGCTTCACTTACCACATCAGCGCGTAAACGCTGCACCGCATCGAGCGGGTGCGCCATGGGCAATACACCATCGGTATTCACGGCTTGCAGTTGGTCAACCAGTGCCAGTACATCAGAAATACTTTTTGCCGCTTCATCGGCGGCTTCATCGCTAATCTGGATACGCGCCAGCGTGGCCAGTTTGGCGATATCGGAACGGTCTACAGCCATGGTGGTTAAGCTCCAGCAGATAAAAAATCAAGGGTGCGGCAGGGGTGCGGTGGATCGGCGCCAGCCCGCCAAAAATGGGCGCCCAAGGTACCACATATGCGCCTTGCCCTGAATCCCTGCGGTTGATAGAGTGCGGCCGTTTTTGCCCCCACATCAGGCAAATTCCGGTAGATGAGCGCTCAAACCGCGGGCGCGTTTTTTGTAGGCGGTCACAAATGTTTTTCACGAGTGTCGGGTTGCGCAAAAAATAGTCGCAAACGTCGGCGAAAGTGGCGATTAATTTGAACTTTGCGGTTAATTTAGGTCGGATAAAAAGCGAAATTCACTTATACTGCGCGCTTCTTAAAAATTTGCAGGGATTTCCTTCGCCTGAGGCGGGAAAATTGTTCAGGGAGCTGCGTTAGCAGAGGTTTGAACCTTGATGCCATGAGCGCGCCGTCGCGAGAGTGGCACAAACGTCGATCACGACACGAATTCTATTTCACATATTCTACTTTAAGGCCCCGTCCCGTCATGATGAAACTTTTACGTGGAGCATTTTCCAACGATCTCTCTATCGACCTTGGTACCGCAAACACCCTGATTTATGTGCGCGGTCGCGGCATAGTGCTCAATGAGCCATCAGTGGTAGCGATTCGCCATCACAACGGCACCAAGATTGTGGAAGCGGTAGGCGTGGAGGCCAAGCGTATGCTGGGCCGTACCCCGGGCAACATTACTGCTATCCGCCCGCTGAAAGACGGCGTTATTGCCGACTTCCAGGTTACCGAAAAAATGCTGCAGCACTTCATCCGCAAAGTTCACGAAAATTCCTGGTTTAGCCCATCTCCCCGTGTTCTGATCAGCGTTCCCTGCCTCTCTACCGAAGTTGAAAAGCGTGCGATCCGCGAATCGGCGTTAGGTGCTGGCGCGCGCGAGGTGCGTTTGATTGAGGAACCTATGGCGGCTGCAATCGGTGCCGGCCTCAAGGTTGCTGAAGCTAATGGTTCCATGGTGGTGGATATCGGCGGCGGCACTACCGAGATCGCCGTTATCTCCCTGAACGGTGTGGTGTATTCGGATTCGGTGCGCATTGGTGGCGATCGCTTTGACGAAGCTATCGTTAACTATGTGCGCCGCAATTATGGCAGCGTGATTGGTGATGCGACTGCCGAGCGTATCAAGCAGGAAATTGGCTGTGCATTTGCCGGCAGCGAAATCCGCGAGATTGATGTACGCGGCCGCAACCTTGCTGAAGGTGTACCGCGCAGTTTTACCCTGAGTAGCGATGAAATCCTTGAAGCCTTGCAAGATCCATTGGCTGGTATAGTTCAGGCGGTTAAAAGCGCGCTGGAACAATCGCCACCGGAATTGGCTTCTGACATCGCCGAAAGCGGTGTTGTCCTGACTGGCGGTGGCGCTTTGTTGCGCGATATCGACCGCTTGTTGTCTAACGAAACCGGTCTTCCGTTTATTGTTGCTGAAGACCCGCTGACCTGTGTGGCTCGTGGTGGTGGTATTGCGCTGGAGATGAATGACAAGCGCAATATTGACCTGCTGTCGTCCTGATATGTTTTGAG
>DATIDX010000015.1:0-7920 GCA_035456025.1 Cellvibrio sp. | reverse complement strand
GGAACGAGATCCTCAAGGATCACCATTTCCAGGGTGTGTTGGCGGGGCACGGGTTCTTTGAGCATGGCAAAACGTCATCAGCTATTTTTTGCCATTAAATAAAAACCCCCAGCGTTTGGCTAGGGGTTTGTCAGCGGTCTGCGGAGCCAATTTACATTGGCTCCGGTTCGAGTTGGATCAATTAATAATTAATTGCCCCACAGGTCTTTCAACAGACTGGTTTTACGTGCATCAAAACTCAACCAGGTTCCCCAGCCGGATTCATTGCTGACTGGATCGTAAGAATGTCCATACCAGCCATGGGTATCACCCGATTCAGGGTTGATAGACCAGTAGCACGCCTGGATATTTTTCTCTTTCATGTAACCAACAAACGCTTGTTGCCATTGTTGATCCACGTTGGTGGTGATGTGATTCCACTTGCTGCGATCAGAGATGCTGCCTTTTTGTGGCCAGTCCATATTACCGCCGAACTCACCCACAACCATTGCATATCCTTGCGCACGCAAGTAACCAAAGTGCTCATCCCAACCGGTTCTCAATTTCGGTGCATCAATTACGATGCGGCAATCGGCATCAGCAGCGGTATCACCTTCAAGACCTTCACAAGCTGGTTGGGTTGGATCCATAAAGTGCTTCTGTACGAATACCGATGGACCATAGGTGTGTGGAGAGAAAACCAAACGGTTCTTCGGAATGTTGAGTGGATCAGTGCCAGCTTCGAACAGGTTTTCGCCCCAGTTTGGATTGATCGCCTCGGAACCGTGTGGAACCTTGGTGATAGTCTCTGGAGTACCATCCTGATTGTCTGCAGAGGCAGAGATACCTTCGATGAAGATCAACATATTAGGGTCAACCTGGCTGATCGCGGTGTAAGCACTTTCAGACAATCTTTTCCATTCTGCCCAGGTGTAATCCCATGGCTCGTTGAAAATATCGATACCGATAATGTTGTCCACACCGAGTTGTGCTGACAGACCTGCAATGGTTCTTAGGTTGGCCAACCATTTAGCTTCGTTGTATTCATGAACCACTACACCGGGAGTGCTAACTGGCGCGCAAGAATAACCTTCGCGTTTGAAGTCATAACTTTCGCGGGTTGCGTCAACATAAGGTGGACGCGCATCCAGACGGCCTTTTCTCCAACCAACATAGTTAGAGCAGGAGTGGATATCGATCAACACTTCGATGTCGTTTTTGTCAGCCAGTTTAATGAAATCTTCCAGAGCTTGACGCGCATTGGTTTGACGAACCGATGGATGGTTTTTCAATACGCCACCTGCACGGATATCACCAATACCTTGCGGATTGGTTGCATCCAGTGTTTGCGGTGCAATCGGCAGACGAATTACGTTAATACCCTGCGCTTTGATTTCAGTCATGGTTTGCTGAATAGTCCGGCCGGTATTGGCCCACCACATATTGCCTACGTACAACTCCATTGGAGCACCGTCGGCATTGTTTTCAGCATCTTTCGGTTCATGTTGACCTTCGAGGCCGAACCAGTTACCGCAACGAACCGGGAACACTTCACCGTTTTTGGTGATGTTACCGCTGCCGTCAATGTTGAACACTCCGCCACCTGTGCTGGATACCACAGAAGAACTCACTGAGCTGCGCACGCTTGAACGTGAAGAGCTTACAGCGCTAGTAATGATACTGGACGCTGAACTGCTTACTAAGCTCGAACGTGAACTGCTGACATTTGGACGCGAGCTGCTGCCAGGAATTGACGATGGAGTGCTTGAGCGGCTTGAACTGACGCCAATAGATGAGCTGTTACACGCGCCTGTTACACCAAAAGGAGCTGGTTGTGATGCGCAAGTAGCTCTGGAGATACAGCTTCTATTGTTCTCATAGCCCCAGCCACTAGTGGTGGTCACGCAAACCGGGTACACACTACCGTACCAGTTACATTGCTGTGCGCAGGACTGGATACTGCTCGACACTCCAACCGATGAACTTGAAGGCCTGGATGACGTTGACGGAACAGAGGAAGGTGCTGATGAAGAGGTCGGTGGGTTGCCTGAACACACAGTGCCATTAATGGTTGGGGTTTCCAACGCCCCACCATTTTTACTCACCTGGAAACCAAAGCTTGTGGATTGGCCAGGTTGCAGGTTGCCATTCCAGCTCAAGTTGGTCGCTGTATAGGGGTTGCTGCCAGTGACGTTTGAATTCCACGAACTGCTCAAGCGATTGGTATTGTATTGCCAGTTCACCGACCAGCTGCTGATCGCTGTGGTGGACGAGTTGGTAATATCAATAGTGCCAGTCGCGCCGGTATTCCACTCATTGGTAATGGTGTACTTACAAGCTGCGGAAGCCGCGCTGCTGTAACCTCCGGCAATCGCGCATAGACCGAGCGCTGCCATCAGGCCCAGACTTTTCTTGGGCGGAGTAATCATTTTATTGTCTCCTTGAAAACTTGAAGAAAGGGTTGAATACCCTCGTTATTGTTGAATTGCCCTTAGAAAGGGCGAGTCATTGACGCACACTCCTGTCACCTGCCAGCAGGCAAGCAAAACGCAGCGCAGACTACAATTCACCGCCGCATCTGTGATCCCATCACATTCGCTGTAAAAAAATATGGTGTTTTGTGTTGTTGAATAAACGTGGTCCTGATTGCTTAATGCAAATCAAGGTAGGGTGATTCTTATGGAGATGTGTCGCCTAAAAAAACATAAATGTTATTATTGTTATTTGTCTGACTCATTAAGACAGCGCTGTCATTCTCATTTTTATTGCCCTCCGTTTCTGAGAACTACTTAACAGCTACTAATATCTTTTTATAATGATTATCAGTACTTATATGAAAAATAGGCAAAAACAGGCAGTTTTTATAATTTTTTAATGAACGATGCGCCAGCTGACCTTCGCTATTCAGAAGTGTAAAAGCATTAGATGAATCGACAGTTCCTAGCTATCTTCTCTACTACCTAATAATGAAACCAACACGAGACTCCATAATGAAAACCAATATCCACGCACTTTTAATCGGCCTGGGGCTAGCTATGAGTGCCCAAAGTCTATTCGCCGCCGACAAACCTTTTACCTGGCCCAATGGCGCCAAGGCTGCCGTAAACCTCGCCTATGACGACGCACTGGATAGCCAGTTGGATTACGCGATTCCGACCCTGAATAAATACGGTATAAAAGGCACCTTTTACCTCAACGTGGTCAGCCCTACGTTAACAACACGCCTGGATGCCTGGCGTGCGGCGGCGCAAAAAGGACACGAATTGGGCAACCACAGTATTTTCCACCAGTGCGCCAAAAGCTCTCCGGGGCGCGACTGGGTTCCCGCCGACCACGACCTCGATAAAGTCAGCGTGAGCCAGATGCAAGACCAGGTAAAAGTTGCCAACGCATTTTTGCATGCGATCGACGGCAAGACTGAACGCACTTACACCCCGCCTTGTATCGATCTAAATGCAGGCGGCAGTAATTATGTCGATGGCTTAAAAAGTGAATTTGTCGCGATCAAAGCGATGGGCGGCGGGGTAACTCCCGATATGAAAACGCTCGACCCCTACCGTGTCGGTGTGGACTTCCCCACCAACGTCACCGGGGCACAATTAATTGCCATAGTGAAAGAAGCCGCGGCCAAAGGCACCATGGCAAACTTCACCTTCCACGGTGTGGGAGGCGATCACATGAGCGTATCCAAAGAGGCGCACGAAGAGCTGGTTAAATATCTGGCCGATAACAAAAAAACCTATTGGACTGACGCTTTCGTCACCATCATGAAATACGTGAAAGAACAGCAAGCAAAAGAACAGCAGGCGGGAGCACAATCAGCTAAAAAATAATTCGCTCAATTTGATAAGGATTTATCCGGTGGATAAAAAATCGCAACGCAAACCCATCCTACTCGCCCCCACGGAAGGGCGCAGTTATTCGATGGGGAGTATTTCTGCGCTCTTCAAAGCAGACGGCGATGAAACTAACGGCCACTACTCTATTTCCGAGTGGTGGCTGGAGCCCTACAGCACAGGACCGGGAGCGCACTCGCATCCAGAGGATGATGTTTTTTACGTGCTGGAAGGCACCATGAGTTTTTTAATCGACGAACACTGGATAGATGCCCCGAAAGGCAGTTTTGTGCTGGCACCGGCGGGCATCACCCACGACTTTGAAAACCGCAGCGACCTGCGCGCCGGGGTGTTGAACTTTTCCACCCCGGGCAACTTTGAAGGGCATATGCCCGCAATTGTCGATTGGTTTAAAGAACATCCCCCTGGAAAAACCAACCAAAACTAAAAAAATGCGCGTCCTTGCGCGCAAGCTCCCCATGTATTAGTGGAAAAAGCGGTTAATAATCACAGCGCCTGATAGCGGAAACTGTAATTGCCTGAAGCACCGGCTTCACTGTAGTAACTGGTGATTTGGAATTTGTAAGTGCCAGTGGCGGTTTTCACCAGATACACCTGGTATTGGGAGTAGAGTAAATGCGTGTTTTCCAGGTTGTACTGGTACCAGGCATTGGTGTCGAAGAAGAGCACATTGGAAATATTAGGCTGGAAGCTGTAGAAGCTGTGGTTGTTTTTATCGATGCCGGCGTAGCTTGGAGTGCCGTCGGCAATTGCTGAGGCATCAGCCGCAATATTCAATTCAAAATTCGCACCTGTATCGGTACCCACAGTGACGCAGGGGAAATAGATGTCCCAAGGGTCATTGGCAGTTACTTGGGTTTGAGTATCCAGATCGACATACACATTGCCAGTACAGGCAACGGCATCAATAGTGCGCTCAACTTCCGCTAAAAAAGTCGTATCTCCGCGGGTCACATCCTGAAAAGAAATTCCCAAGGTGATAGTGCTCATGATGCGGCCGGCAGTGGTTAAGGATTTCGCGCGAATCTTGCTGTAGTTGCCATCGGAAAACACCACAAAATATTTGTTATCTGCCGCGCTCGCTACATGGGTAGTCATGTTGTAGTTATAAAATTTACCGCCAATCACACGCTCTTCTTTGTCAGTGGTAAATGCACTGGCCGCCGGAATTGCAGCGGCAGTAACTGCCGTGAAATCAGCTAATTCTGTTGCAGGCGTGGCGTTGATAAATTTTTCTTTAATGGGCGCTTTGCTTGCGTCAAAGAAGTCTGCGTTATTGCCCGTTGGATAGGCTTTTACCGGAGTACTGGCTTTGGCATTGAGGTATACCTTGGTGCGACGGAATGAAATATCCCACTCGCTATTGGTTGCAGCTTCCGCTTCAGTGAGCGTAAGTTTGGTCGCGGTATCCAGATCGTAATAAACAAACACAGGCGCGCTGGTAGTACCCGTGTTGAGCGGGCCAACATTAACCAGCGAAGCCTGGCTACTTGCCGAACTGGATACAGGCGCTGAACTCGATACTGCTTTAGAACTCAGTTCAACACTTGAATTAACAGATGCAGCGGAGCTAGTCACTGAAGAAAGGGCAACACTGGACGGAGCGCGTGAACTTGCCAGTGTGCTCGCACTGCTGGCTGCCGGTGAGGAACCGCCGTCCGAGCCGCCGCAGGCGACCATGGTGAGACAAGCAGCCAATACGGCGGCCAATTTAGATTGTTGTACGCTGATAAAACTCATGGGTTTTCTCCGTCAATCATGAAATAAATAAAGCCTGGAAAACAAAAGGCTGGAAAACAAATCCAGAAAAAAGTAGAAGCGTGAAAAATAAAAATAACCGTGAAATGTATTCAATAAAAATTAGTGGTACAAATCGCTAGAAAAAATTAAGCGTAATTCCCGCAAATATACGGCGACTGCTGACCGCGCGCTGGTCAAACTCTCCTGCATTCACTGCTTGCGGGTCCTGGTGCTCGTCAAAGATGTTGTCCACACCCGCACGCCAGCTGAAATAGCGCGTGAGATTTTGCGATAAATTAAAATTGACACTCAGATAACTGTCACTGGCGACGGGCTTGCCGGGTGTACCGGAATACTCATCAGCTTCGTAGACAAAATAGAGCAAGCTATCCAATTCATACTGGGGAAAGTTATGGCCAACGTTAGCTTTGATTTGGTGGCGCGGGCGATTAGGCAAGCGGTCGCCGGTAAGTTTATTTTCAGCGTATAGATAGCTGTAATTCAGTTGCAGGCTCCAATTGTCGTACTGATATTTGCTGCCAATATCAGCGCCATAGATTTTTGCTTCGGCAAAATTGGTGTAACGGAAAATATCCATTTGCTGCGCTATAGAGGCTGCATCATCGCGTAGGGTTTCCAATAAATTTTTTGCTGCGGAGTAATGCACATTGAACTCATTTTCCAGCAGGCCAGCATCTTCATCTAACGGCAGCAGCCAACTGAGGCTGGTATTGCCTGACAATGCTGTCTCGGGTTGCAAATCCGGATTGCCCAACACCATGTATCCCAGATTGCTGTGATCAAAAACATAGAACCGTTCCTTGAGCGTGGGCACGCGATAGCTCTGCCCTAACCCGCCACGCCAATGCCATTGGCTATCGCCACTGCCATCAAATTTTTTCATCCCGCTCACACGCACAGCAGAATGCCAATCAAAATCCGAATCGTGTTGTACGCGCACGCCGCCTAACCATTCGTAATCCTTCGCCAAGCGGTTGTATTGCATAAAGCCTTCATAACCCTTGCTTGATTCATCATCCACTTCGGCGACATCGCCTTTGGTTTGGTTTAATGAATCGCTGCGTGCACTCAGGCCTCCCACCACTTCATAGTGTTTTCCAAGCCATGCCTTTTGGCTGTCAATTTCACCCAGCCGAATTTCAGTGTCGCGCAGGCCGTTGGAGTCGCCACTGGTTTCGTCGTGAGTGGTGTAGCGGGCATTTATTTTCCAACTGCCCGCTTGTTTACGATCTTCTTCGGTTACGGGGCGATCGCGCAATTCCAGATCCTGCTGCACCTGTTCCACATCGGACATGTAATAGATCACATTAGCGCGGCCGGGCAGTTTGAAACTATCGCGGTATTTTTCTTCGTCAAAAATCTGCGCGCGGTAATCGCCACTAAAGCTGGAAAAATCGCGCCCGAGGGAAAATTGTCCGAAGGTTTTATTCACGCTCGCAGCAGTTTGTGCGACCGTTTCCGGCTGGTAATCAAAACCGGCATCATCGATATTTTGCAAATTCAAGCGCGTGCGCCAGACGCCGTTTTTTGCGCTGGCCTCTACGCGATTTTGATAACTTAATTCGTCGCCTTCGATTTCGTTGCCGAGGTAGGAAGACACTTCTGAATTGAGACTTAAATGATTGCCTGCATCCTGGCGCGTGATGATATTGATTACCCCACCCATAGCCGAGCTGCCGTAAAGAACCGAACCTGCGCCGCGCACAATTTCAATTCGCTCCACATTGGCCACGCTGATTTGATCGAGATCTACCGCTGCGCCTGTGGGGGCAATCATGCGGCGGCCATCGACCAATACCAAGACGCGGTCACCATCAAAGCCTTGCATATAAACGTTGTAACCGTCTTTGGTGCTGCGCTTCACCACTACACCAGGCAATAAATCGAGCGCGCGTGCCACCGTTGTTTGCGAGGCCTTACGCAGTTTTTCACCCTCCACAACTTCTACTGCGACGGGCGAATCCACCAACAATTTCGGTGTGCGTGTACCTGTGCTTACCACCTTGTCGAGACTAATCAGTTTTTCTTCGCCTTCAGCAGCATCAGCAACTACTGTTGCGGATGCACAAATTACACTGGCGGTAATTGCCAATAAAAAGCTTGTGGATGATTGAGGAAAAACCGTTTTTCTATTCATGGTGTATTCGCACAAGTGAGGGAAATAAAAATAACCAGGCTTATTCCAACCGGATGCTTACCCGGCCAATTTCATGCGCACCTTTTGCATCAGCTAACACAGCCTGGCCATTTAGCACAAAAGGAATTGACAGCAATTCATGCTCGCCGTGTTCGCGTACCATTTCGATATGCAACTGATAATTTC
>DATIDX010000014.1:0-6455 GCA_035456025.1 Cellvibrio sp. | reverse complement strand
AAATAGCTCAGCAACATCTTTTACACCAGTGCCGGAGGTAAAGAGCAATGGCGCCCCCTGCTGTTCAATAAAAGCGTCGAATTCAGAGCGGCTATGTATACTGGCGCGATTCTGCAGTGGGAAACCCACCAGCTTTAAATTTTTTGGCCAATCCGGCGCCGGCATACCAAACCATTCGGGGAAAAAACCAATCTGCAACAAGGCAGCCGATTCTGTTTGAAATTTCAATGGGCACTGCAAGCGCTCACGAGTTGCCAGATAAGCGGCGTTATGCTGCATTCTGCAGAACACCTTGAAGCGGGTTTTGCGGTTCCTGCGCAATAAAAAGCGCACAATAAAACGGGGGATAGACTTGGGAATCGCCCACTTCATAGGCGCGGGCGGGCTGTAGGCTGAAAAAATGATATTCGGCGATAAAATAACTTTAATAAACGGGATATTGAATTTTTCCGCCGCTACACCTGCGCCGTTTTCCTCGCCTAAAGACAGTATTAAGGCGCTTTTATTAGCCAAGCTTTTAACATATTCAAACGCTGGCTCAAATGCCGGCGCGTGATAGTGCTCAAAATTGTCGGCGTGGTTCCGTGGCTCCCAAGCAGTAACGCTATTACCCTGTTGATATTGCTCGACGGTGCCGACCGAAATAAATTCCAATCCTGCCGCGACAATTCTCGGCTGGAAATAATCGTTGGATAAAAAACTGACGCTATAACCACGCTTAAGCAGCTCAATGCCCAGCGCGACCATCGGGTCTATATCGCCGCCCGTTCCCAGCGCGTAAATCACAATATGTTGCATATTCATATCCGGCCACAGGTTTCACTTATTAATAATTCAGCTCGCCACATCTGCTGGCTACTGGCGATATTACGTGGGGTTTTATCCACACGTTTTTAAAAAATGTATTAGAGCAGCCCAGAACTACGCGTCCCGGTCTACGCATCCCGCAGCTATTACCGGGGGGCCTCGCACTAGAGCGCGCCTCTGCGGTAAGCGTACATTTTCCCCAAATGCATCGTTTTTTTGTTTGTGGCTTAAATACACTGCAACGGCCAAAGTTATCCAATAGAATGCTCAACACTACCGCAAAAAAAGCTATACCAATACTCGATATCGACCGGCTCACATGATTTAAGGGATTTAGCATAATAATGAATCAAAGAAACAATCTGAAAAAACTCTACATTGCCGGTACTGGCATGATCACCCCAGTGGGCGGCAACACGCTAATGACCATTGCTGCGGTTAATGCCGGTATCAATCAGTACGAGGCATCTTCGTTTTTCAATAAGCGTGACAAACCTATAACCGCCACTATGGTGCCCGATGGGGCCTTGCCGCCACTGCATAATGAGCTTCAGAATATTCAATTGACCGGGCGCGAAAAACGCCTGATCCGCTTGGCGATGCCCGCTCTACAAGAGGTATTGTCCCACTATGAATCAGATCAGCCCCTACCATTATTTTTAGCCGGGCCCGAACCTATTTACGGCAATGTAAAAGCAACGACTGCGAAAATGTTGACGCATATAAAGATACAAACAAACGCTAACATTGATCTCCAGAGCAGTCGCTATTTTGCAGCCGGACGCACGGGGCTTATCGATGCCATCGACATGGCGTTCAGATACTTTGCCGTCACCAATGCGGCCTATATTGTAGTGGGCGGTGTGGACACTTATTTAGATGCAGCCACACTGGGAAACCTGGATGCGGAAAACCGTGTACTGGCTGAGGACATTGCCGATGCATTCGCGCCGGGGGAAGGTGCCAGCTTTTTACTGCTGCGCAACCCTGCTATATATAGCGACGCATCACAAAATGATGTTGCCTTGTTCGAACCCGGCCTTGCCACAGAAAAAGGCCATAGATACAGTGATGAGCCCTATCTAGGTAAAGGGCTAGCAGATGCTTTCAAAGTAGCCATTGAAAATGGCAACGGCGAAAAAATATCAACTATTTTTTCAACCATGAATGGCGAACTTTTTTTTGCGAAGGAATTCGGCGTTGCAAGCATACGCAATCAATCAGCGCTGCATGAAAAATGCAAGCATGAACACCCTATCGATTGTTTTGGCGATATGGGAGCCGCAACAGCGGCCGTGCTAATCTCACTTGCGCAGCATAAGTTATTAAAATCAAAAACAATAACCCAGCATTTAGTTTACTGCTCCGCAGACATGTCTGGCCGTGGAGCACTGTGTCTCGCAAAAAATTGATTACGCTAAACAATCGCGAATAGAGAAAACTCATGAAACAGCAGCGCAACAACTACAACGCCCACTGCTTTTTTTGCCGCCATGCGCCCTATAAATCACTGAATAATTTTTGCGACCGACCAGCCAACCAAGGTTTTATCAGGATCTTGTGATTTTATATACTGACCTACGCTGCGATGCATAATGATAGTTGTGGGATCTTCCTGTAAACGAAATAATAAAGTGTCTTTGGCCTTTTCGGCGTGTATTGCCAACTCATGAAATGAATAAAAACCAGGCATAATTTCATCATAGTTTGATTTAGACAAATCGGCGCAAGCAATCATCCCTATAATATTCACAACAAAATAATTTTCCCAAGTAGTCCCATCCTGCTCACTTTTAATAATTATTGGAAAAACTTGTAAATTATCAACACCTGAAGCCTTTACTAATTCCAGAAAATGTTTAGACATCACCGGAAAACTACCATCCTGGAAATCAATCATGGCATCGCCCGCTTTGGCATTAGTAGTAAATACCATGGGATTTTCGACCGGCATGGTAATCATTTGCCCATGTATAAATGCCAAACCTTTAGGCAAGTTTTTGGGTTCGCGCAACCCTATTTCCGGCTCCAGGAAAATATTATTTTTCAATATAAAATACATACGATCTCTCTCGTTAATTACACTTACAGGTAGTCGAGCGGGTCTCCATACTCAGCCAAAACCTCCTCGCAATATCGTTTAGCATACTTGGAAATAAAATAAGGCCAATTCGCAGCAGGGCATGTCAATTTATACCTTATTGTTCCCGATAAGTTATCGAGCCACTGATTTGTTTTATAGGGAGGAATAAATGGCTTTTTAGATTTGCCATCATTTTCAACACAGAAAGGACACTCTTCACTTTTTAATTCAATTCTTCTTTGAAGCACAGTGAGCTGGGCTTTAACTTTGGTCGGATAATCTTCTATCCCGGGATCGTTATGATTTGAATGGCCGCCAATGTGGGTCTGCCCTTTACCCGCCGCCATGGCCAGCTTGACTATTTCGTATTTTTGATCGGGGTTTCCAGCGTATTTTGTGGGGTAAGAAGGCAAATACACACCATTGGCAGCATTATTTATGGTGTAGCCAGTTTGCCCTTTAAACTTACCGTCGACATTCGCGATGATTTTTTCTATTTCATGATTTTTCATGATCTCATTGCCACTGATGCAATGATGCGCTTGATTGCCGTAATCGCCGTGATCTGGATGAGTGTAAATAGGATTTGGACTTGGCTTGGCCACATCTTTATTTTGGTTGGGGTAATTACCATCCTTTGGCTTTGTCCCTTTCTCTTGAACGCAGCCGTTAGCCTCCGGAGCATTCATGCAGCTCCTTAATGTTCCGCTGTTATTGTCTACCCCCTTAACAGTAATCCATTTGTGCTCCGTTTCTTTTCCCGGACAAAAGGGGCAGTCGTCGCTATCAGGCGAGTCTAAATGAATTTGAATTTTTTCCATAAGTTCCGTCATTACTTACTATCCTCATTTCGCTTTTTATGCAAACCGCCGGAGTCTATAAGCAAACCTATTACATTTCTAGCGATCCTTTCCCGAACCACGCAAATAGGACACAACCGATCGCCAATACTGATGGCGTCGCTGGGGATGGTTGTTGCGATTAATATTGCGGGGCTGAACCGGTGCACCGGTTTGGCTGCGTCTGACTGCGCGGAAATAGTTCGCGGCTCTATCAGCTCGATGTTTTGACCATCGATAAAACGAATACGGGATTACTACTCCGGTTGCAGGAAAGCACATCCACTAGCATTACGAATAAGAGTGGTGGCAACTATCTGATGGAGAATGATCTTGCTGACGGAGAACGATCTGAACCAGCAGCTGAGGGGGATGAGGTGCGGAAAAAATTATTCAGTAACAGTCCTCAGGAGTGCGCCAACGCCCTGACTGAGCAACCTTCTCCGCCCCACATGTAGCGACTTTTTCAGGTCAAAACTTCAAGTTAAAACACCCGCCAATCTCAGGCGATGAAGCGCCCTTCAAGATACATAGGGACTTTTTGAAGTAGCTGCTTCCAGAATTCGGTTTTCTGCAGCATGGTTTGTTCTGCTGTAGCGAGGGATTCAAAAATCTCTACCGGCCGGTGGCCACCTTCAAAGAGTTCGTAGTGCATTGTCACCGTTTGATTATCGGGATCGTACTTTTCTACGAGGAAGATTTTGAATAGTTCGTTGCTTGAAATTATTTTTTTCATGGTTTTCTCCTGCTCTTATATTTTTCATTTTAAGAGAAAAACCAATTTTGCATAGCAATTCACAAATTCTTCATAAAAAGTGTTGCAAATCGTCACAATCACCTGGGTAACGGGTGTGATACGGTTACAAATAATGAGAAAAGCGTCATTTTGGCGCTCACCCAAGCCTGCCGTAAGGCCACACCTCTTTGTCCTGCGAATTGAACCTAACCAGTCACTCAACTGGTTCGCCTGGCTTTCCCCACCATAACTCCGCGCCCTGCTGACGCGGTTTTTTAACTTAAGGCTACTTAATTGCCCCAGTTCAGGAAAGCCCAAGCTGAGCAGGCTCGAATAAACTTACACGGACACTGACCTCGGCAACCTGGCAACTTGGCAACCTGGCTACCTGGCTACCAAAGTCGCCATCCCTGCACATGCAGTGCAGACTTTGGCTTATTAACGGGCTATCCATTTTTGAAAAATAAAAAAGGAGGCAGCTGCCTCCTTATTACGGTAAAAAATACGTTACTTCTTCACACCTTCCACTTCTAACTCCAGCTGTACAGTTTGCGATGCTGGACCTAAATCCATTTTTACATTGAAGTCTTTCAGGGTGATGGTGGTTTCCCCTGAGAAGCCTGCGCGATAACCACCCCAGGGGTCTTTACCTTCACCGACTTTTTCTACTTCAATGGTAACGCTTTTGGTAACGCCATTAAGGGTTAAATCGCCGACGATATCGAATTCATCTTTGTCACCGTCGAGGACAATTTTTTTGCTCACAAACGTGGCTTTAGGAAATTTTTCTACGTTTAAAAAATCTGCACTGCGCAAATGCTTATCGCGTTCAGCATGGTTAGAGTTAATGCTGGCGGTGTCAATAGTAACATTGACAGTGCTGGCTTCAGGCTTGGCAGGATCGTAACTGAAGTCGCCGGAGAAAGTATCGAAACGGCCAGTCAATACGCTGTAACCCAAGTGCTTGATGGAAAAGTTAATTGATGCGTGTGCGCCTTTAGTGTCGATAACATAATTATCGGCCAGAGCCGGCAAGCTCATGACACCCAAGCTGCTAACAGCTAACACGAGAAGAGATTGTTTAAAATTGATGCGTTTTAACATTGCGTATACTCCTTTGGGATAAATCAGTGTGGTTAATGTTTTGCTAACGAAAGAAAAATACAAAAGATAAAATACTAAAATCACTTCTCAAAAATCTGTTTTTCTCACCGGTTTTACGATGCGTACCAAGGTGCGGTCGCGAAGCACAAAATGATGAAAGAGCGCGCCGAGGCTATGCAGCACTACCAGTAGGACAATTCCCCACGCCAGATATTCATGCAGCTCGCCAGCGAGATCGACGTTTTGTGAACTCAATTCAGTTAATACCGGAAATTTAATCAGGCCAAACATACTTGCCGGCTGGCCTTCTGCGGTAGTAATTAAATAGCCAGTAACCAACACCACAAAAATAAAAATGTAAAGCCCGAGCTTAACCAGTCTGGCTGTCAGGTTTTGGACGCGTTTGGCTGACAGGTCTACAGGCGCGGGATTAAGGATGCGCCAGACAACACGCAGCAACATAATTAACAACACCACCAATCCCAAGCTGACATGCAACTCGGGTCCTTCGTGATACCAGTCGTCGTAATAACTCAGGCCGGTCATATAAATACCGAGGCCAAATAAAAAAAGGATCAGGATGGCGCTGATCCAATGGATCAGGATTGAAACCAAACCATAACCGCTGCTGGAGTCCTTTAACATGAATTGCCTCTTGCCTGCCGATGCAGATGAGTCTGTGTGAAAAATTGCAACCGAAGATAACAGCAAAGGAACTAAATTACAGTATCGCTGGAGTCTAGCGCGCATGAGCCAAGCGAGTGGGCGTTTTAATGTAAAGAAAATTTAACGCGATAAGCTTTTATTTTTCATGGGGTTACAAAATAACACTGCACAGGAAACGGATCCGGACCAAAAATCTATCGAATTTATCGTTCTTTATCAT
>DATIDX010000013.1:0-4150 GCA_035456025.1 Cellvibrio sp. | reverse complement strand
GCCCAGGAATATCCCCACAACTGCCAAATACCAGAGCACAGAAAACCAAATTCCGTAAGCATTTAACGGTGGAATATCTTCCGCCAATCCCACACGCCAACCCGCCACAATATCAATCACACCCAACACAATAAAAAAGGTGATGAAATAAAAACCCAGCTTCCATGCAAACACAAAACAGGTTGCAGAAATTACCAGCAACGCAACTAACGCCAAATAATTGCGGCCGGAAAACACTAGCGATTTCACCACGCGGCCGCCATCGAGCGGGTAAACCGGAATTAAATTAAATAAATTTAACAAGGCACTGGTGGATGCAACCAAACCGGCAAAATGGCTTTCGGTAATGAGATAGGTGATATAAAACGCAACGGTCATAAGCAGACCGAAAACTGGCCCCATCATTGAAATGTATACATCTTGCCAACGCGATTTGGGCATATCACCTACCGCAAGCCCGCCGACAAACGGAATCAAATACATTCCCTTGGTCGGGAGCCCGCATTTTTTCATCGCACGCAAATGGCCGTATTCGTGAAAGACCAACACGGCAACCAATGCAAATGCAAACTCCACCGTAAACATCACACTGTAAACCGCGACCGATGCAGTCACCAGTGCGACCTGAATGACTTTTACAGCCTTCAATAATTTAAAAGCGACTAACGCAAGCGACAACCAGGAGTTCGGTTTTGCAGATTTAGCCAATGGCGCTGCTACCTCACCTGCTTCGTTAGTGCCATCAACTGCGCTTTGCGCTTCCATCAGCACCACTGCTGATGATTCAAGCACGCGCTCACCGTTGATCCAATACTGGTAATTAACATTCGCCGCAGCCACTTCAAATTCGAAGACCAACTTTGCCTCGCCTACCCCCTCCACTGCAAAAAGGTGTTCACTGACTGGGCTAAAATTCTGTTTTTGCGATACCACTACACCATCCAGTGCAACTAGCTCTTCACCGGTTGCAGGTGTTGCATGGACACTGACCTGGCGCCCCGCATAATCAAACGAAAATAACTGCATAAAAACGACTCTAAAGTGACATCAAAACGAAAACCAAAGCTAGTGCCGGAGTTTCGCTGGCCTTAACCGAACCTTGCTAATAAACTGTGCGCTATCAACACCAGCGTTAACTGCACATAACCGCGAGAAGAATCATGTTACGTATAGGCCAACAAAACCGCTTAACCATTGTCAAGCACACCGATTTCGGCATTTTTCTCGATGGCGGCAAGTTTGGCAATATTTTATTACCCAAACGCTATGTTACCGAAGATATGAAAATCGGCGGCATATTGGATGTATTTATTTATCTGGATTCTGACGATTGTATTATCGCCACCACACTCACGCCCAAAGCAATGGTCGGCGAATGTGCTTTTCTCGAAGTAAAAGAAGTCAATAACGTAGGTGCGTTCCTCGATTGGGGCTTGCCCAAAGATTTGCTTGTACCCTACGGCGAGCAACACAAACCCATGGAAGCAGGACGCTCCTATGTAGTCTGCATTTATTTGGATGAATATACCGGCCGCATCACCGCTTCTTCACGCCTAAGCCGTCATTTGGAAGAGCGCGCAAGTGGTTTGAGCGCAAAACAAGCGGTGGATTTAATCATTTGCGGCCGCAGCGATATGGGCTACAAAGCCGTTATCAACCATACCCACCTAGGCTTGATCTTCCGCGATGAAGCTTTTCGTACCTTGCTATACGGTGAGAAAGTGAAAGGCTACATCAAAAGTATTCGCCCCGACCGCAAAATTGATTTGAGCTTACAAGCACAAGCGCGCGACAGCAAAGAAGATTTAGCCGAAAAAATACTCGCAGATTTACAACGCCAGGGCGGCACTTCCTACCTGACGGACAAGAGCGAACCTGAGTTAATTTATAAAGTCTTTAATGTCAGCAAAGGCAATTACAAAAACGCACTAAGCCTGCTTTACAAACAGCGAAAAATTTTGATTGAAGCAGACAAAATTACGTTAGTGCAAAATTAATTACCAAAAAGAACAGGAGAAAATGGATGGCCACTGAAAAAATGATTCGCTGGGGTATTATTGGTGTTGGCGATGTATGCGAATTAAAAAGTGGCCCTGGATTCTATAAGGCACCTGCTTCAAAGCTGATCGCAGTAATGCGGCGCGACGGAGAAAAAGCCAAGGATTTTGCCGCGCGCCATCAAGTAGATTTATGGTACGACAACGCCGATGCACTCCTGGCAAATCCCGATATAGACGCCGTGTATATCGCCACGCCGCCAGCGCAACATAAGGACTACGCAATTGCTGCGCTGAATGCTGGCAAAAATGTGTACATCGAAAAACCCGTCACTTTAAATGCCGCTGAATGCGATGCGATTATCGCGGCCGAAAATAGCAGTGGCAAAAAAGTGAGCGTTGCGCATTATCGCCGCTATGTGCCCTGTTTTATGAAAGTGAATGAATTATTGCGTAACGGCGCTATTGGTGAACCACTGATGGTTCAGATCGATATGATGCAACCCGCCGCATCCAAAATTATCACGTCTACCCATGACAATTGGCGAGTCAACCCGCTGCTTTCAGGTGGTGGATTATTTCACGACTTATCGCCACACCAACTTGATCTGATGCTCTATTGGTTTGGCGAGGTTGTACATGCCGCAGGCTTTGGTTACAACCAGCGCCGCTTTAATGATGCAGATGATGTAGTACACGGTTGGGCCAAATTGCAATCTGGCGTGATATTACAAGGCCGCTGGCACTTTGCCGTAGCACCGGAGCAAACGCGCGATCTATGCGAAATTATCGGCAGCAACGGAAAATTAACCATCAATTTTTTTGGCCAGCAAGTTATTCGCCTCACTACCCACGCAGGTGAAGAGCAAATAATTATTCCCAACCCGCAACATATCCAGCAGCCGATGATTGAACAAGTGAATAGTTTTTTCCGCGGTGAGCGCAATAACCCGTGCAACCTGCAAGAAGCAAAAGCAGTGATGTCATTAATCGACTGCTTTTCTACCCCGCTTAATTAACTGCATGAAAATTTAAACACCTGCCGCGTAAAGCGTGGCAGGTGTTTTGTTCACACCACTTGCTCGCTGAATGACGCATCAAACATCTTATACAACAATATTTTTCTAAATTACCTTCACTTGTGCGCAGCATCACACAAAGTTATCGCTTTTGTCGCGGCAAGCTTTTTGCTTATCACTAAAATGTAAAAAGTTGTACACACTCCGGAGCTACCAGGATGCAAAGGCTCCCTTCCCGCTTCATAAGACTCTACGTAAGGAGATATGATGTTTACTAAAAAGGTTTTACCTCAGGCGATTCATAACACGTCTAATTCATTGATTAAATTTTTGGTGCCACTTGGCGGTGCGTTTCTATGTGCAAGCGCCTCAACATTTGCCCAAAACGAAACCAATCCTGCGGCTGAAGACATCGAAGAACTCGTCGTGGTTGGTTCGCGAATTCGCCAAACAAATCCAAACACCATATCACCGGTTAACGTAATTTCACGCGAATCTGCTACCGCCGCCGGGCTCAACTCAATAACCGATATTTTACAAAGCAATGCGCTCACCGGTGGCTCTTCGCAAGTCAATAACGCCTATGGCGGCTACGTCACTGACGGTGGCCCAGGCGCCAATACACTTTCACTGCGGGGCTTGGGGGCAAGCAGGACCCTGGTGTTGATCAATGGCCGACGTGTTGCACCATCGGGCACACAGGGCGCGGTTGGCACTGCCGATTTAAACGTATTGCCAACGGCATTGATTGAACGCGTGGAAGTCTTACGCGATGGCGCCTCTTCTATTTATGGTTCCGATGCGGTGAGCGGTGTAGTGAATGTGATCACGCGCGATGATGTTGACGGGCTTACGATTGAGGGCGATTTTAATTTGCCCACTGAAGGTGACGGTGAGCAATATCGTTTTTCTATTTCCGGCGGTATGGATGAGGAGGGCTTTTCAGTTTCAGGCTCGTTCGATTATTACGAGCGCAAAGACCTCACGCTGAATCAACGCGACTGGACACGCTGCAACAAAGATATGTTCCGCGATCCGGAAACCGGTGAATCACTGGATTATGTCGACCCTAAAACCGGCAAGCCAAAGTGTTATCCGCTTACCACCACTGGCTCCAATGGAGTCACCATTAAC
>DATIDX010000012.1:0-9131 GCA_035456025.1 Cellvibrio sp. | reverse complement strand
AAAACTGCGTTCAGTTTCGCCACTACCAATCAACAGGCCTTTTTTATCGCCGGCAAAACTCAAATCCAGAGTGATACTTTTTACGTCTTTTTCTGCGTTAATACCGGCTATATACCAGACATCACCCGCTTTACGCGCAATCACCGCAAACTTACCAGGATAGCCTTCAATAAATTTCACATCGTCCCACTCGCGTGGCAATTCGCGCAGAAAATCTTTTACGTAATCCGGCGCTGTCGCCATACCCTCGGGAATTTCAGCAAAATGCTGGATGCCGGAAATCATCAACACCGATTCCGCCAATTCAAATGAGTTTTCAGTCATGCGTTTGATATTGGGAATATCGCCAAATGCCATAGGAGTGAAATCCATAGGGTCAAACAAGTTGCGCGCAAACAGCGCCGTGGCGACGTGCTGGGCAACGGCGTCTTGATCTGGCTGGGTAAAGGTAGTGAACTCAAAACCTTTAATCGATTCCATGGTCATTAAATGTGGATAGGTACGCTGCCAACCGCGCGGCAAGGTCGCGCCGTGGAAATTGACTAACAAACCGTATTCAGCCGCATCTTTTAAAATATCCACGTAGTAGGCAATCATCGATTGCCCATCGCCCGCAAAAAAATCAATTTTCAAACCTTTGACACCTATATCGCGCAGGCGCGCAAACACTGCAGCGCGCTGCTCATGGGTTAATAATTCACTTTTGGGGCTATAGGGCGTTTTATTCCAATCGCCCGATGAATTGAACCACACGAGAATGCCAATATTTTTTGGTGCAGCGTAATCCACCAACTCTGTTAATTTTTCATAGCCGATTTTTTTATCCCAATCGGCATCGATCAGGGTGTAATCCCAGTGCATATCGGCCGCGTAATCGATAAATTTTTTCTGCACCTCAAAGGTGGTGAAGTCATCTTTTAAAATTGCCCAGCTCCAGGAAGCATGACCGGGTTTTACAACATCATTTTTTAACGCAATCGCCGGGATCGCTAAATCCGTTCCGAGTGTTGATTGCATAATGGTTGGCAAATCACCTATCGCAATAATGCGCCAGGGTGATATTAATTTTTCAGTGCCGTTGGCCAGCAAAGCACCATTGGTAAACACTTCCGGCGGTTGCGGCGGAGCCAGTGTGTACTCACCATTGGCAGACTCATGGGCCAAACGCGATGCGTGCCAGCTGCCATCCATACCCGTTTCGGAAATTAATACCCAATTGTTATGAGTATTAAACAATCCCGGAAATGCCCAACCAGCACCCAAGGTAGATGGAGTACCGACCGGAATATCGATTTGGTAATGCTCTTCGTAAGAAGGATTTGTGTTGCTCCAGCCAGTTTGTGCAACCGACATAGGTTGCAGCCAGGCTTTTGCCGTCGATGCAAATTGAAAGCTGGTGCTTTCTTTTACAAATTGTTTTGGGGCAATCGCAGGGTCAGTCACTGCATAGCGAAACGCAACACCGTCATTAGAAACGCGAAACGTAATCGATAATTTTTGTTGCTGCGCATTTTTTACAACAAAGGTTTGCTCGTTAGCACGGTAGGCAATTTTGCTTTTCTTGCCCACGCGCAGGGTGTAATCGTCCGCTACCGGAGCAATTTGCGATTGGGATTCAACAGCAACACCCTGGGTAAAATCCGCAGTGGTTAATTGCAAACCCAGATCCGATTCGAGAATCACTGGCTGGGCAACACGATCAATGGAATAGGCAAGTGTATTTTGCTCGGTGACAAACACCTTTACCTGCAATTGTTTATCGGGACTGGTGAGCAGATCCGGCGCAGGCTTACTGCACCCGGTTAACACGAACAGACCGAGCAGGATGAGGTAGCTAATTATTCTTTTCATGACAATTCCCATTCTGTTTTTAATTTTTCGATGGTTAAGCGGATGCAACGACGGCAGGGCAACCTCTGCAGGCAACCGCCCAAATCACTAATATTATAATACAAATTAAGTTTACCCAGAAACACCACCCAGTCCAAGGTCTTTTTAGGTATCTTTACAGTTGGCGGCTGTAGCGACCTTTTGTGCGTTAACGCACCGCCTGCCGGTTAGTCACCACCTTATTCTCAAACCGACATTCACCCACCGTTATCAATGTTAAGGAGCGCAACATGGATCTCATTATTAACTTAATCGTCTACCTCGTCGTATTCGGCCTGATCTGGTGGCTGGTATCGCTACTTCCTCTGCCCGCGCCGGTAGCGCAAATTGTGCGGGTGTTATTTATTATCCTGCTGATCCTGATCGTCCTCGCGGTCTTCGGAATTATTCCGGGCAACTATTTGCCGCGACTTAGCCTCTAGCTGAACTAAAGGCAATAAAAAGCCCCGCCTTTTGGTTGAAAGGCGGGGCTTTTTTTGCCTCGTTTCTCCACTATCACATGGAGATTACACACGAATTACAATAACTTAATTGCCTGAACGCCCTTCGCTACGGCCCGCAACATGATAATGGATTAAAGCACCAAAATAATCGCGGGGACCAAATACATTTTTCAGATCGGTATATTTATTCAAATATACATTTACATCAAATTGAGCTGAGGAGCGACGCCCTTCATTAAGACCGTTACCAACCCAATGAACGTGCGCCTTTTTAAAGTCTGCACCAAATGCAGCACGAAGATCTGAATAATGATTCAGGTAGTCGCGTACATTAAAAGCATATGTTGTTTGGCGCCCCTCTGTAATGCCATAGGTTTTGAAATGATTAATAGCAGCAACATAATTTGTACCAAAAGCGGCTTTAAGGTCGGAATTTAAATCCAGATATTCTCTGACATGAAACCCAGGGGAACTCATGCGCCCTTCACTACGACCGTTATTATTCCAATGGTTTCTCGCGGCTTGGTAGTTCTCCTTCCCAAAAGCAGCAGCCACATCTCCATTTGCACGCAAGTAATAATCAGCAGAAAATGCCGGCAAATCATCATAGGATGTCAAAACTAATGCTTTGCTTTTATAGAATTGTGTAACCATTACAATGTCGGTAGCACTTAATTGGCCATTGCCATTCCAATTTGGATTGCAGTAATTCATCACCGAATCCAAATCCCAAGCACCGATTGTAATATCACCATTACTTCCTTGCGGATCTTGAGTACAACTATCCGGGGTGTCTTCACGATTTTGTTCATGAGCAAAACCAAGTGCATGTCCAAATTCATGAACGGCGATCACTTCAGAGCATTGACGCACTGACTGCTGACATACAGGACTCCAATTACGGTAGGTAAAATTCAACACTATGCCATTAACTCGCCCATCCAAGTATCGTCCCAACGCCTTTGTATGGGGGCCTTCATCATTAATTTGAATTCTTAAGCCTTTACTACCAGAATTACAAACGCCCCAACCATTAAAGGAAACACGAGAATGCTTTTCCCATGAATTGGAAACTGCAGATCTTATCCAGCTACGCTGTTCATTAGTCGATGTATCAAACGATTCCCAGCATACATTGATATCCCTAGTAGGCCATATAGAGTTACTCAGAGCATACCCTTCGTTATTAGCACTTACATTGAAAGTACCAAGAGATGCAACACACAAAGCAATAACCTGTCCTATTTTTTTCATAAAAACTCCAATTAATTACAACAATGTGACGTTGTAAAGAGACTCCTTGCACCATGAAAAATTGATTCAGCTGCCTCCTTACAACGGGGAGAATTTAACCACGAATGTAACGGCTATAATAGTTAGGAGAAATGATTTAGGTGACTTTAAGAATATAGAAAAAAAATCTAATGGGGAGAGAATTAAGAGTCACACTGAAAATTGGCAAAATCCATTTAGGAAAAAATAATCTTACAAATTAAAGAGGCTCAGCATAAAATGCAAAGCCTCCATTTTTTTGGGGGAATTTTAGCTCACCGACAACTTAAACACCGTGCGCGTTTTATATTCTTTACCCGGACGCAATACTATCGACGGAAATTGCGGTTGGTTGATTGAATCAGGGGCATGTTGCGGCTCCAAACAAAAACCGGTGCGCTTTTGATAGGTAATACCCTTGCCTGTCAGTGAGCCATCTAAAAAGTTGCCGGAATAAAATTGTACGCCGGGCTCTTCAGTAAATACTTCCAATACACGGCCGGATGTTGCTTCTTCAACGCGCGCAGCCAGGGTTAATTCTTTGTAGGCATTTTGATTGATCAAAAAATTGTGGTCATAACCAAAACCGTTTTTGATTTGTTGGTGATCGGCATTGATCAATTCGCCAATGGGGCGCGGGTTGCGGAAGTCAAAGGGTGAATTGGCAACTGGCATGGGCATGCCAACGGGGATTTGCGCTTCATTTACGGCGTTAATATGGTCAGCAAAAATTTGTATTTGATGACTTAAAATATCGCTGCTGTTTTTTGCATTCAAACCGGCCAGATTAAAATAGGTGTGTTGGGTTAAATTCACCGGTGTGGCTTTATCGGTAGTAGCAAAATAATCGACGACAATTTCATCGTCGTGGGTTAATTGATAAGTGACGGTTACATCGAGATTGCCAGGAAACCCCTGGTCGCCATCTTCACTCAATAAATGTAACTTCAGGATCGGACCCTTCGCGTCATCTGCAGTGGTTGCGCTCCAGACTTTTTTATCAAAACCGATTGGACCGCCGTGCAAATTATTGCTGCCATTATTCGCCACTAGTGAATAAGTTGCGCCGTCCAAGGTGAATTGGGCATTGGCGATACGATTGCCAACACGCCCAATCAGCGCGCCGAAATAAGGGCCGACATCCAGGTAGGGTTCAAGGGTATCAAAACCTAAAACCACATCGGCCAATGCGCCACTTTTATCGCGCACGTGCAACTCGGTGATGATGCCACCGAAGTTAATAATTTTAGCGATGCTGCCGCGTTTGTTGGTCAAAGTAAATTCAGTTACTAATTCGTTTGAAGGAGTGATTCCGAATTGTTTTTGGGAAATTGCCGCTGGGGTCGTCATTCTTCTTTAGCTCTCACATTCTCTGTATTTTTAATAATGGATAAATTATTCCACGTCCGATTTGTTCTGACCAAAATCCGGAAAACCTTCACTCGTCCACTTGAGGCGGCGAATGTAGGTGTGGCGATTAGGATCAGTCAGCGGTGTACCCTGCAACTCTAAATAATCGCGCGCATGATATACCATAATGTCATCTTGACCATAATCATCCTTGGTGAAACTGTTGTGGCCGGGGCCGTAGCGGTTAAGCGCCGGATTGCTGGTAAACACCGGCTCCTGCAATTTATGCCAGGAAGATGCGGCGAGTAAATCGCTGTCCGCATCGGCCCATAACAAGCCCATCGCGTAGCGATGATCAGTGGCGCTCGCAGAGTAACTGATAAAAATTTTGCCCTTGTGTTCAATCACCGCCGCGCCTTCGTTAACTTTATAACCCTGGATTTCCCAATCCAATTGCGGTCGGGAAATTTCAGTCTCCACATCGCCTACTTGTGTGGGTGAAATTAATTGCGCGATATAGAGCGCGGAATTGAATTTTTCTTGCGGATCTTTTTGCGCCCACACCAGATAGCGCTGCCCTTGGTGTTCAAACGTAGTGGCGTCGAGTGAAAACGAATCGCGCGCAGTTTGTACACTGCCCAACTCTTTCCACTCGCCGGTTAAGGGATCAGCCGATTCGTTAGCGAGTACATACATGCGGATTAACCAAGGTTTTTCGGCATCACCCGCCGCAAAATAGATGTACCAGCTGTTATTAAAATAATGTAACTCCGGCGCCCAAATATTTGCACCCATTGGGCCGGTGCTGTGTTTGCGCCAAACGGTTTTTGCTTCGGCCGTTTTTATTTCGGCGAGCGAATTGGCCGCGCGCATTTCAATACGATCAAACTCCGGCGCGGTGGCGATAAAATAATAACGGCCAGTGACGGTGCGATGGATAAACGGATCGGCGCGCTGGGCGACAAGTGGTTCTACTTTCGGAAGCGCTGACGCGCGAGGTTCGGCCGGCGCGCAGGATATTAACAATCCGCTTATCAACCCACCTAGTAACAAGACGACTAAACTCAACACAGACCGCATGGGATTACCTCTGGTGCATCAGCCATTCGACTCAAACAGGCTTTACACGGGTTAACTATTATTCTCGATAGATTAATATTATATTACATATTCTAAAAATTAGACCAATACGAGCGCGAGAATTATGCAATCAACCAATACTCCTACCGGCAATCGTCTGCGCAAGCTGCTCGCCATAGCCGCGGTACTATTCGCCCTGCCCTTTGTTACCGCCCCGCTGGCGAGCGCGAAACAAGTGGACGTGCATGATCCGGTCATGGCGCGCGAGGGCGACACCTGGTATTTATTCAGCACCGGCCCCGGCATCACCATTTACAGCTCCAAAGATCGCGTGAACTGGAAATTTTCCGACCGCGCTTTTGCCACCGAACCCACCTGGGCAAAATCGGTAGCGCCCGGTTTTAATGGTCATCTGTGGGCGCCGGATATCATCCAGCGCAACAACCAGTTTTATTTGTATTACTCGGTGTCCGCTTTCGGTAAAAACACTTCCGCGATTGGCGTGACCGTCAATAAAACCTTGAATCCGAAATCGCCGGATTACCGCTGGGAGGACAAGGGCATAGTGATCCAGTCGGTGCCTAACCGCGATATGTGGAACGCCATTGATGCGGCCGTTATCGTCGATGAACAAAACCAGGCCTGGATGAGTTTTGGCTCCTTTTGGAGTGGATTGAAGATAGTCAAATTAAATGAAGACTGGACGCGCCCCGCAGAGCCGCAGGAGTGGCACAGCATTGCCAAGCGCGATCAAGTATCGGCAGTTGCAAATAGCGATGCCGGCCCGGGCGAAATCGAAGCGCCGTTTATTTTCAAAAAGGGCGATTACTATTATTTGTTTGCCTCTTGGGGTTTGTGTTGCAAGGGGGCGAACTCCACTTATCACCTGGTCGTAGGCAGATCCAAAAAGGTGACCGGTCCTTATCTCGACCGCGCCGGCAAAGATATGAATGACGGCGGCGGCAGCTTGCTGCTCAAAGGCAATAAAAACTGGGTCGGTCTCGGCCATAACAGCGCCTATAGTTGGGACGGTAAAGATTATTTAGTGCTGCACGCCTATGAAACAGCCGATAAGTATTTACAGAAACTCAAAATCCTCAACATCAGCTGGGATAAAGAAGGCTGGCCGCAGGTGAATGAAAAACAATTGGATAGTTTTCAAAGCAAACGCTTGTCAGCCAAGTAAACACTTGCCCAACCGATTGAAACAATCTGAACAAAAATTCCTATCGCACTTAACGGAATAAGTGCGCTAATTCAGACGACCTGCGCAAAAATATTTCATAACTTTTTGTTCATAAGCCTTGGTGTTTATGAGCATTCGCTCTTTGTTTAAAAAACTTAACCGGACTAGGCTTTAACCATACCCAGTACACGCCCCGCACCAGGGATCAGTGTGTCTAACGCAGGCAGGTTATGAATGGAGGTAGGTTATGAGCAGAGATATTTTACGTGAGGAACAGGGTGAAACGGCGCGCGAGCTGGCCGAGTTATTGCGACTGGGGCAGGAAATGGGTCGTCGGCTAAGTAATGAAACCCATGGCGATATGTACGATGAAGTGCGCATGCTGATTTCGCTGCTTCATCAAACGCGCGCGCAAGCGGATTTAATTGATGCAAAATTAAATTCGATTGATCCGGTCGCTGACCTTATGGCACGGCGCCAACAGCAGCATTAATTCGCTACATACCAACACTCGATGCGCTGCGCCGCATTGCCTTCGCACCGACAAAAAAGCCGGTGTCGATTGTTATCGACACCGGCTTTTTATTTATCGCAAATTGCCACACGCTATCTAAATGCGGCGACGCAACAAGCTGACCCCAAGCAAACCCATCAACATCAACACCACCCCGGATGACTCAGGCACACTGGTGCGATTAATATTCACGGTAAAGTCATCCATTACCCAATGCCCGAGCCCCACATCAGCGTAGCTGGTATAAATAAACAACTGATCTATGCCAACCCAATCCAGTTGCACCCAAAGTGGTTGCGCAGTAGATATAACCTGACTTTCTGCACTCGCATAGACAAGCGCACCATCCAGCCAACCTTCAAAGGAAATTTCCTGCTCAGCCCAACCCGCAGAAAAGAATGCGCCAATAAAATCAAAGGTTCCTGCTACGGATAAATCAACCCATGTCCAGGCGCCATCAAAATTATAGGCTGCGTTATTGCCCGAGGTTACACCGGCAGCAAAACCACTGCCGGGAATATCATCACTACTGACTGAGCCTATCGCATTCCAATTAAACGCTTGGTAACCGTCCGTAATTTGCTGTGCAGGGTCACCTGACAAATCATCAAAATTAACCACACCCGCCGCTGCAAATGATGAGAGACAACTTAGCAACAGCGCCCAAGAAAATTTTTTACACAATACTTGGTTCATTGTTAACTCCAAAACAAGGATTAGCTCATCGGATTTCGACACGAAATCCGGATTGAATAATGGCTGGCGAATTTATAGTTCACCGTCAGTTCGCTAAATTTTGCACCTGGGAATCGGTCAGCGCAGTTTCATAGATACGCAATTCATCGATCAAACCTTTGTACGGCAAGTCCCACCAATTGACCCCCAAAGAAAATACGCCCGAATTGGTGGTAAATAGATCAGGGAAATTTGCGCCGCTAAATTGTTTAATGCCGTTAACGTAAACATTCACTGTACCGTTATTCACACTAAAGGCGAGATGAGACCATTGCCCCACCGGAATATTCATACCCAAACCGGCGTCGTACCAGGTGGTGCCCGACCACAACATAGTGGCGCCATTCACAAAGCCATGCCCCATCGGCAATAGACTCAGCCAGGCGTTACCGTCCCTTGCACCAAAGAAAGTCGTGCTAAATGCGGTAAGTTGGTCTGGATTAAGCCAGAGCGATACTGAATAAGTATTTTTGCTGATGATCCCATTGGGCAAACGCACGCCGGTTGCACCATTAAATACTGCGGCACTGCCGGCCACACCGGTTGCATAACTGAGGTTGCCGCCGAGCCAATCGATGCGCTCACCGCTGACCACGCCCGCCGCCAATACACCGGTTGAATCGGCCAAATTATTATCAAACGCATAATGGGCGATTAATCC
>DATIDX010000011.1:0-16677 GCA_035456025.1 Cellvibrio sp. | reverse complement strand
CAAGCGGGTCTTAAAAAATGTTCCGTGTTTTACTTTTTTCATTATTTTCAATCCTCAAGGCAGTTAATAATTAATTGCTTGGGATTGACGCCATACCGAATTGCCAGAACACAGGAATTGCACAGATATTTATTATGTTTGTGGACTTTGTGCGCTGGCGAGAATGGAGTGGGAGACGGGCACTGTCAACGAATCCAGACGCCATAAAAATTGGTTAAACGACATTAATGTAATTTTGATGACAAAGTCGCTTGCACCTTGGCATCCATTTAGACCAGCAGGCATAGTTTCTAATGACTGCTATAGTTTTAAGTGGCATTAAAATCGGCGATAGAAACTCGTCCGTTTAATGCCGCATAAAACCCATGTTGAATTGATGCAAAAGGTGGATTGGATGGAAGACGTATATTTTGAGAAAGGCGCGATACTATTTAATACCACGACACCGCTGGATAAGGCTTTTTTTATCCTTAAAGGCAGTGTCACATTGAGTATGACAATGGGCGAAAAAACCTTGTCGCTGGACGTTGGGGCCAATCACTTTGTGGGTGATGCCGCCGTCGCCATTACCCATAAAATAGCCGGCAGCGAAACCCTGGGTTATTTCGCTCAAGCAGTTGCCAACGAACCGGTCACAGCCACCTTAATTCCGATCAAACAAATTCAGCAAGAATTGGAGCAAGCTCCGCCGTTGCTGAGGGCCTGGGTTGCATCCTTTACCGGGCGTATACTTAAACTGATTGAACAACTCACTGCGAGTGAATCTATCAATTAAGAGCCACCTTTAAACTAGGAGTCACTTTATGATTACTGGCGCCTCCCATTCCCTGAACACGAATTTAACCGAATCGTTAAATTATTATCGCCAACAGCTGGAGCAGCAGCGCTTAAACCAATCCGCTCCGATTAAAACCACTGATGCATCTACACCACCAGCACCTGAGGCGCCGACCCATTTACCGGCGCCAGTGGAACCTACACCACCCAAATCTTTTGTGGTTGAGGGCGAGCTCAACCAGATACCGTTGAGCACGCAGATCCAACAGGCCACACAAGAGCGAAGGGATCTGGCGCGGGCGGCAGCTGTGTCAGTTGAATCTTTGCAGCATAAACAGGACGTTGTTAATGTCTATACCAATGCGGTTAGCGATTCTACTGAAAACGATAATGCCGTATCGCCCGCTGAGGTTTATCAAGAGACGCTGGAATATCAAAAACGGGAAGATTTAATGATGGCACTACAAAAAGCGGTTGAGGGAGGACAATTGGGTAACGTCATCGACATTACCATTTAATTGACAGAAATTTTATCGACCCAGCCCCAGCCACCGACTGACGCCATTTATTCGACGCAGGAAAGTAAATTCAATCAGGAACAACGCAACAAGCGAAACGGCTAACAGCGGAAGAAATAAAGCTAGCGCAAGCGTGATTGCAACTACGGCAAAGCCAATCCGCGTTGGCATTGCCGGCGGCGCGCCTAATGCGCCATCGGGCTTACGTTTACGCCATAAAATAAATCCACTGATGCTAATTAGCAGTAATCCCGCACAGGTGAGTACGCCCAGCACCAGATTGAACCAGCCAAACAAATTGCCTTCGTGCGCAGCAATGCCCACCCCGATTGCACGATCTACCAATTTCTTTTCTGCAAAATCGCTGCGTTTTTCAATGCTGCCATCATTGTTAATCCACACATCGGCGCGCAGCGGGCGATTGGCATTTTGCGATGAAGCTTTCCAGCTATTGTGATGCTTGTTGGCAATACTCAACTCCACCGGTGCAGCCAATTTTAAATTTTCCGCAGCCGATAAAATTTCCGGTGTGAGATTAAAAGTATCGCTCGCCTGCGCGCGCCAATGCTGGTGTTCCTGCGCACGGCTTTGGGTCCAATCCTGTTGCATGGAAAAATCAACGGAGCGCACTTCTTTTAATGCAGCGCCCCACACCAGCGCCCAGGGCAAACCGGTAATTAATAAAAATAACGCGAGCGCAGAAATCCAGATACCCGTGACCGCATGAAGGTCGCGCCAGAAAACGCGGCTACCCTCGCGCAGGCGCGGATAAATAATTCCCGCTAACCCTCGCGCATTGCGCGGCCACCATAAATACAGCCCCGTGACGATCAATACAATCGCCCAACAGGCCGCGAGCTCTACCAAAATCGATCCGACATTGCCCAGTAATAATTCGCCGTGAATCGTTTTGACGATATTCATCAGCTGCGCACTGCTCTCCTGTTTACCGCTAATTGCGCCAGTGTAAGGATTAACAAATACCTGCCAGCTGCCTCCTTCAACTTGCACATTAACAAGCACAGCGTCGCTCGCATTTTGGGGCAAGCGATAGCTGAGGAATTTTCCCCTGGGAATTGCATTGAGCGCTGACTGGATTTGTGCATTTGCAGGCAGGCGATCACCAGCTGCCACCAACGGGTGGAACTGACGCTCCTGCCAATATTCGTAATAGGGTTTGAATAAATAAATTGCGCCGGTCAGCGCAAGGATAATCACAACAGGAATAGCGAAAATCCCAGCATAAAAATGCCAGCGCCAGATGGTGCGATACAGGGCTTTGGCGTTGACGTTGGTATCAGCCATTATTTTTCTCAGCTTAATCAATTTACATATCGTAAGAAAGGCTTAAATACATTGTCCTGCCCGGCCAAGGGTGGGCGACATAACTCAATTCATCAGTGAGGTTATCAACACCAAAACCCACTTCCAGTTGATCGCTGAAGTCATACGTGGTTTTTACGCCAAGCCGCGTATAACCATCCTGCGCACCCATGACATTTTCAGCGGTGTCAGTGTTATCCAAACGGCCAAAACTTTTATCGGCGTATTGCACATTTGCACTCAAATCCCAGCGATCGTTCAGGTGGTAAGTTGTCATTAAATTGCTGCGCCAGCGCGGCATACGCGGATAGTCATTGCCTTCAATACTGGTTGCCGGGCTTGCACCTTCAGCCGAGCTGTTATCAGCAATAATGGATTTGGTGTAAGCGACATTAAAACGCACATCCAATTCCGGTACCCACAAGCCGTAGCGATTCACAATCAATTCAACACCATCGGTTTCCACCTCATCGATGGCCGAAAACGTCGTCACTGAGCCACCGCCGGGCAATAAATTGGATTGGGATTCAATCGCGTCCCGAATGGTTTCGGTAAAAATATTCACGCGCACATAACCGGTGTTAAATTGTTTTTCCAACATCAAGTTGTGATGCAAACCATTTTCCGGTTTGAGGTCGGGTTTTGCAGCAACGATAGTCGAATAGGATTGGCTTTGCATAAACAATTCTTCCACCACCGGAAAGCGATAGGCGCGCGCGAGTGAGTAGCGCAGCTGCCAATCAGCTGCGGGAATATAGCCGAGCGAAAACTTGGGCGAAAATTGATTGCTGGACGTTTCCGGAACTTCAACCAAATCCAATTCCGGCGTGGTGGGATTATCTTTATTAAAATAACCGCCGTGGCTTTCCCAATATTCGTAGCGGCCACCTAAAGCCAAATCCCAGCGCTCGTTAATAGCCCAATTCATTTGCGCAAAGGCGGCGCTAATATTGGTTTCACCACCGCTGCGGCTGGTGTAACCGGCGTTGTCGCCCTTGGGCCAGTCGGCCGAATTAAATACGTCCATATTTAATTGATAGGCTTCGTAGCGCGCGCCGGTAATGAATTCCAAACCTTGTTTACCCAGATCAGAAAAAACAAATTTTCCTTCCAGGGTTTGCCAGCCAGTATCGTTGTAATCCGTGGTTTGGCCGCGACCTGTAAATAGTGGGTCATCTAACGAATGACTGGATGCACGACTGTTATCTTCAAGGATGCGAAAGTCGCTGACATTGGCTTCAAAATAACTGCTGTCAGTGAGGTCGCCTTTAATGCGCAATCCCGAAGATAAACTACGGCGATCCAGATCGCTGACACCCAAGCGACTGGCAGCGACATTGATGCCTACGCCAGCTTGATTAAAATTACCCGACCAAAGCGTATCGCCCGCCGCATTGCGCAAATAAGAATTAGGAGAATCGCGCAATGTAGTGCGATCTTCGTAGGCGATATTCAACAAGCTCGACCAGTTTTCAAAATCGTAACCGAGTTTTAATTTGAAATTATCGGTCACTGCCTGTTCGACGCCGGTATCGCCAAAATAATAAGCGGGATTACCAAACACATCTTTATCGGCAATCGCGCCGGTTACCGGAATCGCATTGGATGTTGGTGTGCGCGCATCAAAATAATAGGATTGCGGTTGACTATCGTTTTCCAAATGATTGTACGAGAGGTAGACACTGAGGTCGCCAAACTTGTCACCGTAGGAGACAAAGGTTTTGTACCCACTCAGGCGATCATCAAAACCATAGGCATTAAAATCTTGTGAAAAATAATCGAGATCAACGTGTACTTCGCACTCCTGTGGAATTGCAGTTTCAATCAACACTACACCACCCATGGAATTGCCGCTGTATTCGGCAGAGAAAGGTCCGTAGAGAATTTCCACTTGCGCAATTTCGCTTGCGCTCACCATGGTCCAGCGCGGCGCCCCGCTCCAGCGCGTTTGCAATAGATAATGCAAGGGCACACCGTCGGCAAATACCATCGAGCGCGCAGTGGCAAACATGTTGGAACCGCGCACACCGAGAGTGCCGTTAGCGTCGCCGATGTAGCGTTTGCGGATCACAATACTCGGTTCGTATTTAACGAGGTCTTCAGTGGTGGTGGAATTGATGCTGACAATATCTTCTTGCGTCAACACACTGGTGGGATTGGTGTAGCCGGATTGGGAGCTGTCGCGCGCCTGGCCCCATACAGTCACTTCCTCGACTTTGTTTTTCTTGCCCAAAACTTCTTCATGGGCACTAGCAACCGGAACTGAGCCCAGATTAATCGCAGCAATTATCACTGCCAGTTTGACGCGTCTCACTGCCCTGCCTCGCAAAATTTTTGATCGGGTTTTGAGGCAGGACTTTAGGCTTTTTCACATGTCACGCACAGTGACAAATTGTCGCAGGGCGAGGCTGGAGTTAATCCAACCAACGCCGCATGGCAGAAATATGCGAACCACTGCCTTTCAGATCCTCCAGCGGATTGGCGGTAATCTGCGCGGCGCGATTGGGTAACGGGGAAATACGCAGTAGATATTCATCGGGTATATTTTGCTGTCTGTCCTTTAACGGCGTAACAAAGGACTTTATTGGCAGCGCGCCAATGTCGCGCGCGAAGCTATCGAACATTGACCAGGAAACCGTGTTTTTAATTCCAATCGCCGTCACCAATCGATGCGCGTGTTCACACGCCGGTTGGGCAATCAACCAATGCAACATCTTTTTGCCCAATCCGAGATCGCGCAATTCCTGCGTGACCACCACCTGCCATACGAACAAAGTGCGCGGTTCATTGGGCGGATAATAGGCGGACACAAAACCCACCAGACGCCCATGCAAAAAGGCGGCAACAGAAGTTTTGGCAAAATGCCCGCATTGCAGGAGTGTGCATTGCACGGAATTGCCATCGAGGACGGGAGTAGTAGCAAGTAAACCTTTAAGGGCATCGCCATCCGTGGGAAGCGGCGCGCGTAATTCAATCTTATCGAGCAAAAGATCGTTTCTGGTGTTCATCAAAACCTCCATACAGCGTCTTTGTCTACACAGATGCAGACGTACAGATCACAGCATTATCGTTTCAAGGGGTTAACCTCAGGCCTAATAGAAAGGATGGATACTTCCGACTGCCAGGGTTCTGGCTAAGTTCCCAATCTTTACACTTTATGATGGTTAGGCTTTGACGATTAAGTGGCGTTCACAAATGCCATTCACAAAAACATCATCTAAACGACAAATTCCCGCCACACCCTCGTAACAATGTCTCCCTATGCTGCGCCCTCTATCAATAATTTAACGCTCCAGGGAGTTAATCATGAAAAGCAAATCTCACCAGCCACTATTACTGGCAGCTGCGATTGCAGGACTTAGTGCAGTGCCCGCCAGCGCCGAGCTGTATTTTTCGGAATACATTGAAGGCAGCAGCAATAACAAGGCCCTGGAGCTCTACAACAGCAGTAGCAGCAGCCTGGATCTCAGTGGCCACAAGGTGGAGATATATTTCAACGGCAGCAACAGCGCCGGCGCGACGATTAACCTCAGCGGCACCATTCCCGCGCAGGGTGTGTTTGTGCTCGCCCACGGCAGCGCCAACGCGACTATTCTGGCAAGCGCCAACCAAACCAATAGCTCCGGCTGGTTCAATGGCGATGATGCGATTGTGTTGAAAAACGGCAGCACAGTTCTCGATAGCATCGGCCAAATTGGCGTAGACCCAGGCACCGAATGGGGTGCTGGTCTCAGTAGCACAGCAGACAACAGCTTGCGCCGCAAAACTTCTATCGCCAGCGGCGACACCAATCCTACCAATGCATTTGATCCAGCTGCTGAATGGGATGGTTACGCACAAGATACTTTCGATCATCTGGGTACTTATCAAGGCAGCAGCAACGGCGGTGGCAATAGTGGCGGAGGTAACAGCGGTGGCGGTCAATGTGGCGCACCCGCTACGCGCATCGGCCAGATCCAGGGGGCAGGTGCAAGCAGCGCATTAGTGGGCACCACAGTCGACATTGAGGCCATAGTGGTTGCCGATTTCCAAAACGCGAATCAACTCGGCGGATTTTTTGTGCAAGACGCCGATAGCCAAACTGATAATAATCCGCTGACGTCCGAGGGCATTTATATTGCCAGCACTACGCCCGTTGCGATTGGTGACCGCGTGCGCGTCACCGGCAAAGTTGCTGAAACTTTCCAGCTGACCCAACTCAGCGATGCCACTGTCACTCTGTGCGCAAGCAACCAAACCCTGCCGACGCCCGCCAGTATTTCGCTACCGGTTAATTCACTCGATGCATTCGAAGCGATTGAAGGAATGTCAGTCGCGATTGCGCAAACTCTGACCGTGAACGAAACCTATCAACTCGGTCGCTTCGGTCAGGTGCTGCTCGCCAATGGCCGTTTGCAACAACCAACCAATGTTGTAGAACCCGGCGCTGCTGCGAATGCGCTGCAAGCACAAAACAATTTAAATAAATTAATGCTGGATGATGCGCGCAACGCGCAAAACCCAGACCCGGTTATTTTCCCTGCGCCGGGATTATCTGCCGAAAACACGCTGCGCAGCGGCGACACCCTTGCCAATTTGCGCGGCGTGATTAGCTATGATTTTGGTATCTATCGTATTTTGCCAACTGTTGCACCGGAATTTATCAATAGCAATCCACGCCCGTTGGCACCGGTTGCTGACTCCACTGCGAATTTAAAAATCGCCAGCTTCAACGTGCTGAATTTTTTTAACGGTAACGGTGCGGGCGGTGGCTTCCCCACTGCGCGCGGTGCTAATACCGCTGCAGAATTCACTCGCCAGAAAAATAAAATTGTAAGCGCTTTGGTCGGATTGAATGCAGACGTGATTGGTTTGATCGAAATTGAAAACGATGGCTACGGTAACACTAGCGCCATCGCCGAATTAACAGCCGCATTAAATACAGCAACCGGCACCAGCGCGTGGAAATTCATCAACCCGGGTGTAAATAAAATCGGTACCGATGAAATTGCTGTTGGTTTTATTTACCGCAGCGATAAAGCAACCGCAATTGGCAAAACTGCAATTCTGGATTCAAATGTTGATTCGCAATTCATTGACAACAAAAATCGCCCTGCACTTGCACAAAGTTTCCGTGTGAATAGCAATCGTGCTATCGCAACCGCCGTGGTGAATCATTTCAAATCCAAAGGTTCGGATTGTAACGACATAGGTGATCTGGATATTGGCGACGGCCAGGGCAACTGCAATATTACCCGCACCCAGGCAGCCAGCGCATTAGTGAAATGGCTAGGCACCCATCCTACCGGTGTGAGCGATCGCGATTATTTAATCATCGGCGATTTAAATGCTTACGCCAAAGAAAATCCTATTGCGCAAATCCTAAACGCTGGCTACACCGACCTCATTAACAAATTTGCGGGCGAATCAGCCTACTCATACGTATTTGATGGACAGGCCGGCTATCTAGACCATGGCCTCGCCAGTGCTGCATTAACACCGCAAGTCTTGTACGCCGCTGACTGGCATATCAACGCCGATGAACCTATCAGCCTGGATTACAACACCGAATTTAAATCGGCTGCGCAAATAAATAATTTTTATGCGGCGGATGCCTATCGCTCTTCCGACCACGATCCTTTAGTCGTTTCGCTAAAACTGATTATGGATCTCGACGGCGACGGTGATGTGGATAAAAACGATGTGCAAATTGTTATCAATGCACGCGGTGTAACGCCAAGCGCATTTGACCAACGCGATGTGAATGGCGACGGTGCAATCAATGTCAATGATGCCCGCGCACTTACCCTGCAATGCACACGCTCCGGCTGCGCAACCAATTAGCTAACCTGGCTCCGCCTACTGCGGAGCCGCCAATATTAATCAGGACTAGAGCATGAAAAAGTTATTCGCCCCTTTACTGGCGTTAGGTATGATTCTGTCATTCAATGCCAATGCTATAAGCATCGATCTCGTCGCCAATCAATCTGCGATTAATGTCGGCACCAATGTAGAAGTGCAAGTGCGCATCAGCGGTTTAAATGATGCTAATGCGCCAGCGCTCGGCGCTTACGACGTAAACTTTAATTATGACGCAAATTTATTCAGCATTAACAGCATTCAATGGGGCGACTCGATAAAAGGCAATCAATTGGATCTGCAGGGCTTCGGCAGCCTGCAAAACAGCAATAGCGGCGCAGGTTGGTTAAATTTGTTGGAATTATCATTTGATGATGCACTGGATTTAGAATTATTGCAGGCAGGCGAATTTACGCTGTTTAGTGTTGTGTTAAATGCCGTCGCCATTGGCAGCAGTGATTTTTCACTAACCGCTAATACATTCAGCGATGCTTATGGCGAAAATTTATGGGCAGGCGCCATCAATGACACGCGCGTAACTGTAAGTGGCGTTAGCGTTCCAGAACCATCGAGCCTGTTGCTATTGCTGGGCATGCTAGCCATTGTCTGTTTGCGCATCAAACTATCCCAATCGCAAAAGTAATTTTCTTGTTAACTAAAAAAGCCCGCGTTATTAATGCGGGCTTTTTAGTTTCCGGTGTAAATCACTAACTCAACACCAAATTATCGCGATGGATTAACTCGTTATCATCCTGATAACCTAAAATATCGAAAATCTGACTGCTCGGCTTGCCAATAATTTTGCGCGCTTCGTCAGCGTGATAATTAATTAGACCGCGCGCGACTTCTTTGCCACTCAAATCTTCACAAATCACCATATCGCCGCGGGTGAAATCACCACGCACGTCTTTTACGCCCACCGGCAAAACACTTTTGCCTTGCTCGCGCACCACGCGCGCTGCGCCATCATCCAATACGATAGTGCCGCGGGTTTGCAATTGCCCGGAGATCCAGCGCTTGCGTGCCGCTTGCGGTTGCTGTTCGGCCCACAAAAAAGTGCCGAGATTTTCGCCTGCGGCAATGCGCAACAAAGCATCTTCAATGCGACCACCGACGATCACTGTATCAGCGCCCGAACGCGCGGCAACGCGCGCGGCGCGCACTTTGGTAATCATGCCGCCGCGACCTAATGCACCGCCAGTGCCACCCGCCATTTGTTCAAGCCGGGGATCGTCAGCGGCAATTTCGCTGAGTAATTGTGCATTCGGATTATGGCGCGGGTCACTGTCGTACATACCTTTTTGATCGGTGAGGATGACCAGTAAATCGGCTTCCAATAAATTTGCGACCAAAGCACCGAGCGTGTCGTTATCGCCAAAGCGGATTTCTTCTGTCGTGACCGTATCGTTTTCATTAATTACCGGCACCACATTAAAACCCACCAGGGTTTTTAACGTGGAACGCGCATTTAAATAGCGCTGGCGCGAAGAGAGATCATCGTGATCAAGCAGTACTTGCGCGGTGAGCAACCCGTAACGTTGAAATTCAACTTCATAGGTTTGGATCAAACTCATTTGCCCGACGGCAGCCGCTGCTTGCAACTGATGGATTTCTGTCGGGCGCGCAGCCCAACCCAAACGGCGCATCCCGGCGGCAACAGCACCGGACGATACCAAAACCAATTCGATGCCGCGCAAACGCAGCTCAGCCATTTGCTTAACCCAACCGGCGATCGCAATAGCATCCAGCCCTTTGCCGTCATTGGTTAAGAGTGCGCTGCCTATTTTTACAACCCAGCGTTTGGCCTGGGGAATAATGTTTCTTTTGCTCATGAATGGGATGTGCTCAAGAATAGATAAGTGAATTTTTTATAAAAAGTCGGGCTTTCAATACAAAACGCCCGGAGCGATGCCCGGGCGTGAGGTTACACTATTTTGCTGCTGACGCTAATTGGCGGCGATCAATGATTCACGTAAATAACCTCTACATCGTAATCGTCTTCATTGAAATTATCATCGTCCACATCGCCGCGTGCGCGGCGCGCTTCACGCTCAATTTCACGCAGCTCTTCAATGCGGTCACGCGCTTCCTGCGCCATCTGGTTTTGCAATTCAGTTTCACGCTCACGCGCTTCCGGATTGGTTTTTTCTTCTTCCCATACAGCTTCGAGGCTATCCATCAATTTACCGGTCAAAGGCACAGTGCCATCGCGATTGAGTGCAGAAATGCGATAGACCGGTCCCGTCCAATTCAACTCATCAATCACTGCCTGGCAGCGAGCGTCTACTTCGTCGGGCGGCAACAAATCGATTTTGTTGAGCAGCAACCAACGCTCGCGTGTCGCGAGGGTCGGGCTGAATTTTTGCAATTCGTTGGCGATGATACGCACGCTCTCGGCAGGATTGGATTCATCTACCGGCGCCATATCGACCATGTGCATCAGATAGCGACAGCGGGTTAAATGCTTTAGGAAACGCACCCCCAAGCCTGCACCTTCTGCGGCACCTTCGATTACGCCGGGAATATCGGCGATGACAAAACTGCGGTGCTGCTGCACTTTTACCACGCCGAGATTGGGCACGAGCGTGGTAAACGGATAATCGGCCACTTTGGGTTTGGCCGAACTCACCGCGCGGATAAAGCTGGACTTGCCCGCATTCGGCAAGCCGAGCATACCCACATCGGCCAGCACTTTTAATTCGAGTTTCAGGTTGCGCATTTCACCTTCCGTACCCGGCGAAGTTTTGCGCGGAGTGCGGTTGGTACTGGTTTTAAAACGGGTATTGCCCAAACCGTGGAAGCCACCTTGCGCGACTTTTAGTTTTTGGCCGTTCTCGGTCAAGTCACCGAAGACTTCTTCGGTATCTATATCGATAACAGTAGTACCGACTGGCACGGGCAAAAACAGATCGGCACCTTTGGCTCCAGTACAGTCTTTACTGCCACCTTTTTCGCCATTTTCAGCGCGATATTTGGGCACGAAACGGTAATCGATCAGGGTATTGAGGTTTTCGTCAGCGACCAGATAAACGCTGCCGCCGTCGCCACCATCACCGCCATCGGGGCCACCTTTGGAAATAAACTTTTCCCGCCGGAAGCTCATGAATCCGTTGCCGCCTTTACCGGCCTCGACATGAATTGGGGCTTCATCAACAAATTTCACAACGCACTCCAGAAGGATTAAATAAAAAAGAAAACAACAACTACTGCAACTTTAGTATGCCACTCATGCAAAGTGCCATTCTGAATATAAAAAAGCCCCATCGTGAACGACAGGGCTTTTTTATTGTTCTTCATCTGCCCACTGCAAGCAGTAAGCTTGGCTATTTTTTTAGCGCAATATTAAGCAGCAGGAATGATGCTTACGTATTGACGGCCAAAAGCGCCTTTAATTTCGAACTTAACGGTACCGTCCACTTTCGCGAACAGAGTGTGGTCTTTACCCAGACCTACGTTTACACCAGCGTGGAACTTGGTTCCGCGTTGACGAACAATAATGCTGCCGCCAGAAATCAACTCGCCGCCGTAGGCTTTAACACCAAGGCGTTTCGCTTCTGAATCGCGACCGTTACGAGAACTACCAACCCCTTTCTTGTGAGCCATTTTATAGCCTCCTCAATTAACCTTTGATAGCAGTGATTTTCACTTCGGTGAACCACTGACGATGACCTTGACGCTTCATGTGATGCTTACGACGACGGAATTTGATGATCTTCACTTTGTCGGCACGGCCATGAGCAACCACTTCAGCAGTAACAGTTGCACCTTCAACAACAGGAGCGCCAATTTTGACGTCTGCGCCGTTGGCAACCAAGTACACCTTGTTGAATTCAACAACGCCACCAGTGGTGAAATCGATTTTTTCGAGTTTGAGGGTTTCACCCACAACTACGCGATGTTGCTTGCCACCGCTTTCAAAAATTGCGTACGCACTCATTTTTACATTGCTCCAATAAACACATGGACGACACGAAGTAGCTTGGCGATATGCCATGGCGTTTGGGACTAGCGTCGTATACCGGTTTTCAGGGGCGGCGATTGTATGCCAAATGGCCAGCCGGAAGCAACCTTAGCGTACCTTTACTACGGAATTTTCGTGCCTAGCAAATTTCCCTCGCGCAACCACAGCTCCAGCGCCTGCGGCCAGCTAGATACGGTACCCTGCCCCTGGATCATCCCCACACCGTGGATCCCGGTTTGATAAATATGCAATTCCGATTGGACATTGTGTTTTTGTACCTCGCTAAAGAAAGCGAGGCTGTTGCCCACCCGCACCGCTTGGTCAGCCACCCCATGGAATACAAATACGGGCGGCACACCGGTCCTTACCTGGAATTGCAGGGAATTGTCGTGCACCAGTTGCGGATTGGGGGCCTCACCCAGCAGCGCTTTGCGCGATCCCGCATGGGCATCAGAACCCTCCAAGGTGATAACCGGGTAGCCGAGGACGGCAAAATCCGGCCGTGCACTTATATCGCCTAGCGGGTCTTTCTCAGCAACTACAAAATCAAACCGCGTGGCAACACTGGCGGCCAAATGCCCACCGGCAGAAAAACCTATCACACCAACTTTGGCCGGATTAATTTTCCATTGCCGGGCATTTTTGCGCACTAACCGCACCGCCCGCTGACCATCCAATAAGGGGGCAGGAAATCCGTGCTCCTGCATCCGGTACTTGACTACAAAAGCCGCCACACCACGCGCCGCAAACCACTTGGCGACGTCGTGCCCCTCGTGGTCAATCGCAAGGCGCACATAACCACCCCCTGGGAAAATGACTACTGCTGTTCCGTTCGCCTTGGATGGCTCGGGCCAATAGGGGATCATGGATGGGTTATCAACAGCATAGGTGCGCTGGTCTTTTACATGCTCGCGATCAGGTGTAACCAAAGGCTTTTCGGCCCATAAGTAGATAGGCTTAGGCAATTCATTCACAGATTGGGCAACTCCAACAGCTGGCAGGCAGGACAAAAACAGCAAGACAATAGCACCGATGGTACGACGATGGGTAAAACACATAATGGCTCTCGCTCGTGATTTTATTCGAGCGAGAGCTTAACAAATAATCGGATAAATAATCTCAACCGTGAAGTGGACCTAGTGACGGAATTGCGACTCTTCGTCGCCCCACCATTGGTGCTCTTGCCAATCAACTCGGGTGGGATCGGCGGCAGTCAGGAGCAATTGTCCGGCAGCCAGCTCCCAGTAGACAAAACCCTGCTTCAAGTCGTGCCAGAAGTGCCCGGTATCTTCAGCGATATATTCGCGCGCCAAACGCACTTCATCGCCAACCATTTGCTCGGCCGTCAGCTCAAGCCGAACCAAATCTTCAACTTCATGCTCCAGACCACCTTTGAACACCTCCAGTGCACCTTGCTCGTCGGGGCTAAAGCGCGCATCAAGCGGACGTGAGTGGTAGGGGTTATCCAACGGTTTTGACGCGGAACCAGGGGTAACTTTCATAGCAATTCCTCATAAGTAGCTTACCGACAAAGAGATCCGATGAACTTGCTGGTCGAATATAAATGTCTCTATATAGTTGTACCCGAAAGGTGTACAGCCTCTATAATCACCGCCTTTCTGAATGCTTCACTATTCATACAAAATCCCACTTTCAGTATAGGCCGTACAATCAATGCAAGAGCGCCCCATGCAAGATCAATACACTCCCGCCGAAGTCGAAGCCCAAGCCCAGCAATACTGGGAAGAACATCAAAGCTTCAAGGTTATTGAGGATCGCAGCAAAGAAAAGTTCTATTGCCTCGCGATGTTCCCCTACCCCAGCGGCAAGCTACACATGGGGCATGTGCGCAACTACACCATCACCGATGTAATCGCCCGCTACCAGCGCATGCAGGGTAAAAACGTATTGCACCCAATGGGTTGGGATGCATTTGGCCTGCCGGCAGAAAACGCAGCACTGCAGCGCAACACCGCACCTGCAGCCTGGACCTATTCCAATACCGACCACATGCGCAGCCAGTTAAAACAACTTGGCTTTGGCTTTGATTGGTCGCGCGAGCTGACTACCTGCAAGCCTGAATACTACAAATGGGAGCAGTGGTTCTTTACCCGTCTTTACCAAAAAGGCCTGGTTTACAAGCGCATGGCGACCGTGAACTGGGACCCGGTAGACCACACCGTACTCGCCAACGAGCAAGTAATCGATGGCCGCGGCTGGCGCTCGGGCGCATTGGTTGAGCGCAAAGAAATTCCGCAGTGGTTTATCAAAATCACCGCCTACGCTGAAGAGTTATTGGCCGATCTGGACAAGCTGCCCAACTGGCCAGAGCAAGTTAAAACCATGCAGCGCAACTGGATCGGCAAAAGTCGCGGTCTGGATATGCATTTTGATTTGGCCTCACCCGTAGGCGAATTCACCGGTTTTGATATCTACACCACCCGCCCCGATACCATCATGGGCGTGACTTACGTGAGCCTCGCGGCCGAACACCCTATTGCCAAGATCCTCGCTGAAAATAATCCAGCGCTCGCGCAATTTATCGCTGAATGCAAAGTGCAATCAGTCGCTGAAGCCGATATGGCGACCATGGAAAAACGCGGTATCGATACCGGTATTAAAGCGCTGCACCCAATCACCGGCGAGCCGGTTTCGGTGTGGATCGCCAACTATGTATTGATGGACTACGGCTCAGGTGCCGTAATGGCTGTGCCTGCACACGACCAACGCGATTACGAATTCGCGCAGAAATACAATCTCGCTATCTCCCAGGTAATCGCTCCGCAGAATGGCGAAGCAATCGACCTGACCAAAGCCGCCTTCACCGAAAAAGGTGTGCTGGTTAATTCCGGCGAATACGACGGACTGGATTTCAACGCCGCCTTCGATGCCATCGCCAGCACCCTGGAAATGGCCAACAAAGGCCAAGTGAAAACCAACTACCGCCTGCGCGACTGGGGTGTATCCCGCCAGCGTTACTGGGGCGCGCCTATCCCGATGTTCAACTTGCCCGACGGCGGCGAGATTCCCGTACCCGCACACAAACTTCCAGTGTTGCTGCCGGAAGATGTAGTGATGAACGGCGTTCACTCGCCGATCAAAGCCGATCCCGAGTGGCGTAAAGCCGAGCTTGATGGCAAAGCCGTTGAACGCGAAACCGATACCTTCGATACCTTTATGGAATCTAGCTGGTACTACGCGCGCTACACCTGCCCGAATTTTGAAGGTGGCATGCTCGACAAAGCCGCAGCCGATTATTGGCTGCCGGTAGACCAATACGTAGGCGGCATCGAACACGCCATCCTCCACCTGCTCTACTCTCGCTTCTTCCACAAGCTGATGCGCGACGAAGGTCTGGTGAGCTGCGATGAACCTTTCGAACGCTTGCTCTGCCAGGGCATGGTGTTGAAAGACGGCACCAAGATGAGTAAATCCAAGGGCAACACCGTTGACCCGGAAGAGCTGATCAACCAGTACGGCGCCGATACCGTGCGCCTGTTCTCCATGTTTGCCGCACCACCAGAGCAGAGCATGGAATGGAGCGATTCCGGCGTTGAAGGTGCCAACCGTTTCTTGCGTCGTTTGTGGAAAGCGGTGGAAGGCCATATCAATGCCGGCACACCGGGGAAATTAATCGTTGCTGACTTACCACAAGCCCAGAAAGACTTGCGCAGAAAGACGCACGAGACCATCCAGAAAGTCAGCGATGACTACGGCCGTCGCCAGACCTTTAACACCGCCATTGCGGCAACCATGGAGCTGCTTAACGAAGTAAGCAAACTCGCCGACCGCGCCAATCCACTTGGACTCGCCGTTGAACGCGAAGCGCTGGAAGCGGCGATTTTGTTGCTCGCGCCCATAGTGCCGCACATCAGCCATTCACTCTGGCAAGCGCTCGGCCACCAGAGCATTCCACTCAATGAAAAGTGGCCAACACTCGATGAAAGCGCACTGACCCGTTCAACCGTTGAAGTGGTTATTCAAGTGAATGGCAAACTGCGCGGCAAATTGGATGTCGCAATTGATGCACCGAAAGAGCAGCTCGAAGCCGATGCACTCGCACAGGAAAACGTGCAGCGCTTCCTGGAGGGCATCACCGTACGCAAAGTAATTGTGATACCCAACAAGCTGGTAAATATTGTCGCCAACTGATTATGCTCGCCCAAGGTTATTACCGGAACGAGTTAAATTCGCATTGAGAGTGTTATGAAAAATATCATCGTCAGTTTATTGGTTTTTACATTGTCCGCTTGTGGCTGG
>DATIDX010000010.1:0-14164 GCA_035456025.1 Cellvibrio sp. | reverse complement strand
TGCCACATTCAACAATGCCGGGTTTACTTGCGATGCACCTTCAACGAAGGTTACAGGTGCTGCGGTAGTGTCACTTTTTACTGAAGTACCGTTGTAATTCACCGCATAAGTGCCATCAGTCGCCAGATGCAAACGCAAGCTACCCGCTGTCGATGAATAGAACTTAACTCCCCCAATAGTGACGGGTGCGGGTGTGGCATTGAAACTTGAGTTGCTGCCCGACACTGGAGCAGCGGCCACTGCAGTTTGCAAATCTTCGTAAGTGGGTACCCATGTAGTCGTCATTGGCGCCGCACTGCTGGAGCTGGAAGAATCACTACTACTGGATGACGAAGACGAACTCGCTTCCGCTAAACCCAAACAGCTGGTGATCTTGTTGCGACCCGCATAGGTGGTTACGTGGGTTTTCACATCCACCGTCGGCATGGCGTTATAGCTGTAGGGCGGCTGGTAATCGGTGGTCGCCGAATCACTGGTGCCCGCATAGCAAGGCGCCGCAGTGCAATTGGCGACCGGGGTATCGCCCCAGGTGACGCCGCTGAAGCTGTTGCCCGTTGCGTTCCAGTAACCAATGTTGGCGCTATCGACTGACAGAATCGGATTTTTTACGCCTTCAAACACATTGTTGTCGATACGCAGCTTGGCGCCCATACGCGAGTTAATGCCCGAACCGGTCACGTTTTGGTAGTAGTTGTTCCAGATGTGGCCTTCGCCAAAACGGAACAGCGGCAGGCGCGATACCACATTCTTCCAATAGTTGTGGTGGAAGCTGATGGTGCGGCCGACATCTTCTTCAGCAACAGTGTCCGATGAACCCCAAAGCGAGGTTTTTTGGCTGTCGTGGAGATAGTTGTAGGAGATAGTCACGTTGTGCACCGCACTGCGGCCACTCACCAACTCATCGTAGAAATCCTTATCAACGGTCAGGTCGTTGTAGAACTCGTTGTGGTCGATCCAGATATTGCTCACCGCACCGTCCTGGCCATCCAGATGGATATGGTCGCTGGAGCCATGGGTTTGTGGCACTTCATGCATTTTCAGGTTGCGGAAAATGATGTTGCTGGCACCGTGGCTCACGTGGAAACCAACGCCGCTGATTTCACCACTATCGGGCAAACCGATAATCGAGACATTGCTGCGGCGGATGCGCAGTTCCGCACTGTTGGAGTTTTCCCAAGTGATATGGCCGCCGACGTACACCACCAGCGGTTTGGTGTTGTAGGTCGGGTTAGTCGCGCTCACCGCCGCATTCAGTTCAGCGCCGGTGGTGACTGTCACCACATTGTTGCCCGCACCCAGATCGGCACCCCCGGTCACACCGCCATTGCGCGCAGCAAACCCCTGGACGTTATTGAAGGCCGAGCAACTGGCGAAATCGACACTGGAACTGCTGGACGAATTACCCGCCGAACTCGCAGAGCTGCCCACCACCACATCGCTGCTGGAGGATGAACCGGCGCCGTTGGACGCGGCGGCGCTGGATGAGCTGTTGCTGCCAGTCGATGAAGCGCCCGCGGAAGACCCTGCACCGCCCACGCCGTCAACATCCACGCAGTCGCTGATGTCTTCCGGCAATGGGTTCCACCCAGCGCCGCTGTTATAGGCAGAGAACACCTGCGCGCGGCTGCAATAGCCGGCGATCTGGGCGAGCGACAACTCGTAACTGAACTGGCGGCCGGCCAGGCTCACAGTGTTGCCGGCGATATCCATAGTGTTGAATTCGCGCCAGCCGCTAGTGGCGGTGCCAGTTGCGGGGTTAGCCACCGGTTGGTTGTTCACGCCCAAGCCAGCCCAGCCGCCAGTGGCGATATGGCTGCCCATTTTGGTGTTCACAAACACGATATTGTCGAAGGTTGGCGAAGTCGGGCCGGGGCTGCGCGCCAAATAGTGGCTGCCATTGAGTGGGAGTTCACCGGTCGGACCGGCACCGCTGGTCAGCATACTGTTGAGGAATACAAAGCCTTTATCGCCCGCCGCTTCAACCCGCGCTTGCAATACATAACCGCCATTGTTGTTACCGGATGAACGGCCAAGGGAGCGGATTTCACTCTTCTCGAACAGCGCTGCCTTGCTGTAACCCCAGATGAAATCGACGTTGCCGGCAACCAGCGTGTTGTAGAACCAGTTCCAACCTTTCAGCAACAGGGTGTCCTGCTCGCTGATAAAACTCGCGTCTTTCGCAATCAGGCGACCGGTCGGGCTATTGAAGTAGAGGGTTTCCGCCTGGCCACCGGCACCAATCAAGGTGGTGTTTTTCAGGGTCAGGCTCTCCAGTGTCAGCATATCCGCAGCGCTGACCAGCATGAGCGCACGCCCTTCTGAACCCGAGTTGAGCAGTTCATTGTTGGGATATTGGATCACTGTGCCGGTGCGGCTCTCGCCCTGGATGGTCAGGTTGTTTTTGCTGCGCAATACCAGCGGTTCTTCATAGGTACCGCTGCGCACCGTGATGGTCGCGGGGGTATCCAGTGCGACATTTTTCATTACGAAGTTCAAAGCGCCCTGCACCGAGCGGAAATCCGCCGCGCTGCCATCGTCATCCACAGTGAGCGCGGTTTTGCTGGTGTCCGGGCCGGCGGCGCGGGTGGTGAAAGTCCAACCGCTGGCTTTGCCGATGCCTTCAAATGGTTTGCCGGCGAGGGTTGCGCCGGTAAATACCGAGCCGCTGATAGCCACATAGTAGCTGGTGCCGTACTGCAATTTATTGGCGTGCAGGGAGATGCTCGCGGTATTGCCGCTGATGCGCACCGGACGGGTTTTAATGCTGCGCAGCGTGCCGTAGCCGATATCGTCTTTTTCGTCGACCAGGCCAATCTTGTCCACCAAGGAGTCATCGCTGGTTTTGAAGATGCGGATTGAACCGGCGCTACCCAAGGTAGGCGCACTATCAAAGCTCAGCTTAAGCGTGGCGTCTTCATAGGCCGAGGCTTCCGCCACCTCGGGTACCGTCCGTCCACCCAGGTCGTAAGTGGCCGTTGGCATTACAAATTGCGGGGCGATGCTGGCGGTAATCTTGCGCACCAGATCGGGTTTGGAAGCGCTGGTAAAGGTAATTGTTGCACTGCCCACGCCCACCGGAGTCAAGATAATGCTGCTGCCGTTAATACCGACGCTGACGACGCTGTTATCGCTGGAGACAACAGTAAACAGGTCAGTGGCGCCGGTTTCGGTTTTGGCGGTGACATTGATCACGCGCGCGGCATCACCTACTTCGGCGGCATAGTTAGTTGCACTGGGAGAGATCAGCAGCGATGCCGGTTTGTCATTGGCATTGCCGACTTTCACATCGTCAACTTCAAAGGATTTATTGCGCGTCCACAGGCCGATCACACCGGCGCTGGTGAAGTCAGCATCGGTGATGGTGCCTACGGTTTCGCCATCCAGATACACGGTCAGGGTGCTACCCAATACTTCAAAGCGCAGGGTATACCACTTGCCATCGAGCATGCCGATAGTGCCTTGGTCGATCGGCTTTTTGACTTGTTTAGGGCGCGTCAGGGTGCCGTTTTTCATCTTGGCGATTTCGACGTTGGTGCTGGTATTGGCGTTCTGCACGTTGAATGCACCGGCGTACCAGTTGTTAGCATCCTGATAGCGCGCCAGCAAATACAGCTCTTTATTACCCGTGGTGGCATTGGCGCGCGGGCGGATTTTCGCCTCGACGTAATAATCTGCCGAGGTCACCGCGGCAAACTCGGCCGGTTTAACCAGCGCAATCACCCCGCCTGTGCTATCGGCGGTGTAGCGCAACACATAGTTGCTGCTGTCGTCGGCGATATCCAGGGTACCGTTAGGCGTTGTGGGAACTGTGGAGGGCTTTGCATTCCACTTGTCGTAATTATTCGCGCTGAAGTCATCGCAGAAATACAAACCTGTCGCCGGGCATGCCCAGCCGGTTTCAACGCGCACACTGCTCGATGAGCTGGAGGACGACTCAGCGGCGGAGCTGGGCGGAGTCACCACAATGTGCGAAGACTGGCTTGAGCTACTCGGCGCGGGGCCGTTAATCGTCTCTAACGTGGATTGGAAATGGGTAACGGCCTGCTCTGTCGAGACCAATTCTTTGCTAACACCGCCCACTGCTTGCAGCAGGGCTTTTACGTTGATTGCATCAGCAAAGGCTGCCGGTGCAAGGCTGAAGTCCAATTGGGTTCCGGCAGCTATGGCGGCGGCGGGAATTTCAATTCCGTTTGCAGCATTGCCATCGGCATCGAGGCTTTGCAACAAACGCAAAATGTTGATCACCTTGTTATCGCTCAGGCTGGTCGAGCCCGCAAGGTCGAACGGGGTAATAATGCTACCGGCCGGCACTGCGGGCAGTATTAAATTACCGATCGAAAACGTAATCATCTCGCCAGCGCGATACTGAAATTCGCCAGCGGCATTGGTGGTACCGTTGAGGGTCGCTGTGCTGTAGCCAAGATTGCTAACCGGGGCATCCAAAAACACACCGGTTAATGCCTGTGCACGGCTGCTGGTTGCCGCACTGTTTGCCACAGAGCTGGGAGCTACCGAACCGGGCGCGACTGAACTCTGCACCGCAGAACTGACAACACTGGAAGATGAACTGGTCTTGACTGGTTTTTTATCTGAGTTGCCGCCGCATGCTGTTAACGCGCCGGCAATACAGAGGCTGATTATCAATGATGAATTTCTCACAAAAACCCCTCTCTCTTTATTATTAATCTGATTAATGTTTTTTGAGTGAAAAATAAACCGGAGAGGCTCCGGTTTATTTTTCCGGTAGAAATAATTATTTAAGGATAAGTTCTCACAATCTCTTCTATATCAAGACCACCAGAAGTGCCGCCATTTTCACGAGAAAAGAGAATCCTTACTTCCGATACCGAATGCCCAGCAGTAAGGTCTAGTGTGAGTGTATCTGTCGCTCCTGTATTCGCTGCAACTGACTTCAACACAACACCGTTTTGATCAATTAATGCCATGCGACCATAGTTAGCTGTATTTGTATGCTTCCACTTAATAGCGAGGGACACTGCAGTACCTGATGTAACAGGAATACCAATGTACATTCTTGGAATATGTGTTACTGGATCAAGTGTCTGACCATCGGCTGGAAGTATGCGGGCATTACTGGCGAACGACGATCCGTTGAAGTTCCACACGTTGGTAGCTACACGATAACGTAGTGGTACTGTCACCGCATTCGCGTAGTAATACAGCCCATCAACTAAACGAGGAATTGTTGATGATTTAGCAAGTTGATCACCCGCAGGCGCAGTACTAAACAATGCTGTGTCATCTGTGGCAGCTGAGGCAGATACCGATGCAGTTATCGTTGCCGCATCAAAACCCCATGTGGTTACTATTGCAGCTGCCGCGCTCGATGAACTCGATGAATCTGATGAAGTACCGCCACCAGTCACACTGCTGCTAGAAGAACTGCTATCGCTGCTGGCAGCAGAGCTTGAAGACGGCGCTACTGAACTGCCTGCATCTGAAGAGCTGCTGGCCGCAGTAGAGCTTGGTGCAGAACTGCTTGGTGCTACAGAGCTAGCAGCCGATGAGCTGGATGCTGGTACGGCCTCGTAAGGCTTCAACTCCACGTTTTCGAAACGGATGAATAAGTCTTCCGCACCCGGCGCAGCAAAGAAACCCACCTGCCAATCATTGCCCACATTAGTACCCGTCCACAGGGTGCTGTTCTCCTGGGTCCAAGTCACACCATCGGGCGATGTCAAACGACGGACACGTTTCTGACCCGGTGTTGCCGTGTCATTGAACACTTCAATGCGCAAATAGCTACCCACAACAGCGTTGGGTACATCGGATCGGGAGCGGTTGCCCGAAGCGCTGTCAACTTTAGTAGCGCGCGAACCTTTAAAGTTTAAGGTCGATGCCTCGGTATACAGGTTCAGGGTTGCGAAGCGCGGAACGTTCGCATAAACCGTAACTGGCGCGGTCGGGATTTCCTGCATCACCATCAAGCCATAACCGTAGCTGTTGCCAGGCCCGGTAAAGGCGCCCGATGCGGTGGTTACCGAAGCAATACGTGCGGTAAATACAAACTCACCCGATGCAGTTTTGTGGGCAAAATAATTCCGGAAGCCAGTGGCCTGATTCAAAATACCGCCGGTCGCGCGCAGGACAATTGCCTCGCCATCGGCAGTGACCGAACCGGTTGGTGCAGTACCGACTTCAGGCACCGTCGCGCCGCCGATCAAATCAACCACTTCGCCCACCCAGGCAGTCACTACTGGCGCTTTTGGTGTTGCTGTACCCGCCGGGCTGTATTCGCTGGTGCCCGCTGAGTTAGTCGCGCGCACATAAACGTAGTAAGGCAGATCGTTCGTCAGGCCAGTAATCACCGTGGAGGTAGCCGATAGCGGCTCGCCAAACACTGTCGCACTCGCCGGGTTGTCTACCGTGTTATAGGCCACTTGATAAGTGCTCGCATTTTCCACTGGAGTCCAGGAAACCTCAATTTGCGCGTCCCCCGCTACCAACGTTGGTACTTGCGGCACTGCCGGTGGGGTTGATGCTGGCTGGGGTGTACCGGCGGTGCTGGTACTCCATGCGGTTGCTACGCCCGCCGAGTTTTTACCGCGCAAGAACACGTAGTAGGGTTGGTTGTTTTGCAAATCCTTGATGGTGTAATCGGTGACGGTATTGCCCACGATATCCGCCGACAAGACCGCGCCCTCAGTAGTGTTGGCAGTGTTGTGCGCAACCTGGTAAGCCGTCGCCCGCAGCAGCGGACTCCAGCTCACTTCCAGCTGGCTATCTTTAGCTGTCACTACCGGGGCGGTTGTTGGGTCGGCTGCCGGCGGTGGCACGTTCCAACCGGGGACGCGCTCACCGGTAGTACAGCTACCCTCTACTGGTTCACTGGCCTTGTCAGACTGGTAGCCCACCCACAAATCGCTCATGGTAACTACGCCCGCACTGGGTACACGCAGCTGGATAAATGAACTGGTGGTGCCCGGGTTTTGCAACACTGTGTCGATACTTTTACCGTCGATAAACACTTCGCCCGGAATGTTGATTTCAACCCGCTTGCCCGCGACAAATTGGCTGACATTGAGCTGCTTCACCAGGCTCTTGGAGCCGTGCAACGAGAAACTGGAGTTGGACTGGTTGTTGTCCACGTACACCATAAATTGCTGGTTGCTGGTGGAGCCGCTGAGTGCTTCAGCCTCTCTCACACAGAACGAAATTTTCCAGGAATGGCTTAAATCCAGCTCGCCCCAGGTGGTGGTGGTGGGGAAGTTCGCTGCGGTGCCATCGGTAGTGGTATTCACTTTGTAGTCGAGCGGCAGAGCCGCCGGATCAATATGGGTGCCGGTGGTTTGCAGGCGCTGACCGATAGTCAGGCGCGCGTTGCCGAAAGTGAGTTTGCCCGGTGTGGCGACAATACGCCCGGCATCCAAACCTGAGGTGGAGTAGTAGAACGCGGGGTTGGTGTCCTCGCCGGGGTTGAGCAGGCTTTTGTAGGCCGGAGTGAACAATTGCAGGGCGCTATCCACATTGAATTTTTCAGTGAAGGGCAGAATGTTGTTTAGCGGTGGCGCCAGGCTGGAGGCAACCGAGGACGAGGTCGATGATGGCACCACTACCTGGTTGCAGTTGGTGGCATTCAATTCACCGCAGAGGTCGGGCTTGGATGGGCTGCCTGAGCCGCCTCCACAAGCCGCCAGAGCTGAGCCCAACAGGGCTGCGCTGATCACACTGATTTTGTTCATAATCAATACCTAATTTTTTATCGTTTGGCGGTTAATCCGCGCCTGAAATTCGTTTTCAACTGCGCGCCCGGGGACGCGCCGGTATTACATAAATTTGTAGTTGAGCCCTATCTGGTAGGAGCGCCCGTAGACTTCCGAGTGGTACATCATCTTGCCGTTGGAGTACTCATTGCCGTCGTAGTAGGTGGTCGAGTATTCATCGGTGATGTTCATGGCGTCGAAATAGACTTTCAGGTCATCAGTAATTTGATAAGTCGCCTTGAAGTCCATGCTGAAGGTGTCGCCCAGATACTGGTCGGCCCAGACTTTACAGGTGGTGCCGGCGTTGCTCGGGGTGGAGATCAAACGCCCTTCCGAGCCCGCTGGGCAGGAGCCGATGCGCTTGAGGATTTCGCTGGTGTAGTTGCCGATCAAGCGCACCGAGTATTCGTCTTTTTCCCAGCCGATAGTCGCGTTGCCGGTGACATCAGCCTGCTCTGGCAGCTGGATATCGCCTACACGGATTGAGTCGCCCGCTTCCGCCGTACTGTTCATAAAGGTGGCGTTAGTCTGGAAGAAGTAGCCGGCGGTGAAGTTGTAGACGTAGGTCAATTCGATTCCGTAGACCTGCGCCTTGTCGCCGTTGGTAGTCCAGTTAACGTTGTTCATCACCAGGTCTGGGGGAATGATAAAACCGGTTACGCCTTCGACTGGCAACTGCATCGGCAGGTCATTCAAGGCCACTTGTGAACCCTGGACGGAGACGATGAAATCCTTGATGTCCTTGTAGAACACCGCCGCCTGCAGGAACTGGTTGGAATCGGCATACCAGCCGATGGACGCATCCAGGTTGATCGAGTTCATCGGCTCAAGGCTGGGGTTGCCCACTTCCATGGCACTGTCCGGGCCAAGGGTGTAGCTGGCCAGGTCTTCGGCGGTCAGGTTGGGCGAGTCGGGCGTCGAGCTGCACACCCCGGTCACCGGGTTACACAGTTGGAAGTCGCTGGCGATGGTGGCATAGGCGCGCGACTGGTCAAACGATGGACGGGTGAAACTGGTCCAAAGCGAGGAGCGGATCAACAGGTCTTCGCGCGGTTCAAAGCGGTAGTGAATACTGGGGTAGAGGTCATGGTACTTGTTGACTTCGGCTTCAAGCGGAATCGAATAGTCGAAGCTGACGGTGTTGCCCGAACCGATATCGAAGGCGTCGTTGTTGATGGCGAAGTAGCCGTTGGAGCTGAATTCGGTCTGCTCCCAGCGCACACCGGCGATCAAGGATTGGTTGTCGCTCAGCTGGAATTCACCCATTACATAGGCGGCGGCGGTGTCTTCGGTCATGGTGTAATCGCGGAACACACTCTCCAGGCCCTGCTGGGTATCCTGGTTGGCAATCGCGCGCACACTGGAAATCAGCTGTTCCGCGCCGCGTTTGGTAATCGCCGGATAAACAAAATCTTCCTGCTCAAGCATGGCGTATTCATGGTCGGTGAGATTGCTCTGGATATCGTAGCGGCACTGGGCCACGTCAGGCGCACCGGCACACTGGGGGCTGAAATCTTTGGGCACCAGGCTCCAGCGATCCTGGTTGCGATCCCGCACGCGGTTCTTGATGTTGAAACCGACTTTCCAGTAATTGAACCAGCTGTCATCGAACTCACGCTTAAGGTTGACCTGGATCGCATCCAGCTCATCCGAGCGCGAGGAGTTTTCGAGGAACAGGTTATCGAATTCAAAGCCGCCCAGGCTGACACCCTGGGCGCTGTAGCCGGAGATCTGGTCCGGCACAAACCCGGCGCCCGATACCGTGGTGCCCATAAGCGCAGCCAGGTCGTTCGGGCTGATCGCCTGCGCGACTATGTATTCTTTATCGGCGCGCGCGATCAGCGGCACATCGCGCTCGCGGAATTGCACGCGCTGGCCATCGGGTTTTTCGTAGGTGCTCTTCGACCAGGAATATTCGTAATCCAACTGGTATTCGCCGTCATCGACGCCAAAGTCATTCTTACCACCCAAAGCGTAGGAGCTGGTTTTGGAGGTGCCATCCTGGATAAACATCTGCTGCTGGATATCCGCATCCACCACCCCAAAGGTGTTGCTCGCGCGGTCTATGTAGGCGATGTCATCGGCACCAGCCTGGCCAAAGCGGTAGTACTCGCGCCAGGCCACATCCATGTCGGTGTATTCGGTGTAGGTGCCGCGCACGTAGTATTCCGTATCATCATTCGGCTGGTAGCCCAAATCGAGCGACAGCGCCGAGCGCTCGCGGTCGGCTACTTCCTGGCGATTCTGGTATTCAAAGGGGATCAGCATGTAGCTGCTGAGGTCTTCCACATCCGGCGTGGTATTGAGCAGGTCTTTCTGCACATAGCGCGGATCGGTGGTCTCGTGGTGGAGCATCTCGTAGGTAACGGTTTTGCGCTCTTCCCAGGAGGCCGAATAGCCGACGCCGATAGTGTCATCGAGGAACAGGTTGGTGCCCTGCACCGACAACTTGGGTGAATGCTCACCGCGATAATCCTGATAGTAATCCTGCACATTCAGGCGCAGCGAATCCTTCTGGCGATCAAAGGCGCTCACGGTTTTGACGTTGACCACACCGCCGATGGAGTTCAGATCCATATCCGGAGTCAGGGATTTAAAGACTTCGATTGAGCTGAGCAAGTCAGAGGGGATTGCATCCAGCGCAAAGGAGCGGTCATCCGAACCGGCGGTCGCCAATTCCGCCCCGTTTTGTTGGACTGTCACAAAGCCGGGGCCAAGGCCGCGCACCGAGACAAACTTGCCTTCACCTTCGGATTTTTGCAGGGTAATACCGGGCAGGCGCTGCAGCGATTCGGCCACGTTCTGGTCGGCAAAGTTACCCGCGTCATCCTGGGAAATAACCGAGCTGAAAATATTTTTGGAGCGCTCTTCTTCGCGCGCGTTAAGTTCTGCGGCGCGCACGCCGGTAACGGTCACTTCGTCGACCTGGGTCTCATCGGTCGTCTCTGCGGTCTGCGCCTGTAATTGGCTGGCGGCGGCCAAGGCAATACAGAGCGGTAACAAGCGTTTCTTGTGCATCGTCTTCCCCTTCGTGTTTCTTAGAATTACTTTGAATTATTAAAAAAACGGATTATTAAAAGTGGCCTGGAATTTCAGGTAATCACAGCGCCGCGCGCGGCGGCAAATACAGAGCAATAGGGTTCAACGCGCTAAAGCGCCGTTCGGGCGCGCAAGGACAGGGAGAGGGAGAAAAGGATGCACAGAAATAACCGGCAAATGCCCGCGCAACGCATAGGCGTAGACGCGCAGCGACACCGCAAAACGGCGCCCGGAATACAAATGGAAAAGAGGCTGTGGTTATCATTATCTCGTGGTCTTCCCCGCAAAATCCTGGCTAGAGGACGCGTTAGAACCACCACCAAAATCAGTGGTGATTTTGGCTTTGACCGAGATAGAACGATTGCAGATGGGATAAAAAAATACGGGCGGGAAACCCGTATAGGGAGCACTTCGAGGTGCTTCTTACTTGTTTTTCTGTCGTTAAACACAACAAGGGTGGGATGGTACACCTATCATTAGCTGAATTTCCACCCTCGCCCTTATTTGAATTTTATCTGTTACTTTTGGTAGCTATCAGACCCTGCCACCTATTCCAAAGCCGCAATCGGCGCCCCGAAATTAATGTGTAGCACCTGCCCGTCCACCACTAGCGCCGGAACAGATTTAACCCCCAGACCTTTGGCTTCCGCCACGCGCTGCTGTGCATCGCCTAAATGCACCACCTCAACTTGCACCCGGTTCGAATCGACCAACTCCAGAATTTGTTGTTCGGCTGCAACACAAACGGGACATCCGGCATGATAGAAAATCGCTTGGCTTTTCATAAACTTTGCTCTCTGTTAGGGTGAATAAAATCGCCGTTTTAATTAACGACTGAGTTCACTGTACAAATCACTGCGTGCAAAAAACAGCAGGCACTTTTTGGTGCCCGGGTTACTTTTTGGGGTAAATTCCTGATGGAAAAGGCAAAAAATATTTCATCCCGCAGCCGTTCCAGCTATCAAAAGCTCGAAGACGTGATTGGCTGTAAATGGTCGGTGTCGGTATTGACCAATGTCGGCAAAGGCATTCATCGCCCCGGCGAACTGGAGCGCAGCATTGAAGGCATTTCCACCAAAGTATTAAGCGAGCGCTTTCGCAAACTGGTGGAATACGGATTGCTCGATAAAAAAACTTTCAACGAACTACCGCCGCGCACGGAATATTATTTGACAGAAAAAGGCAGCAAGGTGGTGGAGATAATTGTGCAGATTAAGGCGTTGGATGAGGCAATTTGAATCAGTGGTTTGGCTTCGGCCAGCGTATTTCCACCCGCGCACCACCCAGCATTTGCGGTTCAACAAACGCCGCGCTGCCGCGATGCCATTGCATGATGCGTTTGACAATCGCGAGGCCCAAACCAAAACCGCCGGTGGCGGAGTTGCTATTGCTGTCGCCCTCGCCGGCGTAATAGAGACGAACGAATGAATCGAACACGCGCTCGCGTTCACTCGCGGGAATGCCGGGGCCGTCGTCTTCTACGGCGATAATAAATTCATTTGCCGTTTGCATCAGCTCGATACGGATGCACGATTTTGCATAGCGCGCGGCGTTATTGATGAAATTTTGCAGCACAGTTTCGATCAGCTTCCACTCGCAAATAAATTCGGCGTTGTCAGTCTTATCAATAATTTCCAAGTGCAAATTCTGCTGGTATTGTCGCGGAGAGTTACGGGCAAAACGCAGTTGCAATTCATCGAGCAGATCGCGCATATGGCCGCGGGTTTGGCTGAGCTGTTGGGTTTTTTGTTCAAACCCGGCGTAGGCCAGAAGCGCGCTGATAAGCGATTCCATTTCGGCGATGTCCTGCTCCAGGCTGCGCAATTGGCGGCGGCTTTTTTCATCGAGTTGTTTTTCTTCGATCATCGCCAACGCAAATTTCATGCGCGCCAAAGGCGTGCGCAATTCGTGCGAAACGGCATTGGTCATTTCGCGGTGCGAGGCAATTAATTCGCGCAAGCGCTGCGCCATATGGTTAAAGGCTTGTGCGAGCGGATAGAGGGTGGAAGTGGGAGAAATTTTTAATGTTTCCGGTACTCCATCTTTGCCCAGCGCGCGGGTTTGCACTTCCAGTTTTTTGCTGTCGCGCGAGAGTGGCCAAACCCACACATAAATCGCGAGTGCTATCGCGAGGTAAAAGACGATCAGCAAGAGACGATAAAACGGCGATTCGCTGTCATCGGCCAGCGGTATACTAAGCATCATTACCTGATCAGTCTGCGCGAGGCGTTTGTACCAGATGATGTTGCTATCGCTGCGGGCAGCGAGGATTTTTCCTGCATGCAATTCATGCAGCGCTGCTGATTGGGCTAAATCGTCGAGCGGTAATAGTTCGAGCGGGAGATTTAATTGTTTGCCGAGTTGTTGCGCGGTTTGCTGCTGTTCTACTACCGCCTTCTCGTTCAATTCTTTTTCAATTAATTGGAACAGCGCCTGGATTTCCGCGCTGGGTTCCTGCTCCGGCGCCACACTTTCCCAAAACTGGTTGAGCCCCCAGCCAATTAATATCACCGAGGCGACGATAAAAAAGTAGAGGGAAATAAACGCGCGGTTCATATTACTCGCTTAAGTCCAGGCATCGGCGATAAACAAATAACCTTTGCCCCAAATGGTTTTGATGCGCGTGGGATTCTCCGGGTTGTCATTTAATTTTTTCCGCAGTTGCGAGATGCGCACATCGATAGTGCGGTCGAGTCCATCGTATTCGCGGTTGTAAATATGGTTGAACAAAAATTCGCGGCTGAGAATTTGCCCCGCTTGTGCCGCGAGCGCTAACAGCAAATCGTATTCGTGGCTGGATAGCACCACCTCTTGGCCGCTGAGCGACACTTTGCGTGCGCCGGGCTGGATACACAATTCGCCAAATACCATGGCTTCCTGTTCGCGCGGATCATTCTGGTAGTAGCGGCGCATAAGCGCGCGGATGCGGGCGAGCAGAACGCGCGGCTCGGCCGGTTTAATCACGTAATCATCGGCGCCGTAGTCGAGGCCGAGCACTTGGTCCGCATCCGCATCACGCGCGGTGAGCATTAAAATCGGGCCTTTGAATTGCGGGCGCAATTCTTTGCACAGGGTCAGGCCATCTTTGCCGGGCAACATCAGGTCGAGCACAATCAGCGCCGGATTTAAATTTTGCGCCTGGCGCAGCACGCGGTTGCCATTTTCTTCAATGGCCACCTGGAATTCATTGGACTCCAGAAAGTCCTTAACCAGTTGCGCCAGACGACGATCATCCTCAACCAATAAAATTAAATTGTTTAGCGACATAAAAATGTTCCGGCCGAATTAAAAAAAACTCCAGGGATTGCGCCGCGCCCTGCGATATTTTTTTTCGTTGTACACCACCTGGAAGCGCTGGTCGCTCAGCGAGGTTTCGCTATCCAATTCGCGCAACTGGAAAT
>DATIDX010000009.1:0-9547 GCA_035456025.1 Cellvibrio sp. | reverse complement strand
CTTCGCGGCCATCGTGCCAGTGCTTACGGTAGCTGCCGTCTTTGTAGCCATTATCCTGACGGAAAAAATTCAATACGTTTTTACCGACATAACCGCGATAGAGTTGTTCGAAACTCATATCGATACCCGCCATCAAGCGCGCAAACAAACCAATGTGAAATTGGCGATCCCCCAGGGTTGCAGCGACAAACTTTTCAAGATCCAGCCGGAAGTCTTTTTCGTCGGTCGCAATCACCAATTCTTTTTCTATTTTCGCAATGATGTCTTCCAACGCTGCGCCAGATTGCAAATGGATGCTTAAGCCAAAATGCCAGATGTCGATTAATTCCAGTGCCACCTGTTCTGTATCCGGCGATTGTTTTTTCCACCACTTCCAACCGTAATGATCCAGCAGCTCTGCGCATTCAACCCAAATTGCGCGGTACCATTCGTAGCCTTGTTGCTGCCAATTTGCATTGACTTTGGTGTTCATCGCATTTTGCAGTTCGAGCATGACTTTGATTTGCTGTGCTTGTGCAGACATGTTGTTCTCACATTGATATTGGATAGGTTTTCGGTTTCGCGTTACAACGCGAATCGATTAGCTCGGTAAATATTGTTTCGATTTGCTAAACAAGCGATAAAAATTTTCAGTGGTTTTTTCGGCCAGCTCTTCCAATGGAATACCGCGCACATCTGCCACAAACTGCGCAACTTCACGCACATACTTTGGTTCGTTAGGTTTGCCGCGATAAGGAATTGGGGCGAGATATGGCGAATCGGTTTCCACCAACAAGCGATCAATCGGCATATTGCGCACGACATCGCGGATTTGGTCTGCAGTTTTAAAAGTGACGATACCGGAAATGGAAATGTAGTAATTCAAATCCAACGCGGCTTTTGCCATCTCCCAATCTTCAGTGAAGCAATGCAATACGCCGCTGTGTTCGAGGCTGCCGTGCTGCTTGATTAATTCGAGCGTGTCGGTTTTGGCTTCGCGCGTATGTACAACTACCGGTAAGCCGATTTGTTTGCCCACACTTAAATGCAGCGCAAAACTTTCGTGCTGGATATCTTTGCTTTCGGTTTCGTAGTGATAATCCAAACCCGTTTCACCGAGCGCTACAACTTTGGGTTGCGAGGCCCAATTGATTAATTGTTCCGCCGTCGCAGCTCCTTCTTTTACATCACAAGGATGAACACCGACCGAGGCCACAACACGCGGATGCGCTTGGGCGATATCAATAACAGTCTGTATATTTTCCAGACTAATACCGATACATAACATTTGCTGGATGCCGCGCTCATGGGCGGCGGCGATGGCGGCGCTCAAGTCGCCGTTATAGGGATCGAGCTTGATTCGATCTAGGTGGCAATGGGAGTCGATCAGCATGGGGCACCCGGGGTAACGAAAGAAGAAAGTCTGGAGATAAAAATAATAAAGCCAGGTATAACCTGGCTTGAGAAACTCAGTGGGCGAATTCTACATGCGGGCGAAGTTACTTGGTAGAAGAGTTACATGGAGAGGTCATGTCAGAAGCGCTACATGGTGTGGGTAGGTTTGTCCGAGCTGAGCATTCCCGCCAAATACGTTTCTATTTTATTGATCGCAGTATTGTCCTGATCGCTAAACTGCACACCGATTCCCGCAGCGCGGTTACCTTGCGCACCTTTTGGCGTTACCCAGACTACTTTTCCGGCAACCGGGATTTTTTCTGGTTCATCCATCAGGCTCAACAACATAAATACTTCATCACCCAATTTATAGCTCTTATTAGTAGGAATAAACATGCCACCATTTTTTACAAAGGGCATGTAGGCTGCGTAGAGCACAGCTTTATCTTTAATCGTAAGGGAAAGTATGCCGTTACGGGCACCACCACCAATTGGTTGCATAACAGATCCTGCTTGTTGTTTTATCAGGTCACAGCGTCAATAGAGTCGAACACTAATAGATTAGCTTACTAGTGTCCAGACGCCATCACGCGATTCGTGCTCGCGCGCAACAAAGCGCCCCAATCGAGCAATATTTCCTCCAATAACAATTGCTTATTGGGATTTGCCCCACTTAATAATTGCCTTTTGGACAGCAGGACTTTTTCGATGTAGCGGTGCAATAAGGGCAGATTCAGGTTGCTCAAACGATCCCGCCACTCAATGGGCGCCTGCTCCATCTGCAGGTCATTAGCGCCAACCCGCCAGCGGGCAATGCTATGCAATAACCCGACAAACCACTCTATAAAACCATGGACATCCCCGGTGTGCCATTGGGCCGCAAGTTCTATCGCCGATATTTGCCCCAGACTCAAACGCACAAATTGCTGCAGTACTTGCTCGCGCTGCTCCAATGCATCACCTTGCAACAAAGCCAAGGCGCCGAGCGGTGCACCTCGGGCGGCAACCAACAGGCTATCTGCACTGACATTGCTCCCCACCAATAACGGTGATAACCAATGCAACACTTGCTCAGTGCGCGGCATGGGGAATTTACGCAGTTGGCAGCGGCTGCGGATTGTAGGCAGCACCGCGCTTGGGCTATGGGTGACGAGGATTAACAGAGTATTGGTGGCCGGTTCTTCCAGGGATTTGAGCAAGGCGTTGGCAGAGTTGCCATTCATCGCTTCAGCCGGTTCGATAATCACCACCTTATAACCGCCCTGCTGTGCGGTTTTACTAAGCGATTCAGTCAACTCGCGCACTTGATCAACCTTGATTGCCTTGCCCTCTTCTTCAGGCTCAAGCCAAGCCAGATCAGGATGGGTTTGCGACTTATTGAGCTCACATCCGCGGCATTTGCCGCAAGGCGTCCCCTCAATTGGCGATTGGCATAACAGTAACTGGGCGAGTGCATCAGCCATATGGCGCTTGCCGATCCCTTTGGGGCCAGCAATCATCATGGCATGGGGCAGCTTTTTCGCCACAATTTGTTGAACTAGCTGTTGCCACTCGCTTAATTGCCAAGGATATGGATGTAAGGGAAAGTCGTTCATGACACCACTCAAAACGCTGTACTGAATAAAAGATTGGGCAAGCTTAGCAAATTTGCGATAATCCGCGCCCGCTTAATTCAGCTTCAGGCCTGCCGATGACCGATTCCCAGCTCGACATTTTGTACCTCGACGAGGATTTGCTCATCGCCAACAAACCTGCTGGCTTGCTTTGTGTACCCGGCAAAGGCCCGGAAAAACAGGATTGCCTCTACAACCGCGCACTGAAATTTAACCCCAATGCCCGTGTCGTGCACCGATTGGATCAAGGCACCTCGGGGATCGTTATGTTCCCGCTCAATTATCTGACGCTGAAGAATCTGACTCACAAATTCGAGGCGCGGGAAATCCACAAGCGCTATATCGCGGTTGTGGATGGGTTGGTTGCGAAGGACGAGGGAGAAATCAAGCTGCCACTGATTTGCGACTGGCCAAATCGTCCGTTACAGAAAGTCTGTTTCGAGAGCGGCAAAGCGGCTCATACCCGCTATCAAGTGTTGGAGCGGGATTTGGAAAAGAAGGCCACCCGCGTTCTACTCGAGCCTGTCAGCGGCAGAACTCACCAGCTGCGCGTGCATATGCTAAGCCTTGGCCATCCCATGTTGGGCGACGGCCTCTACGCACCGGATGATGTGCTCGCCAAAGCGCCACGCTTGCTTTTGCATGCCCAAGAGCTGTGGTTGGATCATCCGATCACTGGCGTCGAAATTCGGATACAGGCGGCGCCCGACTTTTAACGAACCAGTCGGCTCAGTACGGCATCGATCGCCGCCTGTACTTCAACCAATGCCTTACCCGCATCAACCAATGCATAGCGCGCAGGTGCTGTTTCAGCTCGTTGGCGATAAGCCGCGCGAACCCGCTCAAAGAAGACAATCGCTTCACTTTCAAACCTGTCCAACTCGCCGCGCTGGCGAGCGCGATTTAATCCAAGCTCGACATCAATATCGAGAATCAGGGTTAAGTCCGGGCGTAAATCTCCCTGCACTAACTGCTCTAGCTGCTCGATGGTCGATTTACTTAATCCGCGACCACCGCCTTGATAAGCAAAAGTGGCATCGGTAAAGCGATCGCTTAATACCCAGGCTCCGCGCGCGAGGGCGGGCTTAATCACTCGTGCAAGGTGCTGGGCGCGGGCAGCGAAAACCAATAGCAGTTCCGCAGTTTCATCCACCGCTTCTTCGCGCTTGCTCAATAAGAGTGCGCGTACCTCTTCTGCCATAGGCGTACCGCCGGGCTCGCGCGTAACGATAACTTCAATGCCGCGCGCGCGCAGCCAATCAGCCACAAAGGCCAAATTTGTACTCTTCCCGACACCCTCGGTGCCCTCGATAGTAAGAAATTTACCGCGCTGCATAGCTCTCTCTGGTCTTCTCTAGAGTTAAATTTACCAACTTACGCATTCCTTCGTGTTGGGGGAGCGCGTATCATACCGGCTTTTTCCTGCACCACCCTCTAAATCTCAAGGGAGATTCCCCATGATCACGTTACATACTAACTACGGCGATATTGTTATCGAACTGGATTTTGAAAAAGCGCCGAAAACTGCTGCCAACTTTAAACAATATGTGGAAGAAGGTTTTTATAACGGCACTATTTTTCATCGTGTAATCGATGGTTTTATGATTCAAGGCGGCGGTTTTACTGAAGACTTCCAACAAAAAGAAACCCGCGAAATGATTCAAAACGAAGCAGATAACGGTTTGCAAAACCTGACCGGCACCCTCGCAATGGCGCGCACCAATGATCCACACAGCGCTACCGCGCAATTTTTTATCAATGTAAAAGACAACAGCTTCCTCAATCACACAAATAAAAGTTCCGGCTGGGGCTACTGCGTATTCGGTAAAGTGGTTGACGGTTTGGACGTAGTAAACAAAATCAAAGGTGTAAAAACCGGTAGTAAAGGTCATCACCAGGATGTGCCTAAAGAGCCCGTTATTATTCAAAGCGCTACTGTCGCTGAATAACATGCATACACTGTTTATTTCGGATTTACATCTCAACGAAGAACGCCCGCAGACCACGCGGGCGTTTTTTCATTTTTTGCACACCCAAGCTGTCAATGCTGAAGCTCTCTATATTCTCGGTGATTTCTTTGATGCCTGGATTGGCGATGACGACGATTCAGAGCTTGTGCAGGACATTGCCAGCGGACTACGCAAACTGCGTGAATTGGGTGTTGCGATTTATTTCATGCATGGTAACCGTGACTTTTTATTGGGTGCTGCCTACGCAAGCAAAGCGGGCATGACACTAATTTCTGATGGGATGGTTATCGACCTGTATGGTCAACCCACCTTGTTAATGCACGGCGACAGCTTGTGTACCGATGATGCGGACTACCAAAAATTCCGCAGTATGGTACGCAACTCCCAGTGGCAACAACAAATCCTTGCGCAACCTCTTGCCGCACGTCGCGCACTCGCTGCACAGATGCGTACCAAAAGCGAAAGCATGAATAGCTTAAAAGCCGAAGACATTATGGATGTCGCGCCTGCAGAAGTTGTTGCGCAAATGGCAGCTGCTGGAGTAACACGCTTGATCCATGGCCACACCCATCGCCCTGCGCGTCACCAATTGGTTGTTGATGGAAAACCTGCCGAACGGATTGTGCTAGGTGATTGGCATGATGCTGGCTGGTGCGTAAAAGCTGATCAGAATAATATTGAATTGCTTGATTGGAAAATTTGAAGCTTTTACCAATGCAACCTAAAAACATTTGAGCTTAAAAAGCCCCGCAGTTTTCAGGTGCGGGGCTGAAACGATTATTACTGACCACGATTACGACTGGTCATCATATACAAACCACCAATAATCACAAAAATAGGCCACCAAGTCCAAAACGAAAGATCGAGCAAAAACAGTAGTGATATAAAAATAATTGCTCCCGCCGACACCAGTGAATTTGCGACAGCTGCGCCCACCCCCTCTCTGCGATAAGAAACAATGGCCTGCTGCAATGGACCGATTGCGGCGAGCAAAATAAAAAATGCCCACCAATTATGAAAATCTAAAAAGAATAATTCTACGCCAAGATTGCGCGCTAACAACAATCCCCCGATAGCAACCACTGCCAAACCTACCGGCCAATTTAGCGAGGCGGATTTTTTTGTTTTAATCGGTACAGGCTGTGATGGTTGATCGTCAGGTGTTGGCATAGCAAACTCCAATTCTGGTAAGGGTTGTGGCTTCGGGCATCATAAAGCAGATTATGTATTCAAACATCAACCAGATATTTTTGGCCATCCGAGAAAAAGCCGTGCCGGATTATTTGACACAGCTTTAATTGGAGAGCACAACTGGACTTCCCAGACTTTAGTGGATACGCCTAAGCTACACAATGGCGCATTTTTTAGTTATTTGCCGTTTGGTTAATATTGCAAATGCGAAAAAGCGTACTTACAGTAGGTGAAAATATCCTTATAGCCGCCATTAAAAAAAGATAATTTGACTTCAATAACAACCAATTTCATGATGGACAAGGCGATTACAAGTCATACACGCTAAACACCAATCCCCCCAACTCGATCAACATACACAAAGGATTCGTACTATGTCTCAAATATTCTCAGCCTCTATAGCAGATTCAGCTGGCTTATCATCTATTGAACCCATCCCTGGCTTGCCCGGTTGGACAGTAGACCGTCAAGGACAGACTGCTTTTTATAAAATAAATCACAACCTTCATTTATCTAATCCAGAAACTCAACTACAAGTTTTCGTTTCATCGGACCTCCACTCTCCTGATCGATCACACTCTCCTGATCTCTATTATAAAGCTGTGGAGGTTTTCAGTCAGGAATCAGACTCTTTTCTGATTCGCACTCTCGAAATCAGGACGTCCAGACCTGAATTTTATGAACACTCTGGTCCATTCACGTTTATTGCCCTATTAAAGGAATAACGCAAAACCTAGCCACTTCTCTTACTATTACGCGACCAAGGTATTAGAAGTGGCGGTAAAATTAAGACATGCAAGGCAATTTTCCATGCTATGCAGTTACTTACTAATTACCCCCGAATGAAACCGAAACTCCTCATCCCCACCTTCAATCAAATTTTTTTCCAACGCAAGAAATTCCTGCACTCGCGCAGAAATATCTGCACCTTCAGCGGCACGTTTAGCAAGAGTTAGATAATCTTCGTAATGGCGGGATTCAGATTTTAAGAGTGAGAGATAAAACGTTTGCAGCTCTTCATCAAGGTGCGGTGCGAGTTTGGCAAAGCGTTCACAGGAGCGGGCTTCGATGATAGCGCCGCAGATGAGCGTATCTATATAGCGACCAGGCTCTGAAGTCCGCACCAGTTTGCGCAACTCACCTGCATATCTGCCTGGAGTGATTTGATCGTAACTCACGCCCCGTGATTTCATAATTGCCATAACTTGTTCGTAGTGACGAAGCTCTTCGCGGGCGAGACGGGACATTTTGTTCATCATGTCAAAATCGCCCACGTAGCGGAACATCAAATTAACGGCAGTGGATGCCGCTTTTTTTTCGCAATTGGCGTGATCAAGCAATAACAAAGCTTGATTGTCCAAAGCATTTTTTACCCAGGCATCGGGGGTTTCGCAGTGCAGGAATTGCTGGATTTTGGTAAGAGCATTCATAAAGTAAAAACTATTTGTGTTGTTCGAGGGTTTCGGCAGTGACAAAACAAGGTGATATGTAGCGTTCGTAGTGGGCGCAGGATAGTGCGTAAAAATCCTTATCGATATTATCGCGAATCACCGTCAAGGGTGTACCGACCCATTTCATTTGCAGTGACAGCCCGTATTGGGATAAATCCTGAATTTGGCTGGCGCCAGCGCGCAATAAATCAAATACCCAGCAATAGGGATTTTGCTCAGGCTTGAATTGGATTTGCTGGTGTTTAATTTGCGTGAGCAATAACTTTTCATCATTGACTTGAATCATGTTCTGCACAATTTGTGCGAGAAACGCTTCCAGCCGCTGCGCAATTAGCAAACGCTGCTCATGGGTATAACTATTCCAATCGATAACTTCGTGGCCAAAACGTTTGCAGCCACGGCAGACACTGTCGCCAATGCCGGTGGAGCAAATTCCCACACAGGGGGTTTTTACGGGTTTTAATACAAGCATAAGAATCGCGTTATGTGCGAGCCGTTTTAGCAACCGGCTCGCGTGTGTATAAAGATAGAAAGGTGAAAATAAAATTAATACGCCGAACCGGTAATCGCCAATTCAACTTTCCACAATGAGCCCGCGCCGGTTAGGTACAGGGTTTTCCCATCTGCACCACCGAAGGCCGCATTGGTAAGATTGGCATCGGTCGTTGCTTGCGCAATTTGCTCTCCTGCTGGTGTGTACACCCGCAATTGACGTGCGATGTGTTCAGTCAAATAAATATTGCCCTTACAATCAATCGCCATGCCATCGGGAATCGTTAATCCAGTTACTAAATCTTTTCCTGTTTGCGGAACTCCATTTACGACTGGATAAGCGCGCAGCAAACCTTGCTCACCACCGCCGTTCACATAGAGCACATCTTCCGCTGGTGATAAAGCGATACCGTTTGGATTGCTAATGGTGTCATCAACCAAAGTCACAGTGCCATCAACTGCTACGCGGTAAACACCGGTTTTCTCTTGGCCGCCAGGTGCTGCATCGCGTTGGAAAGCGGGGTCAGTGAAATAAATAGTGCCGTCTTTGGCGATGGCTATGTCATTGGGTGAATTAAATACGTTGCCGTTGTATTGATCGGCAACTGAACTGCGTTCGCCTGTCACCGGGTTAAAACGTGAAAGGCTTTTGTATTTGTGTGTTCCCGCAACCAACAGACCGTTGCCGTCTACCGCGAGACCATTGCTACCAGAATCTTCAATTGCAGTCGTCACTGCGCCGCTCGCATCCAACTTTTGAATGCGGGATGAAAAACCGTTGGTGAAAACAAAATCTGAAAAATACAGCGAGTCATTAATCCATACCGGACCTTCAAATAAACCAGGTTCAGTGCGAGTAGTATTCGCCGCGTCGATACGCACCGGAGTTAACTCACCAACTGGCGCCGTACCATCACACTCAGTAGCAGGGACTGCAACAGATGCATCTGCCGCTATCGATGAAACCGCTGCGTTACTAGCGACCACAGCGCTTTCTGTTTTTTTGTCGCAGCCAGCCAATGTGGCTAGCAAGCCAACCATCAGGCTGGAAATTAATAAGCTTTTTTGCGTCGCTTTCATAGTGTCCTCATTCTTATTGGTCGAAGCCATTTTTGTCATTGCCGCCAGCTCATGCTGGAGTCGCCGAACAGGCTCGCCACCTTATCATAATCGCTTATAAATACCGATGGACTCGAGGGCGCTAGATGCGCCCTGTGCATTAACAGGCAGGACAGCTTAAGGTATACTCTCCGCCCGTTTTACCGCTCCCCGCGAGCAACCTTAAGGGCGCTTGTTTTTTGAGCGAACTTAGCCATCCATGAAGGCCATGGATAGTCTCCTGACGCAGAGATCCTGCCGAGGGAGTAACCCCTACACTAATGAGGATAAAACCGTGCTTGAAGCCTATCGTAAACAGGTCGCAGAACGCGCCGCAGAAGGTATTCCACCAAAACCA
>DATIDX010000008.1:0-14391 GCA_035456025.1 Cellvibrio sp. | reverse complement strand
AAACTACAGTCACGTTAGTTCTCAACGCTATTGGCTTACAGCGATTTCGCTTTGGAGCGCCAATAGAACCTCCTTATTGCCCGCCAACCAAAGCGGCAATGCATTTTTATGGATGTATTCCACGTATTTCTTTTGCAAATCCGGCTGCTTGAGGTGCTGATGAATTTGCGCCAGTAACACCGCCGATTCCAAGCGCGCGACATATTCTCCGCTGATATTCGCTTGCTTGAAAGCCGCCTCAGCCTGGGTGCGCGCGAGGGAAAAATCGTTTTGCTTGAAGTGAATTTTGGCGGTCATCCACAACTCGGCGCCGGACAAGGTAGTTTCTCTCGCCAGCACCGCAAAGGCGTCTTGCCAGCGCTGCTGGTCGATATAAAGGTCGACCAGATGTTCCTGCGCCCGCTCTTTTACCCAGGCTTCCTGTTCAGGCTTGAACCGGTTGAGTGCCTGCCAAAAAAACTTTTCTTTTTGCGCGCGATCATCGCTAACCATGCCGGCGATATCCTCCAGCAGCGCGTAACTTTCACCGGGAAATTGGTTCGCATCCAGGATTGCCTTAACGCGGGCTAAATAGGCGTCCCGCTTGTCGGCCTGTTTCAATTTGTAGCTATAAATCGACAACACCCGCAGCAATTCTGCCTGCTGTTCGGGTGCCTGTGCCGCTTCAGCCAATGCCAAAGCGCGCAGCAACTTTTCTTCTATCCGCGCAAAGTTTTTCTGACGATAAAACACAGGGGTGTAGTTAACCATCAAATGCGCTTGCAAGAGCGCGTCATCAATTGCCGCCGCCAACGCGACAGATTTATCGACCAGGGCGAGATATTGCAGATCATCAACCGTATCAAAACTGGCGAATGCCTGAACCTGTAACGCCAACGCCTGATAAGGGATATTGCCTGCGATGACTGACCTTTGCTCCAACTCCACAGCCAACAAACGCGCCTTATCGACATCCCCCAAATACAAGAGGTTGTCGATAAGTTGATAGAGTGTGGGCAGGCTATCGGGGTTTTCGTTGTAGAGCAGCTGTAATTGCGCGTTTACCAAACGCAAATCTGCACTCTCCCACAGCACTTTAACGGTGCCGATTTTACCGAGTAATCCAACCAACTCTGCGGCCAATGCCTGCTCATTTTCCGCAATTAAATAACCACGCCAGTCGTTCTCGCGCCCCTGAATCACGTAGGACAAATAGAGCTTTTCCCCCGCCTTGCGCACTCGCCCGGTCACCAAGAGATCTACTTCGACGCTCTGTTTGTACAACGCTAAAAAGTGCGCGGGCCCAGCGGCAACTTGCTGGGGCGAATGCACGGACGGGGGCAAACGGAACTTCAGCGACCGGCTACTTGCCTGCTTAAAAATTTCATTTTGCAGCAATGGCGCAAGGTCATCTGCACCGCTGCTACCGGGATCATGCACCACAGGCTCAACAATAACTCTGACGGATTGCCGTGCAACTTCTCCCGCATTACCAGCAGGCTGGAGATAGAGCGAGACCGACAAGGCTATAGCAACCAATGCAGCCAATCCCAGCAGCCAAAATTTGTGGGCGCCGATTGCTGATGCGTTAGTTGCGGTTACCGAAGATGGCGATAATTCGGACGATGGTGCTTCAGTCGATAAAGGTTGTTGAAGCGGAAGCTGCCACTGATAGCCCTTCTTGGGGAAAGTTTTAATGGCCTCATCGCCGAACACATTGCGCAGGTTACTAATCGCTTGAAACACCGCCTGCTCGGATACGACTTTGCCCGCCCAGACGCTTTCCAGGATCGCATCTTTACTAAACACCTGCTGGGGATTGGCCAAAAAGAACGCGAGCAATTTTGCTTCGTTGTTGCGGATGGCAAGCGGTTGGCCGTCTTTCAGTAACACCAGGTTCAGGCTACTGAATTTGAAATTATTGAAGTAATAGTCCACTAGCTGCACAACGACTGAGTTATTGGAGGCGGGCAAGTTTACACGGATTCGTCGTTAAACCGCCCTGAAGACCAACGGATAGACGCGCGAAAAATTCTATAGTTTTTCTATAAACCGCAGAAATCAGGAATTTAATAGGATTTTGCAGCAACGGATTGCTCAAATCCCCGGCAATGCCAACTCACGGCATTATCAGGCGGCAGTTAATGAATCTGCCGCGTGCCTACCAATAAGATTGTTAAGGACTAAATTTATGTCTCTTGCACGATTCCTGTTCAAACGCCTGCCGCTGTTTATCATCGCCAGCCAAAGCCACCTGCTCTACGCCGCCGCCGAGCCAATCGAACCGGTAATGGTAGATATTCCCGGCGGCCAATTGCTCGTCCATCCCGCACCGCCGGAAAATTCATCTGCGACTAGCAGCAGCTCCGCCGCCGCCGCATCGCGTACCTTGGTGATCGCTCCCTTCCGGATCGGCAAATACGAAGTGACAGCAAAAGAGTTCGGCCAATTTATTGCCGCGACCAACTACCCTGCGCCGACCAGTTGCCAGCAAATGTATAGCAAAAAATGGTTTGCCAAACGCCCTTCAACCTGGAAGGGGCATAAACACACATCGAGCGAGTTTGAGCCAGTGAGCTGCATTGGCTGGAACGCGATGCAGGCCTACGTGGACTGGCTGAGCAAGGAAACTGGCAAACCTTATCGCCTGCCGAGTGATGCAGAGTGGGAATACGCCGCAAGGGCCGGTACCACCACTACCTATTTTTGGGGGGAGGATCCTGCGCAAGCCTGTACGTTTGCCAACACCGCCGACCAAGCCGCCGAAGCAGCGATCAAACGCGATTACGACGGCCTTGAATCAAAAGACCATGTGGGCGTCCTACCCTGCGATGACAAAACCGGTTACGCCAGTGTGGTGGGAATCTACCAGCCAAATGCCTTTGGCCTGCACGATATGATCGGCAACATCAATGAATTTACTGCAGATTGCGAGACCCCCAATTATCCGGGTACGGCAACCACTGGCGCAGCGCGTGTGGACGGCGATTGCAGTAAACGCGTAATTCGCGGCGGCTCCTGGCACTGGTCGCCATTTACCTCCGCCAGCCGCGGCACATGGAAAGTGGATTTTGTAGGCGCGCTCGAAGGTTTCCGGATTGCTGAAGATATCCAAACCAAGCAGACGAATACCAAATCATTCTCCGAAAAACGTAAACAATCCGCGCGTAATAAACAATTCAGGCAAGCGCTGGCAGCAGCTCAAAAGGCTGCGTTTTAGGTCAACAACAGCGGCGGCAAACACCGCAATGACGAGGTGGATTTCAGGAAGTAACACAGCATGGATGCTTTTATCCGTAAAAATTTTTGCCTGCAAAAAATCATATAGTAAGCAAATTACAAACCTGCCCCACAAAAACGACAAATATTTCGCATGAATCCACATTTTACCAATTAACATTCTTTTATCTGCAGTAGCGCCTCAGTAAACTGCCAGCTCTATGGTCACTTTGACCATTTACAAAGGCTCCCTCATATAAACGCTTCATAACTGGATGAGCCAACTAATAAAGTAGTAAACCGGCAAAAATGGCGATGATTTGTAAGATAACCGAGGGCAATCCCGGGGCTTGATTATCCCCTGCTCCTCATTCATTAACCTCGCCAATCGTCTCTTTCAGTACCTACCGTTGTGATCCCAAGGATCTGGTATTTGGTCGCATTATCTCCCTGCGCGCACGCGCGCTGGGCAACTAGTCCTACATCTGAAAAACATAACGAGCGGAACCATAAATGAACAAGACAATTTCCACTTTAGGGTTAACACGCCTTAAATCCTGCCGGCATTCGCTAATCGCCGCCGGCATAATCCTGGCGATGGCACCACAGTCCTGGGCAGCGTGCACTTACACCGTCACCAGCAATTGGGGCTCCGGATTTACCGGCGAGATCAAGGTCACTAACGATACCAATCAAAGTGTGAATAACTGGTCGGTGTCCTGGCAGGAAGCCGGTGCGAGCGTCACCAGCGCCTGGAATGCGACGCTGGGCGGATCAAACCCTTACACCGCTACTGCTTTGGGTTGGAATGCCAGCCTCGCACCCGGCGCATCGGCAAGTTTTGGTTTCCAGGCTAACGGCACAGCGAGTGCGCCGAAAATAGCCGGCAGCTTGTGTGGCGCAGCCGCCTCATCTACTCCAGCAACATCCAAATCCAGTTCCAGCGCAATTGTTGCCAGTTCCAGCAGCAAGAGCAGTGTTGCTGTGGTTTCCAGCAAAAGCTCTTCCTCGATTGCATCCTCAACCGCCGCTGAAAGTAACTGGCTGTTTGAAGAAAATGCGGTTGGATTTTGTAGCACTGCCAGCGTGATCGACACTAAACACGCGGGTTATACCGGCACCGGCTTTGTCGATTCCGAAAACGCAGTGGGTGCCTCAATTAGCTGGAGCATCAGCGCGGCCAGTGCAAAAACCTATACAGCACAAATCCGCTTCGGCAACGGCGGAACAACGGCGCGACGCGCGACGATTGTAGTCAACGACAGCCAAGTCAAAACGCTCGATTTCCCCACCAATAGCAACTGGACACAGTGGCAAACCGTAAACGTGGATTTACCACTGAAAGCCGGAACCAATGCCATAAAACTCGTTGCTGAGACGGCAGATGGTCTAGCCAATATCGACAGCATTCGCGTTACCGGCAACGGTATTACGCCTGCCGCCTGCGCTACTACACCCACCACTCCCACTTCATCCGATTGCAACAGCATTACCAACCAACCAATCCTGCGCGTGGCGGCAGATGGCAGTGGTCAATACAAAACTGTTGCTGCGGCGTTAAACACAATCTCCAGTTCCAACACCACGCCGACGCAAATTCGTATCAAACCCGGCACCTATCGCGAAAAATTATCTATCACCAAACCTTTCGTGACCTTTTGCGGTGAGACTGGAAAACAAGCGTCAACCATCCTGACTTACAACGATGGTGCCAGCACCTTGAAAGCCGATGGCACTGCGATTGGAACATCAGGCAGCGCGAGTGTAACGATCAAAGCCAACGATATTTCGATGGAAAATATCACCATCGAAAACTCATTCGGCATTGGTTCACAAGCTGTTGCCTTATTAGCACAGGGTCAGCGTTTACAATTCCGCAATTGCCGCTTGCTTGGCAACCAGGACACGCTCTACACCCACAGTGGTACCCAGTACTACCGCAACTGCCATATCCAGGGCACGGTCGATTTTATTTTCGGTGCAGCCACTGCCGTGTTTGATAACAACACCATCCACAGCGTGGGCGGCGGCTCTGCGTTAACAGCGCCGAGCACTGACCAAAATGTGCCTTACGGTTTGGTCTTCCTCGGTGGAAAAGTGACTGCCAATTCCAATGTTGCCAAAGGTTCGGTCGCCTTGGGGCGCAACTGGAGACCTTACGGCGCTGCAACTTATATCCGCACTGAACTCGGCCAACATATTTCCGCCGTGGGCTGGGTGAAGATGAGTGAAAACACGCTCGATACCGCGCGTTTCGCGGAATACTTGACCACAGGTGCCGGAGCCAATCCATCGGCGCGCGCACCGCAATCCAAACAATTGTCCGCCAGCGACGCAGCCAAATACACCATCAGCAATATTTTTGGCTCCTGGACACCCAGCTATAGCAAATAAAAAATCGCAGCGCGCGATAAATTTGATCGTTTACATTACTCAAATGCTCTAATAAAAACTTCGAGGACCCTATGAAAAACCCAACCTTGTTTAAATCGCCGCTCGCGGCGTCACTGGCGATAAGTACACTCGCGCTAGCGATTGCATCGCCATCATGGGCAGCCTGCTCCTACACAGTAACCAGCAATTGGGGCTCAGGATTTACCGGCGAGATTAAAGTCACCAATGACACCGCAGCTACAGTCAACAATTGGTCGGTGTCCTGGCAAGAATCAGGTGTAAGCGTCACCAATGCATGGAACGCAACCCTGAGCGGTTCAAACCCTTACACGGCGACATCAATGGGCTGGAATGGCACACTTGCACCCAAAGCTTCAGCCAGCTTTGGCTTCCAGGCAACCGGTAGTGCCGGCGCACCGAAAGTTAATGGCACCCTGTGTGGCACCAGTAATTCATCGGTAGCAACCAGCGCTGCCAGTTCAAGCGTGAAAAGTTCAATCGCACCAAGCTCAAGCAAACCCTCCTCCAGCTCTGTTGCGTTAGTGAGTTCAAAATCCAGCAGCAGTGTAGCGACAGTTTCCTCCTTCACCATTCAGGAAGAACAAGCCGGCTTTTGTCGGGTTGATGGTATTGCAACAGAGAGCACCAATACCGGTTTTACCGGCAACGGCTACACCAATGCAAATAACGCGCAGGGTGCTGCAATTGAATGGGCAGTAAACGCACCGAGCAGCGGTCGCTACACATTGAATTTCCGTTTCGCCAACGGCGGCACCGCCAATCGCAACGGCTCACTCCTAATTAACGGTGGTAGCAACGGTAATTACACAGTGGAATTACCCGTGACCAGCGCATGGGCGACCTGGCAGACCGCGAGTGTGGAAATTGATTTAGTGCAAGGCAACAATATTTTAAAACTCTCCGCATTAACTGCTGATGGCTTAGCGAATATTGATTCATTAAAAATTGATGGCGCACAAACCAAAGCGGGAACTTGTAGCAACGTTGCAAGTAGTGTTGCAAGCAGCTCTTCATCCGTTAAATCAAGTTCCAGCGCATCGAACAGTTCAACTGCAACCGTAAAAACATTGACGTTGGATGGCAACCCCGCTGCTAGCTGGTTCAACAAATCCAGAACCAAGTGGAGCACCAGCAGAGCGGATGTTGTACTTTCTTATCAACAATCCAACGGCGGCTGGCCGAAAAACCTGGATTACAATTCGGTAAGCGCAGGCAATGGCGGTAGCGCCAGCGGCACCATCGACAACGGTGCAACCATTACCGAAATGGTTTACCTCGCCGAAGTGTATAAAAACGGCGGCAACACCAAATACCGCGATGCCGTACGCCGCGCTGCTAACTTTATTGTCAGCTCGCAATACAGCACCGGCGCATTGCCACAATTTTATCCATTGAAAGGTGGCTATGCGGATCACGCAACCTTCAACGATAACGGCATGGCTTACGCATTAACCGTATTGGATTTCGCAGTAAACAAACGCGCTCCGTTTGATAACGACGTATTTTCTGATTCCGATCGCGCCAAATTTAAAACAGCCGTTACCAAAGGTGTTGATTACATTTTGAAAGCCCAATGGAAACAAAATGGAAAACTCACTGCATGGTGTGCGCAACATGGTGCAACGGATTACCAACCAAAAGCTGCACGCGCTTATGAATTGGAATCATTGAGTGGCAGCGAATCAGTCGGCATTCTCGCGTTCCTGATGACCCAACCACAAACCCCTCAAATCGAAGCGGCGGTTAAAGCAGGCGTCAATTGGTTTGCCAGCCCGAACACCTATCTGGCTAACTACACCTACGACTCATCAAAAGCAGCTACCAACCCGATTGTGGCGAAATCCGGCAGCAGAATGTGGTATCGCTTCTACGACCTGAACACCAACCGTGGTTTCTTCAGTGATCGCGATGGCAGCAAGTTCTATGACATTACGCAAATGTCAGAAGAGCGCCGCACCGGTTATAGCTGGGGAGGTTCATACGGTGAATCCATTATCACTTTCGCTCAGAAAGTTGGATACCTGTAATTAAAAACAAAAAAGCCCGGTCATTCGACCGGGCACAACGACACACATTAATCAATTTATAGAAACGCTAAATCTGTTTGTACGACTATCAGCAGCGTAGCTCTCTCCCTTACCAGCTCCACCACCAATAGCCGCACAAAACCTGTATGCGACGCACTAGCGTCACAGGTGGCTGCTATGCAAATCCACCAAATTCCATCGCCATGTTTACTCTAATAACAACCTTATCGGACGAGCAAACCAAGAAAGCTTATTTTTATTAGCAGCAATTAGTTTATATATTAAATATATAAATTCATATTAGTAAATCACAAAAACCCAATTAATTTATCGTCTCGGCGGGCATGCACCGAATGAAGACTACACCCGCGAGGCAAAACCCCACTTTTTTAGGGTGGGGTTTGTCGGCGGGCTGACCCCGGTTAAATGCCGGGATTTTTTATGCAAGTACCCAAAATCAAACAATAATAAACAACATCACTGACTTGCCGCCTCTACTTTTTTGAAAGTAGCATCGCCAAAAAAAGTCTCAACTTTTGCTGTTGTTCCCGCAAACGAAAGATTAAAAAACCTATCCGGGTGATAAAAATCATTTTCTGCTTTTGCCAACAATGGCGTTTTCCCATCACCAAGCATGGCCGTGAGTTTTCCCGACTCTATTTGAACAACCAGTTCCGACCAACCTTCAACGCTAGAAGTATATTTTCCAACGAATTGCTTTAGATCCTTTGGTGAAACGGTAATTTGTGGTCGCTCAAAAATATATTTATAACCACTGGCGTACCCTGGCACATTCATACCTGAATGCCCGAACCCTTCAAGCGAATCTAACTTTAACTTAAAACCTTTTAAGTTCGCCGCTTTGAGTTTTTCAGCATAGGCAATAACATCAGGCGCAACTGAATCGCCCTTCCCTACCCCAATGTACAAATGTTTTCCATCCAGGGCTTTGGAATTGGCAAGTGATTTCAGTTGTTGGTCGAACACGTTGCCGGCACTTGTGTAATCGCCAGCAATGGCAATAGCACCCTCAAATACGTCGGGGCGCTCCAGCAATGCAAATGTCGTGAAAGTTGCACCCCATGAACCGCCTAACAAAAACTCTTGCCCATTTAACCGGAGGCGCTGATTGAGCGCAGGAATAATTTCATCGGCCAACACCGAAATGAATTTTTTGGCATGCCCGGAATTTTCGAAACGTTGAATTGGAGCCGGAAGCAGATCGCGCGCGCGGATAACATGGACATTGCCGGTCACATTAGCCCAATCAATTCCAATAATAATGGCCTCCGGCATTTGGCCATCAAAATAAATGCAATTGTAAACACTCGACGCCAACGGAAAATCCCATTGGCCATCTACCTTAATTATTACCGGATATTTTTTAGCAGGATTGCTCTGATAACTCCCAGGCAACCGAACTTGAATACGATAATCCTGCTGGTTTGCCTTTGAATAGATATTAAATATCTGGGTAGATTCCAAAACGACTGGAGTAACAACCTCTTGCGGCACTCCATCGGGTGCTGCACCGAATGCAGAGGTAGCCATTAATAGTGCGCTGGTAAACAGTGAAACTCGAAACATGGGGCTTCCTTGAATAGATATTGTGGATTTTATTGGTTATAACTCGTTGGAAATTTGGGAATGGGATGGTTCTGCTTTCAGCCAAGAGAGGTAGCAAATCACCAAGCAGGTTGGACAGAAATACTCGACATCAGATTGTACATAAGATACTGATCTTAATTAAGTGTGATATGCATCGCGTAAAGAAAAATCTGCCATATAGAAATTCGCTAAAAGAGACGATGACGGCTTTAAACTAAAAAGGTCTATTTGTTGTGGATAATTACAATGAAACAATTTAAATACCTCGGCGCAGCAATGCTGTTGGCTCTTGTGGCATGCAAGACCAATGCAGTCAGTTCTGTCACATGGAAAGCAGATGGAAAAATTGCCAATAATGCCGGCCAGCAAAAGCAATTGTTGATAACCGGGGTTTATGACTCTTTGGATTATGAAGGCATGACATTTTTGGCAGGCTTTAAAATAGCTAAAGATGGAACAAATTACCCTCAGCTCGTGAGTGCGGATGAATCGCTAACAAATATTAAGTACTGGGATATGGAAAAAATTCCCAGTGATATTTTCGTTTATCAAAAAGCAGTACATATGGCGGATATGGATGGCAGTGTCTATAAGCTGGAAAAAGGGCAATGGCAATTAGCGGCCACAACCTTTCCTCCTGAATCGCAAGTGGTTTACTCAGACAATAATACGGACATCATTCTTTGTTATCCGGCATCGCCACTAAAAAATGTGATAAGGGAAAGCGGTTGTAAATCCCTTGAAAACAAATGGAAACTGGATTTTGTCTGGATAACGCAACAACCAAAATTATGCGGTAATCAGCTTTTTGTCCTTGAAGAGCTTGAAAGTTCAAGCGTTCTGAAAAAAGTAGATATTAAAACTGGAAAAGTTGTTTTTTCAGAAGAAATCCGCAAACGCGCGGATGATATCTGCAGCTTATAGTAATTTCCCACCTTACTTTTGCATCCGATAAAATATTAGCTCTCCCAACCTACAAGATAAAATGTAGGTTGTGGGTGAGCTTGCGAATCCCAACGTGAAATTTGGAATAGATTCTGCAACATGGAAAACAGATGGAAAGATTATTCCCAAGCCGTGAGTGTGGATGAATCACTAGCGAACCTTGAGTACAGGGATTTGGAAAAACCCAGTGATATTTTCGTTTATCAAAATGCAGTACATGCGGTTGATATGAATGGCAATATGCGGGAAAAAGGAGGCTCATCAGTGAGCCCCTCTTCTTAACTAAAACAGAAAGGATTGTATCGAGTATGTAGCAAATTATTTAACAAATACTGAGGAAATCGAGTGGCGATAATAAGGAAGGGAAGAAAAATGAACTGCGCCGTTTTTCCATATCATTCCAGTATTAGGCATATTCGCGTAATTAACATTCTCCTCAACACCACTAACATAAACATTCGACTGTGAATCTACAAAAACAGACGTAGCGTAAGCATCATTTTCGCCAGCACTCAAAGTAGAGGCAACACCGTTTTTCCATAGCTTCGCGCGTTGAACGTAGTTTTCGTAAAAATAACCTGCCACATACATATCTTGATTCTTGACAAATATGGAGCTTGCCTCAGAGTGAATTGTTCCATTGGGTTGTTTGCTAACGGGGGTGAGGTAGATAGCAACACCATTCCTCCACACAGTTGCTTGCGTCACGCTTGAAGATTGTGTTGTAGATCCGGCAATGTAGATTGTTGGTACCCCATGTGTTACCTGGACATATAGCGAGCTAGCGGTCGTTCTGGAATAACCACTGTTTGAAGGTTGCAGACCGTCTGGAAGCGGAATTCCGTTTTTCCATATTCTTCCCTGGTAATCAGAAGCCGGAGAAGGTTTTGTTGTACCAACGTAATAAACATCTGGACCTACAACAAATACTCCGTATAGCCATGTATTGGGTTCACTGTATACAGCAGTTCCATCAATCCATACTTTTCCTTCCGGGGTGCTACCATTCATTTCATAACCGGCCACATAAGAATGTACGCCGTCTGAATAAACTGAATTGGCTACCGCTGACTGGCTTCCGTCAGTTAAATTCAGTTCCACGCCATCAGTCCATAATTTAGCGATTGAATTGGTGATCGGGCTTCCCCCTTGTGCGTAACCGGCAACATACACCCGATTCGAATTATCGACAAAAATCGAATTGCCTGAGGCTTGGTAGGTGCCATCAGTTAATGAGGTTGGGTTTCCGTCAATCCAAACCTTGGCGTATTTCTGCCATGAAGAGCCAGCAGGCAAATCGATGTCATCTTCATCATAGCCGGTTGCATAGACTTTTGTCGGGACAGTTTTAGTAGGAATACAAACGGTTACGAAGATCACTTTAAAGCATTTAGTAGCCGCAAAACTTGCCCCACTAAGCGTCGATAAAAACAAAAAAATAACAAACGAACTAATATTAAAAAATTTCATGTTCCTTTTTCCTTTGGTAAGACTTCAAATTTTTAAAAACTTCCACATTCCTTTTTCCCCTTAGTCGAGAAGCTAAAGATTTTATATGAAATTTTGAAAGATGACGTTATTAAAAGATTCCACGGACATGAGTTTGCGAACGCCAACGTGAAATTTGGAATAAATGAGTTATCTGGGGTGTTCTATTCCGCTTTCGCCAATAGAGGACGTTCAATTCACTTAAGTAGGTTGAGCATAGCCGTCCAACCTACGAGCCTTCGCTGGCATTTAGCTTCGCAATTAGTCGTGATTAACAGCCACAACATTTCCCTCAAGTGAATCGCTCAGCACGATAAAAAATCCAGTGTCAGCGTCGCGTGTTAGGTTAATTCCACGCTTTGCACCTGATATTAACTTGTTTAGCTGTTTTTCTATGCTGCGCTTCGAGAGATCAGCAACATATACTTTTGATTCCATCCCTTCAAGCAAGGTGACTATATCCATCAGGGTAAAACGCAAGATGCTTTTTTCAAACACGAGATAATCGACCAGTCGGGTTAACAGCATGCTGTAGGACGCAATCTTCAAAAAGTCAGTTTCGTTATCAAATGCGATGATATCGGCCTGAGTCACGCGATCAGAAATGGTCACAAGATTGGAAACATCCGTTGACTCCGATACTGGTAAGGATTTTTTGTAGCCCTTCCAAAAATCTTTATAGAACTTTCTATCCTCACCTTTTAATGAAAGGCAATTAATAATAAGCCTACCAAAATCTTCACCCGTAAGCGGCGTTAAGGTTATATCAGCACCATTTTCTATCAGAAAATCCAGAGTGTCTTTGATCCTTTTTCTATTTGAGAAATCACCTAAACCAAATTTCCTATCCAGTGCATGCATGATGGGGGTTGCGTGAGTCGCGGCATCAGGTTGATTGATATTGGCTCCACGCTCAAGCAACCAGGAGCACAAAGGAATATTAGTGTACGCAGCGGCACGCATCAGTGCCGTTAAACCGTTAACGCTAGAGGCCCTGTCTATGTCCTTATCGATCTCATACAGAAGATTCATGACCTCAAGCGCTATATCTATTTTTTTTGCAACAGCACTGCTCTCAATACAAGAATAGAAAATTGAAACTTCAGCTGTTTTAAGGAACGGATCACGCTTTGCAACCCAGGCGGCAGTACCCCACAAGCCCGACATGCTAGCCAAGCCGCTGAAAGATCGACTTCCAGTAACAGGAGCGGATTCTTTGGTGAGCATTTTGAATGAAAGCTGGGAGTTTTCGAGAGCCAAAAAAAGCCCGGATAAATCCTTATTGCGCTTTTCCAAACTGCTGATCCCCAATAGAGATAGCTCAATGAAACACAAAGATGCGAACCAAATGGGCGATTGCCTCAGCCATTTCGAAGAGACCTCTTTGATGTGAGCGAAACACATTTTCATGTCTTCATTGATGGGTAAATCAATGCTGCATAAATTTAGTGGGTAACCCGCGTGCACATAACTAGTAAAAACTTTGCGATAGCTTTTAATAATATCGACTTTTTGTTTGTTATTTTCCGCGAGCACATACCCACAACCAGCTTCAATAAAAGCTTTATTCAACGCAATGAAGGCTTCTTTTTCTCCCGCTATGACATTGTCTATACGTAGTGGAGAAACGGCCTGAATATCGGGTAATTCAATGATGCTAACTGACATAATAACTTCCTGATGCTTTTTTAGAACCAATACCTGGTTACATAATTTTTAAATAAAAGTTAATGAGGGAAAAACAAAAAAACTCACCAGATGGAGGTGTGACAATCAAACAAATTTGACCAGGGTTTGAGTGCCACTTGCATGATTCGCTCGACCATCACCGCAGTCAATCGTTGGTTGTGACTGTGGATCTTGTCTGTCTGTAATAACCCAACACATAATCTATGTAGAGAGTTATGTTCCCTTAAAATTTCTATAGCTAAATGTCCGCACCCATTTGAAATGCTCATCTTTTGAATTTCCGCTTTGGGCACATTGCTGCCCTTAAAACTGTTGCGGTTCGTAACTCACCAGCAACCTACATGTATCAAATGGCCATTTGGCATTTATCCAAACTGGTAGCAACTTAATAGCAACAAAAACACTCTAGCCTAAGTTTGGTGCCAATTCGAATTACAGCGCATAACTCCAATATTGCTGATTGATAGCAATTCAAAATATTCGGTGAGTTAATTGTGCAAAGCGAACAATGCCCCCGGAACGGGGGCTTGAAAAAGTTTAATTCAGCGCGATAGCTTTGGAGTTCGCGAGCGCGCGCAAAAAAGCTTTTTGTGCGGCGGCGGTATTCTCGCCAGCGTATGGCAAGAGCGTCCAGGTTTCGGTTGCCGACATGGTTTCGCGTGGTTTGAGGGTTTTATAGGGGGCGTGTACTTCCAATTCCAGCAAACCATCGTCCTGTTCGTTATTTAAAAATTCCTGATAAAGCTCGATTTGCCCTTGCTCCGGGTGAATTGCGCTTTTGGGTTGTAATGTGAATTGGATAATAAGTAATTGTTGATCGCGGAATGCAGCCATCCAACCTTTTGCGGGTTGAATAAATATTTTACCTTTGCGGCCTTGATGAGTTTGCGATGAATGATTTTCCAGCGCAAATATTCCATCGCTAAAATTGTGTTCTAGTGATCCGTAGGTGACATCGGTAAAATTCTCAACGCGTACATCGCTCATGCTCGCAACCGGTACATAGACATTGGTGGTGTGA
>DATIDX010000007.1:0-16926 GCA_035456025.1 Cellvibrio sp. | reverse complement strand
TTTCTCGCCGGCGATAACGCCCGCGCACCCGCACTGATACAGCGTTTGCGGCTTGAATGGTTCTATCGCCTGTGCCTTGAGCCCTCACGTTTGCTGCGCCGCTACACCCTGGATATAGCGGTATTTTTGCGCCTGTGCCTGCAACAGGGAAAATCCCTCGCCACACCGACGGCCCTCAATGAGCAACCGCTCAACAATAGCTAAACACCTGTTGAGCGCAAATTTCCGCCCGTTAAAATTTATCAATTGTTTTTGCCGGATTTTTTATGAGTTTAAAGCGTCAGCTAAGTAGCAGTACAGCCTGGATGAGCTTGGCCGCAAGCGGCATGAGTCTGGTCAGTTTTTTAGTTTTTATTATTATCTCGCGCATTTTATCGCCCAATGAAATTGGCTTGGTGGTATTTGCCATCTTAGTGGTGGAATTAGGCAAAATTGTCGTTAACGGCGGCATCACTATCGCGATAGTCCAACGCAAGGAATGGGACAACACCCACGCGTCCACCTGTTTTTATCTTAGCCTGATTTACGGTGCAATCTTTACCGGATTGGTATTAACACTCGGCGCAAAGCTCACCCATGATTTTTACGACCCGGCGGCGGTTCCAATCCTGCAAGTCCTCGCAGCAATTTTTATCATCGAAGCCGTTAAAGTCGTGCATGAAGGAAAACTGCGGCGCGAATTTTTATTCAAGGTGATTGCCCTGCGCAGCATATTGGCGAGCACCATCTCAGGTGTTGTAGGTGTCACTCTCGCACTACAAGGTTACGGCGTCTGGGCATTGGTTGCACAACAGCTCGTGGGGCAAGTGCTGATTACTACCGTCACACTGGTGAGCGCACATTGGTGGCCTAGCTTGCGTTTTTCTTTTGCGCTTGCAAAAGAAACACTGGGGTTTTCCTCACCCATGATGGTCGCGAATTTTATTTACACACTGTGCAACACGCTGTTGGATTTTATGGTCGGTATCATCCTCGGGCCAATTGCCCTGGGCATTTATCGCATCGCCGGGCGCGCCTTATTCATCCTCCAAGATATTATTATCCGCCCAATGGAGCAAACCGTATTTCCCGCGCTCGCGCGACTCAACGATAAACTCGCCTGTGCCGAAGCAACATTGCGCATTATGCGTATGAGCTGCTTTGTGATAGTCCCGATTTTTTTTGGCACGGCTGCGGTTGCAGCAGAATTTATCGAATTGGTGTTTGGTGAAAAATGGCGCGCAAGCGGCGCGCTCATGAGTATGCTTGCCATAGGCTCTACTCCTCTAGTCGTGCGCTTACAGGTCAATGCCGCGCTCACTGCACAGGGTCAATCGCGCTGGGTAATGTTCAGCACAATTTCTACATTATTGATTATCCTGACTATTGGTTATTTCGCCATTCCGCATGGTGTTACCTACGCCGCTCTTGCCTATATCGCCGTTAATTACCTAACGGGAATAATTAGCCTGTTGATTTTTTACCGGGTATTTGGCTGCCGTTTGCTGGCGATTTTTAATGCGCTTTGGCCAAGCTATCTGGCATCGGCAATTATGTTGGCGGCATGCTTGGCGCTCAAGCACGAACTACCCGGCAGTTTGCCAAGCACTCTGCAAATTATTTTAATTTGCGCCACCGGCGGCCTGGTGTATTTGCTATTGGGCTTACTGGTGTTCCGCCAGGAAACCCGCAATTTTTTACAGGAGGGCCTAAGTGTTGCACCGGCAAAATTTTCACCACTGTTGCTGCGCTTACAAGGCTGGTTGCGTTTGCAGTAAACGCAACTGTTGTTCCTCATCATTTAAATACCCATCGTCAGCTGAATTGAGTGATTGCTATGAAACAACAATTGCGCCACTTTTACCGTAATTTTCGCGCGCAGGTTTTGCAGCGACTGATTCCCAAAAGCTCTGCATCGCTACCGAGCGAAGATGAGTTGCGTATAGAGGTGATAGGGTTTTTCCACAGCATTTCCGGTATTGGTGAATCGGCGCGTTTGTGTGCGCAACAACTGGCGGCTGACGGTTATCGCGTAAAATGCACAAGCGTGGAAGGATTTTTTCGCAAGCCGCAGGAATTGGCTTGGCAATGGGCAGATGATATGGCCGGCGCTGACATTAATTGCCGCATTTACCACCTCAACCCGCCCATGTTGCCGCCAGTGATTTTGCAAATGGGACTCGGCAACTTTAAAAAAACCTACAACATTGGCTACTGGGCCTGGGAGCTGGAAGCGATACCCGCTGAGTGGATCAAGGCGCTCCGCTACATGAATGCGATTATCACTCCCTCGCGCTTTACCACCGATGTTATCCAGCGCTATGCAAGTTATCCCGTACTCACGGCGACGCATCCGGTTACGCGCGGTGTTGCTACAGCGGGGATACGAGCGCAACTGGGCATCCCTGACAATGCATTTGTGATCTCTAATATTTTTAGTTTTGGCAGCGCGATGGAACGCAAGAATCCGATGGGCTTAATTGCCGCGTTTAAAGAGGCCTTCGCCGGTGTTAATGACGCCTATCTAGTACTTAAAGCGAACGCCGGCGCAAATTCACCGGAGAAGCAGGCACTTATGGAGGCGATTGCTTCCTACCCCCAGATTCGACTCGTTGATCAGCATTGGAGCCGCGCTGATGTGCTCGGTTTAATACAAAGCTCCGACATTTATGCATCGCTGCATAGATCTGAAGGGTTTGGTCTGACGATTGCTGAAGCTATGTTGCTGGACACACCGGTGCTAGTTACCGCATGGTCCGGCAATATGGATTTTTGTAATGCTGAAAACAGTTTTTTAGTGGGCTATAAACCTATTAAGGTTAACTCCAGCCACCCTGAATTCCGCGAGTTTGACAATGCAACCTGGGCCGATGCCGATGTGCAACAAACTGCAAAAATACTTGGCGATGTGTATCGTGATCGCCATTTACTTGCGCACAAAAAATCCTGCTGCGCAGCGCAAATGCAAACCTGTATTGATACTCACAAATACCAGCATGCGTTGCAACAGCTAGTTAACAACCAGGAAATTGTCGAGAAAGGAAATCAGAAATGGAATGCCAGCGCCAAACCTGCAGAATAACCTTGATAATCCCGCTCATAGATAGGTGAGCGGCGATCCATCCACTGGCTGCTCAAACGCAAGATAAATGCCTCGTAGACAGTCCAGGTAACAAGTAATGGAGTGACGGTCACGTTGCGCTCTGTCCGCTCAGCTAATACGACTTGGCTTTGTTCGTAAAATAACTCGGCGTAACTTGCACCAAAGCCAATTTGGACTTTGGGTGAAAATTGCCATTGCATCAAGAACACACTGTCGCTTACTTCTGACGGCGAATCAGAAGTTTCCCCTACGGCCGGCTGATTAAACCTATAGGTTAATTCGCTCGCCAATTTCGAGCTAATCTCCCACTCCATTTTTAAACTGGCCAGTTGACCTTCACCGTCGTTACCACTAGCGGATAAAGAGTGCGCCTCGCGATCAAAATAACCGACAAACCCGGTCAGCTTGGTTTTTGGCGTCATCGCCCACGCTGTTTCCAATTCAACTTGACGATAATCAAAATCCAGATTTCCCTGGGTCGGATTTATGGTGGCATAACCGCGGTCACCCTCGCGATAGCGCAAACCTAACCAAGAACTTGAAGCGAAGCGGTAGCGAAGTTCAGAAAAAAGATCTTGGTCCTTAAAATCCATCACACTCCGCTCTTCGTTGGAGTGGGTGTTGTCCATTTGATGAGCACCCAGGATAAAACCAAAGCGACGCGTATCACCCAGCGACAAGCGCGCGTTGGCCTCTTCCCTTGCCACTAAATCCTTACCGATATATTCCAATTTATCGACGGGAGCTTCCTCCCGCTGGAATTCCAGTTGAGTGCTGATGTTGGAAGTAAATTGGCTACGCCAGGATGCTTGCCCCTCTATTGCAGAAGCGTCCAATTCGTCGCGTTCTGCATAGAGGTATTGGCTGGCACTTAAGGCGAGGGATATTTTTTGCGCGGAGTATTGCTGGTTAAAACGCATACCCGCGCCTGCGCGAGTAATTTGCTCTTCAATCTCTTCTGGCGAACGCAAAAAGTTACTGTCGTAGACATGTTGAACACCCGCTGTAAATCTCAGTGCATCCTGATCAACAGTCTGAGCGAGCGGCGATCCCACCGCACCCACACCACCAATCAGGACGCCCGTTAAATATCCCGACAGTTTTTTCATCAATCAATAAGCCTGTTGCCCAACAAACCCTTTAAAAATGGTTTTCCATAAAATTTTGATATCCAGTATCACCGACCAATTGCGGATATATTCCAGATCGTAAGCAATACGGCCAGACATCTTGTCGATAGTTTCTGTCTCACCGCGGAAACCATTCACCTGCGCCAAACCGGTGATGCCTGGTTTAACTTTATGGCGCAGCATATAGCCTTTAATTTGACCGCGATAAAACTCGTTGTGCGCCACCGCATGAGGGCGAGGCCCAACCAACGACATGCTGCCAGATATTACATTAAACAATTGCGGCAACTCATCGAGAGAGGTGCGGCGCAAAAAATTACCGAACGGGGTAATACGTGGGTCTTCACGTTTCGCTTGAGCGACATTGGGTCCGTCTTCACAAACAGTCATAGAGCGAAATTTCCATACTTTAATACGCTCACCGCCCATACCGTAACGTGTCTGCTTGAAAAACACCGGGCCAGCTGATGTTAACTTCACACCGATTGCAACTAACAACATCGGGATGGCCAGTAGCAGCAAAATACCAAAGCCCAACACCAAATCCTCCAAACGTTTGGCCCAGCCGTTATCCACCAGAGGCGAATCGTAAATACTCAGAGCTGGTATTCCTTGCAGGCAGGTCAAACGCGAGTGCAACAGGTCAAAGCTGAACACATCCGGGATTACATAAGGCGACACAGTCGTGTCAGCCAAACGGTCTATCACCGAATGCATACGTAATTCAGCGCGCATTGGTAGTGCAACAAATACTATGTCTAATTTTCCGTCATGCGCATCCTTATACAACTGCTCAAGGCCGCCTTTAACCTCAATGTTTTGGCCAAACAGGCGACGACCTACATCGTTATTGGGCGCACGGTCATCATAAAACCCGATAACTTTGTAACCCAACCAAGGCATGACCGACATGGAGTTAATCAAGCGCAATCCCAATTCATTTGCACCAACAATGGCAACACGGCGAGGCTCAGCTGGATTGGCGCGCAATTTTGCAAGCAACACGCGGCGACCGATATGCATGCCAACCATTACGGCTGGTGTTACAACCAACCAACTGCTGATGGCTAAAAAACCTAAACTGGTGAATGGATACGCCAGAACTACGGCGAGAATAAGTAAAGGAGCAGTGGCCGCCCAAGCTAGCACCAGACGTACCGCAAGCTTATACATTGAATGGCCGCGCCAGAGGTAATACACCTCATTGCTTTCTGCAAAGAAGCCGAAAATGATTACGGCACTTATTGCAAAAGCAGTGTAAATATTACCCCACTCCAAGCCCAACAGATTCAGTGCGCACCACAAAATCCCGACGATAATGGCGCTGTCGATTGCACGAAACAACGCCAAAATTTTGGAATGATGAAAGCGAACGACGGGTGGCTCATTTGACAAGGTAACAGGGCTAATTAAAGACCCTTCTACAGATGGATTACTCATTACAACCTCCATGCAAGTTACTACTTCGCACCAGCCGCAGCTGTTGCATTACAATCTCACGAAGATATTTAGCATGATTCAGGCCAATAAATAATTAGCGCAATTTTCATTGCTTTTTATTAGACAAAAGTCCGAAAAAAATATTTATTGAGTTTAAACACTCGTTGTAACAACAAACCGCTATAGCAAGTATTCAAACCCACATTCGCTAATCGCTTATTCGCCCCAAGATAACGCAATCGCTCACCAAAAACGCTCAAGCGTGTGAGGGAAGAAATTCCATCACACGCTTGAGCGTTTATTGGCAGCTTTTAACGGCTTTTTCCAAGTTGCTGTAAAACTCCTCTTTGAAATCGAGAAATCTTTGCCGCGCAGCATCACTAAATTTTGTGATGGATTCCTCATCCAGCTGCATTGCACTCTCCACCGCCTCTTCCAATGCCGAGGGCACAACCGCAAACCGCGGCGCAATACTTTTTTGCCCCGAATAAGCTGCGCCCAGCAAGATCGCGCACTGGTCAGTAGCTATTTCATTCATGGGTGGAGCATCAGTAACCATAACAACAGAGCCGTATCCCATGGCTTCCAAAATAGAATGGCCGAAGCCTTCCGTTTCGGTGGCGTAAATGTGAAAAAGTGAACTGGATGCGAAGCGCACAAAATCCTCGACGCGCGGAAAAATATCCAGAAACTCAACATTACCCGGTTTTGTCGCCGGTCGGCGCGAAGGGTGTATTACTAATTTTAATGGAGGCCATTCCGGGTGGCGCGCCCACACATTGATTAGGTTCTCAGCACCGCGATACTCGCTCATGCCAGTGCGCGAGAAAAAATAGTCGCGCCGTTTAATGACCGATGCATCGTATTCCTCAAGCACTGAGCAAAACGCGATATATCTGACTGGCCGTTTATACTGCGCAAAAATTCCCTGTGCAAATTTTGTCTTAACCCACACCTCCTTTATGTAAGGTAATAACGCAATATGTGAAACCTCAAACCACTCCTGGTTGGGGATGACAACGTGATGCTCGGGTAGGTAAAGCTTCTCGTAAAAGATGGATTCAAGATGAATCCCCATAGTATCTTTGTTGCGGAAGAAAAGATTTTGCACGGCCTTGTAAAAAAAGAGGACGTTAAATGCTTTAAGCATATTCACACACAACCCCCTGAAGCCGCCGAATCTCACTTCACTTGCAGGCATTTCAACTATCTCTGCTTCATAGCCGAAATGTTTAAGGGCATCACATATAATCCTTGCGTCTTTTCTCAACCCGAAACCGGTTTTTGAGAAGTAAATCCTAAATTTCATACTCAATCTCCACACCAACTCAATCATTTTTCGCAATACAAAGCACTTTTTAGGCCAAAAGCCGCCTCACTCCAGTTTGATGAGGCTTTGTACTGCAGCGCAGCTAATACGTATAATTTATTTCTCGCAACAACTTATCTTTAACTTTTCCCATGACGATTCTTAAATATCTGAGCGGCTATCCGGATGAAACCCTGCTGCAAGTTCAACAACTGATCGATTCCGGTCGCTTGGGCGACGTTTTATTGCAACGCTATCCCAAGACCCATGAGATACGCACGGATAAGCAGCTTTATGATTACACAGTAAATTTAAAAAACCGTTACATGAGCAATAGCCAACCGCTCAACCGCGTGCTCTACGACTCAAAAATTAAAGTCATTCAACATGCGTTGGGTCAGCACCATTACATTACGCGAGTGCATGGCAGCAAAGCCAAAACTGTCAATGAAATAAAAATCGCCAGCCTGTTTAAAACAGCACCGGAAGCATTTCTAAAAATGATTGTCGCGCACGAATTGGCGCATTTTCGCGAGAAGGATCACAACAAAAGCTTTTACCAGTTATGCCGGCACATCGAGCCCCAGTACCACCAATTCGAGTTCGATTTGCGTTTATACCTTACCCATCTGGATTTATACGGAGCGCTCTACCCCAAGGTGGCGGGGACTTGTTAAAAAAATATCCAACTGGCAAGCGCCAGTTGGATATCAGGTTGAAAACGCTTAGTGCCGATCATTAAAAGCTGTAGGCCAGATAAACAATGCCGAAAGTCATCAAGTCATCACGGTCTGCCGTCTTTTCAACAATTTCGTTCGGGTCAGCAACGGCTAAAACCACACTGAGCGTGAAATTGTCGTTGATTGACCAATCGGTATACCAATCAATTTCGTTGGCCACTTTGTCCGAAGTGCTGTTAGGACCAACGGCAACCGGAACATCGGTCAGGAAGTTGTAGTAGATAAGCCCGGTAGAAATGGATTCACTCGGTGAGGTGTGGATACGGATTTGATGGGAAATCAAATTTGAGTTGGACAGGAAAAATCCACCGCCGATCTCGCCCTGCCACCATGAACCCCAATCATAGGCGCCAGTGAGCATGCTATCAAAACCTTCATTGATTGCAGTTTCAGGATCATCGCCCTCGAAGTAAGCATAACGATAGGAGAGCTTGGGCTCCCAAGACGAGTCGAACTGGTATGCAACCAATGCGTTCCAGGCGCTGGAATCGAGAATGTCGCCATTGTCTTCTTTGGCGTATTCAGCCTCGAAAGACAAGGCTTTCAAGCTCGCAAATGGTGCAGTGAACGCACGGAAATTGTACACGTCCATACCGTCGCGATCGGGTGCATCATCCGGATCTGCCGATAAAGTCATGTAGGTAGCACCAAGTGTGGTGTCCTCGCCTATTGCGTACTCATAGTTGAAGCCAGCAATTTCAGTGTTGCTATCGCTTTCAGGTAACTCGTCTTTATCTAGATAAAAAGCTTCAAAGGTGTTATTGCCCGGCTTGAAACGACCAATTGCAGCAAATTCAAACGCCTTGCGTGCGTTGGTCCAATAACCGCCATTACTGCCGCCTTCCGAGGAGCCGTCATATAACAACATCCCGTGGCCCAATTGGTATTGCGCGCGCCCGAGGGTCAGATCGAGCACGTTCTCACCGCCACCAATGGTGTTACCGGAACGCCAGCCGAGATAGGCATCTTCCTCTTTAAATGAGCCGGCATCGCCACCGACCAGATCAGGTGCGGAACCATAGGTGCGCTCCCCGACAACACTGAACTTGCCGTAGATTTGGGCGGAACTATCCATGGTGTACTCACCACCGATAGTGGGTTTTGCCACTCCTTCGGTCCAGTTAGCGGTCAGGTCACCTGAAGGTTCGCCGGGCCTTGGGTTGGTGTACAGCGAATTACCAAAACCAAATGCGCCAACCGACGCATCGAAATTAAAAGTCCAATCAACTCCCGACGGAAAACCCGGCGGAGTCCAGGAAGCTTCATCTTCAGCATAAGCAGCGGAGGCCGCGAGTGCGAGCATGATAGTCATAAGGGATTTTTTTTGACCGGCGCGCAGCCGGCCAAAAATGGGGTTTGTCTGCATCTAGTTACTCCTTACAAGACTGACTTAGATTAGCGAGCGGCTATTGCTACCGCTGGAATTTGCAGGACTGGAAGTTTGGCTGGCGATGCCAGCCAAACTCTAGTTAAGGTTTACTTCTTCAACTTCGCAGGCTTCTCTTTCTTCAAACATTGCAAGTAGTAGACACCGTCGCGAACCTCCACACCGTGGGTGTCGTGGCCAAATCCGGGGAAGCGCTTATCCCATGCATGAAGCGCTCGTAGGTATCCCAAATACGGGCCATTGTCCGGGCCAGTTGATTCACCAGGCATCAACATAGGAATCCCCGGAGGATACGGCACCACGCTGGTGGCGAGGACACGATCCGCCAATTTGTCGAGCGGCACATGCTCGATCTCGTCGCGCACCAGGTATTGGTAGGCGGCGTTCGGAGTCAGTACCGGTGTCGGCAGGGTTGAGAATGCCTCAGCCAGCCAGTGGGTTTGCTTGGAATCACGCAGCTGCGCAAACATCTGGTCGGCGATATCGCGCAAACCAAGCTGGCCATACGCATCTGGATAATCCGCGACCAGCCCCGGCAGCACTTGCTCCAGCGGGGTGTTTTTGTCGTAATCACGTTTGAAATCCAGCAGCGCATTGAGGAGGGTTCCCCACTTGCCTTTGGTGATGCCGATGGAGAATAAGACCAGGATGGAGAAGTCAGTAGTCTTCTCTACTTCGACACCGCGGTAGTGCAGGTAGGCGGTGACCAGAGTGGCCGGAATTCCGTTCTTTTCCAGCCCGCCTTTATCGGCAACGCCGGGAGTCAGGATGGATACCTTGATCGGATCGAGCATGCAGAAATCGTCTTCCAGATCGGTAAAGCCATGCCAGTTCTCGCCCGGATGTAACACCCAACATTGTGCATCGGTTGCCAACTGCTCGGGCGATGCATCCTCAAAGCGCACTTTCTTGCCACCTTTTGCTTTGACTGTATCGGCGTTCCAGGATTTGAAAAACCACTCCTTCTTCTCGGCAAATTCACGATGTACGCGCCCGAGAGTTTGGCGGAACGATACCGCCTCCTGAATTGATTCGGTGGTCAGAGCAACCCCGCCGGGGCCATCCATCATCGCTGCAGTGATGTCGTTGGAAACGATAATCGGATAGAGCGGTGAGGTCGATGCATGCAGCATGTAGGACTCGTTAAAACGCGAGTGCGGGATGGGGCTGCGGCCGTCGCGGATATGTAGCAGGGACGCCTGGGACAATGCGGCCAGGAGTTTATGGGTCGAGTGGGTAGCAAAAATCGTCGGCCCTTTATGATCTTTGGGATCGCCGTGCATAGCGTGGCGGCCCGTGTAAAGCGGGTTAAAGCGCGCGTAGGCGTACCAGGCTTCATCGAAATGAATACGGTCCACACTTGGGTCGAGCAATTCTTCCACGCGGCGCGCGTTATAGCAGAGGCCGTCATAGGTTGAGTTGGTCACAATCGAATGCACAGCGCGTTGGTCGATATCTTTAGTCACTAGCGGGTTGGCTTTAGTCGCCGCCTTGATCGCATCTTTGGTGAGGCGTGAAGGCGGGATGGGGCCAATAATTCCGTAGCGATTACGCAATGGCACCAGGTAAGTCGGGATAGCGCCGGTCATTACCAGACTATGCTCAATGGATTTATGGCAGTTGCGATCACACAGTGCGACCTGGTCGCGAGCCACGGCAGCCATGAAGATCACACGGTTCGACATGGAGGTGCCGTTGGTCACGCTATAGCTCCGGTGCGCGCCGAATACTCGCGCGGCGTAGCGCTCATGCGCCCCCATAGGGCCACTGTGATCGAGCAATGAACCCAAGCTTCCGACGCTGATCGAAAGATCAGTACGCAGCATATTTTCGCCGTAGAAATCGTAGAAAACGCGTCCGATCGGCGATTTTAAAAAGGCAGTTCCGCCTTGGTGGCCGGGCGTGTGCCATGAGTATTCGGAGTCGCGGTTGAATTTCCACATAGCCGCTGCGAGCGGAGGCAGTATGGCATCGAGGTAGCGGCGAATTGACGCGGCAACACGGCCACCGATGAATACCGCAGTGTCTTCCAGTGTCCAGACAAACTCATCGACCAGTTCCATGATATCCACCGGAATAGTGGCGGCGGCATCGCGTTCGGCCATGAGGAAAATCGGGACCTTGTCATTGCGTTGACGAATAAATTCGATGAAGGCGCGCGCTTTCTCATGGCTCTTGTCGCTACCCAGGCTCCAATCGATCAGCACCACGTGGATCGCCGCATCGGAAGCCATCACAGAAGTGCCATCTTCGGCAGAAATTGCTTCGATCACCTCGATGGCGCGACCTCTAAGCTCATCTACCAGCGAGCGCGCTGCGCGCCCTTCTGCACTTTCGTCCTTCAGCTCATCGTCTACTATCAGCGCACGCGCGCTCATTCGCTTGATACTTCTTTCGATCATCTCGTTTACTCCCTTCATTCAATTGATGCCGCCCCCAGTCAATGCTGACAGGGGGCGGCTATTCGGCGTTATGGCTCAACTATTTAGGCTGAATAACATTCCAGTCGTAAAAGAAACGGGTTTTCGCATCGTATTCACCAAACCACTTGAAGAACTGGTCACCAAAACCAGAAGCGGCGTAACTGTCGCTGAGGCTGCGGTCAACCAGCAAACGGAAGTCTTCATCGCCGCGTGCCAAGGCGAATTCGTAACGATCAAAGGTCAGGAAGCGATCAAGTACGATGAGTTTCTTACCGGCTTCAACATCCATAGCACCCAGCACCAAGGAGCGGTCGCCAAAAAAGACGTCGATTTTGCCATCCACCAGTTTCTTGATTCCCTCCTCGTAGTTGGCAACAGGGACTGCTTTGGAGTCGATCTTGAAGGTGTTGATTTTCCCCGCCAGCCAAGTCTCGCTCGTGGTACCCGCCACTACGCCAAATGATTTTTTGCCGAGGATTTTTACCGCCGGCGAACCGCGCCAGAGAGTGCGCGAAGCAGGCGTTTCATTCAGCGCATCGCGCAGCGACTTAGCCGCATCTTCACGCATTACCGCGCGAACACCACCGGGGAAAACCGGAATCGAAAACGACACATCGGCGCGACGTTCAAGAGTCTGGTTGATGGGTGTACACAGCAAATCGACACTGCCAGCCTGTATTTGGGTCAGATAATCCGCTTTGGTAACAGGAACCCAATTCACCTTCAGTTGCGGCACGTCCAACGCAGTTTTAGCGCGATCCGCAAGCTGCTGGCAGAGGTCAATCCCGAAGCCTTCAGGAGTGCCTCCAGTAGAACTTGAGGTAAACGGGCGAGCCTCGGGAAAGTAGCCAAAGTTAATCTGGTTGGTCTCTTTGATGCGGTCAATTGTCGCCGCTGAGGCCGGCAGTACAGCACCGACCACTAAGGCAGCGGCTAAAGTGGCGCGAATACCAGGCACAAGACTCTGGCAAACAGCTTTTAAAGATTGATTCAAATGCATAATTCTTCTCCTTTCAATGGGTTTCGCTTGCCACAATCAAACGTTAGTGCTGCGTGCAGCTGCCGGAGCAGGTGCGACGAAGCGCGGGGAAATAAAGCCCCAAATAACGTAGGCAAACGCGAGCACCAGGGTGCCACCGAGTACTGCATCTTTACCGGAGGCGTAGATTGCAAAAATGCTATATGCGAGCGCAATGATCAGGATGAATACGTTGCGTGCATAGACGGAAGCAGCCACGTTGGCGGTCTTCATCATGATAATCAGGGATGAGAGCGCCACTATGTAGGGGATCACGTTGGTGACTACCGCCAGATTTACTAATACGCCGAACTGCTCGGAGAGCGAGGGTGAAATGGTGGACAGTGCCAGACCAGTTTGTACAACGCCCAACACCAGCATGCCGGTAATCGGCGCCCCCATCTTGTTAACCTTGGCAAAAAACGCCGGGAACATGCGCTCTTCCGCCGCTGATTTTCCGGTTTGCGCAATGGTGAACTGCCAGCCAAGCAACGAACCCAGGCACGCCAGAACCGCGAGCGCCATGATGATATTGCCGATGGTCGGGTTAAACATCTTGGCGTAAGCCAAGGCAAACGGGCCAGTCGATTCCGCCAGCTCAGCATTAGGGACAATGCCCTGGATAACAGTAGTCGAAAGCACGTAGACCACAGCCGCACCCAAGGTACCGAACAGACATGCGAGCGGTACGTTGCGCTTGGGGTTTTCCACCGCCGACGAGTTTTGCGCCGCCGATTCCATTCCGAGGAATGCCCACAAGGTCAGTGCGACACTCGAACCCATACCTTCAGCGATACTCAGGCCCTGCGGGTTCCAGGCAGCAGCAAAGGTCTCGGTGCTGAACCAGAACCAACCAATAATTGATAAGCCAGCAACCGGGATAATCACCCCCCAAACCGTCACCGAGCCGATCTTACCCGTGATACTCGGCCCGCCGAAGTTTGCGAAAGTGGTCAGCCATAAAAGGCTAATCACACTGAGGCAAGTGGCAATCGGCGTTACCGACATTCCCGGGAAGAAGGCGGAAAGATATCCGACCGCCGAGATGGCGATAGCCACGTTACCAATCGCCAGGGACAGGAAGTACAACAGGAACACCTGGAAATAACCGGATTTGCCGTAGGCATCTTCGGCGTAAGCCGCCATACCGCCAGCGCGTTGGTTAAAAATACCGGCTTGGGCAAAGCCGTAAGCGATCGCCATAGAACCAACTGCCGTCACAAGCCAGGACAATAGCGAGATTGCGCCGACCTGTGCCATGTTGGCAGGAAGCATGATGATACCGGAGCCCATCATGTTCACCGCCACCATAAAGGTCAGCTGGGTTAAGTTCATCTTTTTCTGTTCTTGCATAACGTAATCTCCTTCTGTCTTGCGTTGTGGACTTACTCTTTAACTGCATAGGTATAAAACTTGATGCGGCCTTCGACTTGCTCTTGATAAACACCTTGTACTTCGTAGTTAAAACCGGGGAAACGATTGAATGATTCCTCAAAGGTGAGGAAGTAATCGAGCAGCGGGCGCGACCACTCCTCCCAACGCTCACCCTGAACCACCACGCCGATACCCGGCGGGTAAATCAGAGCGAGGGTAGCCGAGATGCGCCCCATAATGCTTTCCAACGGCACATAATCAACGTTGTTGGCAACCAGTGCCTCATAGGCTTCTTTAGGCGAAATGGCCAGCGTCGGGAAACTGGTCGCGCGGAAACATTGCTTCTGCAATTCCTTCACATTCGCGTCGCGGTAGAAGTGATGCATTTCATTGCATATTTGGCGCAAGGTATAGCCGGCGTAGCGCTCGCGGTTTTGTGCGTAGAGCGTCGGCAATACCTCTGCCAGTGGGGCATCGCGGTCCCATAGACTTTTGAATTTCACCAGCTTGGCGATCAGAGTATTGAGCTTGCTTTCATCCTCGGCTGGGGTCATCAGAAACAGAATGCTGTTGAGATCGCACTTCTCAGGCACCAAGCGCTGCTCGCGCAAGTAATTGGCCAGCACCGTGGCAGGCACACCAAAATCGAGGTATTCACCGGTTTTGCGGTTGATGCCGGGGGTCAACAACATCAACTTATTTGGGTCTACCATCGCATAGCCGTCGGAGTAGCCCTTATAACCATGCCAGCTACTAGCAGGGTCAAACGTCCAGCATTGCTGTTCCTGTTTGATCACCTCGGTCGGCAGGGACTCCCAGGCAACACCGCTCGCATCCTTGGTAAAGGGCGAATCCTTAATGGTCACAACATCGGGCACAAAGGGATCAAAGAACCAAGCCTCCTCCGCCGTAGCGCCGGTGGCGGCATAGTGATGGCAGAACTCGCGCAGCTTCTTGCGGGTTTCAATGCCCAATTCAATACAGCCGTCCCACAGCATCTCGCCCGCCTTGCCCTCGTGGACTTTGGCGTTGACATCAAGCGAGGCAAACAGCGGGTAAAACGGCGAAGTTGAAGCATGCATCATAAAGGCTTCGTTAAAACGCTTGTGCTCGATAAAGCGCGCCTGACCTTTGATGTGCTCGTCGCGTTTGTGGATCTGCGAGGCCTGCGAAAACCCGGCGCCCTGCTTATGCACTGATTGGGTGGAAAACAATCCCGCGGTTTCAGGAGGGAGGTTTTCGAGCCGCATCGGGCTGTGGTCTTTGAACAATGGATGGAAGGCGTTGTAGCCAATCCAGGCTTCATCCCACAACACGTAATCGCAGAGATGGCCGATTTTTTCCATCACCTTGCGCACGTTGTAAACCGTACCATCGTAAGTGGCGAGCTGGATGCAGGCGAGACGGAAGGGGCGCTCTTTTTTGTAGAGATCCTTATCGGTCACCAGTGGATTGGTGCGAATTCGTTCGCGCAAATAGTCCTCATCCCAAGCATCCCAATCCACTGCGCCAATCATCCCGAAGGGGTTGCGCGCGGTGGGCAGGAAGATGGGTGTTGCACCCGCTTGTACCAGAGCACCCTGGTGCAAGGATTTGTGGTTGTTGCGGTCAAACAATACTAGATCACCACGGCGCAATACCGACTGAGCGACCACTTTGTTGGAAGTAGATGTCCCGTTCAGAACGAAGTAGGTGCGGTCAGCGCCGAATACTTGCGCTGCGTGCCGTTGAGCATCAACGGCGGCGCCTACATGGATCAGCAAATCGCCCAGCGCAACGTCGGCGTTGCAGAGGTCATTGCGAAAAATTTGCTCGCCAAAATGCTTGTAAAACAGCTGTCCGGCGGGGGATTTGCGGTAGAACTCACCACCTTGGTGACCAGGACAGGCAAAAGAGACATTCGCCTCAGAATCGTATCCCATGATGCCGCCAAAAAATGGCGGCAACAGGCTCATGCCGTAACTGACAATACTGGCGACAATTTGCTTGGCGTAAAAGCCGGGGGTTTGCTGCCCGAGGTAGATATAACCATCCACCTCGCCGAGCGAGCCGAGGACCGCCAGATCGGAAATCTTGTGCGAATCGGCCAGCGCCCAAAGCGGGGTTTTGAAGCCTATACGGCGAACTGCCTGACCAAGCTTGCGCGCAGCTTCCAGCCGCTCGCCATCAACCATCACTATGTACGCGCCAACCGAGGAATCCTCGGGTACATCGCGCCCATAATTGGTGCTGATTTCAATCTCGTAACCCTGAGAAGCAATACGCTCCAGCAGGGCTTTTACCTGTTCGTTGGCGCCATCGACCAAGGCGACAACCTTAAGCAATTTCTGGAACGGAATAGGAATTTTTGGCGTAGTTATAGCTGAATGCGACATATCCTTTCCGACGGTTTACACCGCCGGCTCCTTGACACAATAAATTTGATAACCGCCTTCCCCCTCCTCTGCACCTTCAACTTCTTTGGCGAAGCCAGGGAAACGGTGACCGTACTCTTGCAGCGTGCGTAAATAGGTAATCCAGGGGCCGTCATCCGCACCTACATTTTCACCCGGCATAACGATGGGAATCCCCGGCGGATAGGGAATCACGCCCACCGCTACTGTGCGGCCCGCGAGCTTATCGAGCGGTACTTTCTCTGCATCACCCGCCATCAAGCGTTGGAACGCGCGGCGTGGGGTCATTTTCGGAACTGGTAAGGTGGCATAGGCCTGCGCCTGCCAGTGCCCCTGTTTGCTCTTACGCAGATGCGCCCAGATTTCATCGCCCAGGTCTTTCAAACCCATACCCGCGTAGCGCTCAGGTGCGGCGGCAACCACGTTGGGCACAACCTCTGCCAGAGGAGCATTGCGGTCATAATCGGTTTTGAAATCGAGCAAGGCATTGAGCAGAGTGCCCCATTTGCCTTTGGTCACACCCATGGAGAAGAGGAACAACACCATATGGTCAGTGGTGCGCGAGGGGACTATGCCGCGACGTCCAAGATAGGCGGTGACTATGTCGGCCGGAATACCGTTGGTAGCCAG
>DATIDX010000006.1:0-28952 GCA_035456025.1 Cellvibrio sp. | reverse complement strand
TTATGCATAGCCTTTCCAAAATCCGGCTTCCGCTTTTCTTTTCCATGTTGGCCCTGGCCAGCTCCGATCTTTATGCCTTTGGCGAAGTAATGATCGATAAAATTTTACGCAGCGATTTTGTCTACGATCGCGATATCACCCACATGCCATTTATGCCCATCGGGTATTTAACGGCGACACATCAAAATGAATTGGAATTGGATCAGTGTCCGTCCGGGGTTGATTGCGAATTCCAATACCAAAGTATTTCCCAGGGTGCGGGCTTTCCTGTGTGGGTCGGGCAAAACCAAATGTTGGTAGTTGCCGAAACTTTGGACGTGGATGTATTTGAAACCAAAACTGATTCCTCCACCATTAATACGGGTGGGTTGATGGCCGCCTGGGTCTCGCAGCATTCGCTTGAGTGGCAGAGCGCAGCGTTTGCTTATCATTATCAAAATCTTGATAGTCACACGCGCAGTGAAAACACGAGCGGAACATTTGCGGGCTTGGTGGGCCGCTATCGTCACGGTGCCAGGTTCCACAGCTACTGGGGGGCGGTACATTTCAACGGCGGTGGTGACGCATTCACCTATCCCTACGCTGGGTTCGATTGGTTTATCGATAGGCATTGGGTGATCAGCGCGGTGATGCCTTGGCCAACAATCAATTACCTGCCTGATGATAAGCGCATCTTTAAAGTAGGTGCATTGTTTTCTGAAACTACCTGGTCCGTTAACACCGATAATCAATTCCATACTCAGGATTTTTCGCAAGTAAGTATGGGTGCCGCCTATGAGCAACAAATTTCCGGAGCAATTTGGGGTGAAGTGTCGATTGGCTATACAGGTTTGGGCAAATTGCAGATAGAAACGGATGCTGATACAAAAATCACTACGGATATTGCCAACACTCCATTTATAAAATTGGCACTGAATGTGCGTCCCTTTTAAAATTTTTGTCCGATTTTTGCGGTGGGATTGTGGTGAGTTGTCACATTAATGTCTTAAATTTGTCATAGAATCTTTACCGCTATTAAACGAATTCAACCTAAGAGTGAGATGACATAGTGCCAGAGTTATTAGCCCCTCCCGCCAGAAATACCTTTCATACCTACGGCATTTGGTTGTACACAGAAAAAAGCCGGCCTATCAAAAATCTAAAAAAAGAACACAGCCCGAGTGTTCATGGCAATAAACACTGGGATTCAAGTTATCTGCTGATGGATTATTTCACCCATAACCCCCTGAAGAAAAAAAGCAGGGTGCTGGATGTTGGTTGTGGCTGGGGTCCCACCTCTATTTTCCTGGCCAGTAACGGTCATCAGGTGACTGGTTTGGATGTGGATGCGGATGTCTTTGCATTTTTAGACGTGCAAGCCGACCTTAATAGTGTTGCGGTAAAAACACGTCAAGGCGCTATGGCATCGATGAAAAAAGCCGACCTGGCTAAGTACGATGTGATTGTGGGCGGCGATATTTGTTTTTGGGACGAATTGACCGATGAATGGTTTGCGATGTTAAAACGCGCGGCGAGTGCCGGCGTTAAAAAACTAGTGCTGGCTGATCCGGGGCGCAGTCCTTTCTTAAATTTGGTAGATAAATGTTACAAGCGCTGGGACTGCGACATGTTTACCTGGTATTGCCTTGAGCCAAAACGGTTTACCGGTAGTTTGTTAATTGTCGAGCTAAATAAATAGTTATTTGCCCGCGTCGTTATTTGACGATTGTTATGCACATCGGCGCACTTGAATCGGTACACTAAGGTCCCATTTTAGTGCGAGTTGATGGACATATGACGATGTTGCTCTCCGCCGCGCGTGAGCGCGCGCTGCTCTACACCTTAATGGCATTGCAGTTTACGGTCATCGTAGATTTTATGATTATGATGCCGCTTTCATCGCAGTTGATGGATGCTTTTTCGATCCAGCCAGCGGAATTCGGTTTATTAGTCTCCTCCTATTCATTTGCGGCAGGTATATCGGCACTACTTGCTTCTGCCATTGCTGATCGCTTTGACCGTCGCCAATCACTGCTCGTATGTTACCTGGGGCTGGCAATCGCAACCCTGGGTTGCGGGCTTGCCGATTCCTACGCGCTCTTATTAATGGCACGTATTGTGGCCGGCTTTTTTGGCGGTGTAATGAGCGCGGTCGTTTTGGCAATCGTCGGCGACATAATTCCACCGCAGCGGCGTGGCCAAGCTATGGGCACAGTGATGCTGGCATTTTCGCTGGCTGCTGTCGCAGGTGTTCCCCTGGGCTTATTTATCGCCAACCATTTCCATTGGCAGACACCGTTTTTATTTCTCGTATTGGTGTGCTTGTTGGTATTGGTGGTGAGTTGGTTTGTGGTGCCGCCGGTGCGTGGACATTTGCAGCAGCAACATGTACCTGTGCTGCAAAGTTATCGGGAATTGCTCAGCGTGCCCAATCATTGGTGGGGATTTATCACTTCCTCATTAGTGATGTTTGGTGGCTTTATGGTGATCCCTTATATAGCGCCCGCAATTGTGGCCAATACCGAATTAGGTAATAGCGACCTGCCGTATATTTATTTAGTGGGTGGCGCTGTGACGTTATTTTCGCGCCCCGTTATTGCTCAACTTACTGATAAACATCCCCATGCACAGGTATTCACCTGGATTGTATTATTCAGTTTTATTCCAATTATATTGCTGACGCAAACCTTCGATGTTGGTTTGTTTGAGTATCTGGTGATGTCGGGATTATTTTTCATTTTTGTGAGTGGGCGTTTTATTCCCTGCTCAGCGATGGTGACTGCATCTTGCGAACCGCACTTTCGCGGGCGGGTAATGGCCTTTAATTCCGCTGTGCAAAATTTGGGTTCGGGCTTAGCGGCATTTGTTGCCGGGTTAATTATGGTTAAAGGCGACGCCGGCGAAATTTTGCATTATGACTGGGTCGGTTTTTCGGCCTGTCTTGTGGGGCTTTTAACGATTTGGACTGCTAAAAAAATCAAAGCTATTAGTTAGATGAAATGAGAATGCATCATCCTTGATGCGCTGGGCAATTATTCTGTTCATGAGAAATTCCTTCTCGTATCGTTATTGTCAGGTTTTATTATCAATTGGCGATCAGTTTAGGTGTTGAATATTACAACTCGGTGATTTCGTTTTTAGCTGCCTCTTTTTTAACACCATCGTTTTTAGTGATCCTATTTTCGAGTGCTTCTCTGTCAATCAAACGAGTGCCAAATACCTTGGCATAATCGAGTTGTACACCCGCCAAATCTTCCATTTCTTGAATTGCGGGTGAGGCATAGTGTGCAACCGCCGTTGCGTGTTGATAGCGGCCAGAGCTGATTACATTGTTTTCATCCAGCGCCTTTTTCAGTAGATGTTGCACTTGCGCACTGGGCGAATCTGCAGGGCAGGCAATCATATCCATATAATCTATGCCCAGACGATAGGGTGGCCACCCATTTTCTAAACCTGTTTTCACCAGTTCGCGGTAACAATTTTTTGCGCGCGCTACCTCTTCCGGTTTTTTGCGATCAAATAAAATAGGAATTGTGCCTGAGAGTGTACGCGATGACCGCGAGGTGACGGCGAGCAGCGGGTCGAATCCATTATCGGTTAAACACTTACTCATCACCTTCCGGTAGCGCTCCACTTCATTTGCGGTAAAAGGCACCAAGGGGGCGTACCATAAAATACCCGCTCCATCTTTGGCTGGATGGGAATTTACATCGAGTTTTTTTGTAGTGGCATCAAGCGCGTAAGCAATTTTGAGAAAGGCAACTATAGGATATCCCTCTACCGTGCCCAAGGTATTTACCAGCGCGCCAAAGTGGCGACGCAATGCCGAGAAGCCCCACTGTGGCAAATAGTGTTGGATAGTTTGCAGCTGTTTAATTTGCGCGGGACTAAAGCTCCACACCCGGCAATTGCTTAAACGACGACGAATATCTTTTACCGAACCTGCAACAGCAGCGCGTGAGCCGTACAGAGTTCCCAATCCAGTCCACGCAGAAATTTTACGGTCTTTTGCCAATTTTTTTAAATAATTCACACGCGCTTCACCGACTAATGTCGAGACCAGCGGTGTATCGATTTGCGTGGAAAGAATGCGGCAATCATTCATCATAATAATTCCACCGATGCCGGGAATATCTTCAGCGAGTTTATTTAACTCGGCTTGGCTTGCAATAAAAGCCTCATCACTTTTCCACTCAAAAACTAAAATGCGTGTGGCTTCCGGAGCACGAGCCAATTGCACGCGCGCTTTGGTAACTAAGCCGAAATTGCCTTGCCGTAATAAACCTGCCCAGGAATAACCGGTGCCTGCGCTCCAGCGTTTAGCCATCTCCGGACATTTTAAATCTTGATAGGTGTGACGAAACTCGGTGCCATTCCCCCAAAATCCTTCCAGTTCACTGAGCGCGTCAAAATGATCGGTAATGGGTGTTAAACCGTAGCCGCCATCAAGTGCATTGCCAAGGATATTACCGTTGGGACCTACACCCGTAGTGGGCACTAATAAATTAGCGCCGCTCTTTTTAATTGCCGCATGCAAATCTGCCTGGGTGACACCGGGCTCAATTAATGCAGTAGCGGATTCCACATCGATATACACACGGCGCAATTGGGATAAATCCACAATAAAACTGCGTTCATCGACTGGGAGCGAAGTACCGTAACCAAAATTGCGCCCGCCGCTAATTGGCCAGAGCGGCACTTTAAATTCGTTGGCGAGTGCTAATAAGTTCTGAATCGCATCCACTTCTTTAATAAGAATGGCACCTGCGGGCAGACGTTGGCTTGCACCTGTGTCTGCTCCGTATTCGAGTGCAGCTTCTTCGCGGCTTAATACTTTGGCACCGGGGATGCGTAATACTTCGCTGAAAAAAGAGTTAGTCATGTTTAATTTTCCTTTCATGTGCTGAATAAAAAATTGCTGAATAGCAAAGTTGGGCTAACACTGCGCGCGCCACCTGTTCAAAAAATCGGCATTGCGCGGCAGCTAAACAAGCATCAGCAAGAAGTATGACAAGAATGAATTTTCCTGCGTTTTCAACAGGTTTATTGCTTCTCTTGATGGGGGGAGTCGTCTAATTGACGCCTATTATTCGAAATGAAAAATTAAAGATGATTTTGGCGCCGGAGCGCGCCAAATTTTATTGGATTCGCTATGAATGTAAAAAAAATCACGTATTGATTTTGTATTTGACCTGTAAAAAATAAGGCGAGCATTGCTCGCCTTATTAGGTGTTTCCAGCGATAACCATTTGCTAATCAGGTAAGCAGTTTCTCAAGTGTGCGTTCATAAATTCTGCTTAACTTGTTCAAATCAGCTGCGCTAATACATTCATTTACTTTATGGATGGTCGCGTTGATGGGGCCAAGCTCGACAACCTGGGCACCCGTTGGCGCAATAAAGCGTCCGTCAGAGGTACCACCAGAAGTGGAAAGTTCTGCATCAATACCAGTTTCAGATTTAATGGCATCCACTACGGCGTTTACCAAGTCACCACGCGGAGTCAAAAATGGTTGGCCGCTCAGAATCCATTGCAAATCGTATTGAAGCTTGTGCTTATCCAAAATGGCTTCGGTACGCGCTCGTAAAATGTGTTCAGTGAGTTCGGTTGAAAAACGGAAATTAAAAACAACTTCCACCTCGCCCGGGATTACATTTGTCGCACCGGTTCCGCCGTTGATATTGGATACCTGGAAACTGGTCGCAGGAAAAAATTCATTGCCATCATCCCAGTGCTCAGCCGCTAATTCTGCAAGGGCGGGTGCCAGTTTATGAATTGGGTTGTCGGCCAAGTGCGGGTAGGCTACATGTCCTTGGATACCTTTCACTTTCAAGATGGCGCCCAGCGATCCGCGACGACCATTTTTAATCACATCGCCAACAACCTTGGTGCTTGATGGTTCGCCCACAATGCACCAAGTCATTTTTGTGTTGCGCGCCTCCAACCATTCCACCACTTTTACTGTGCCGTTAACTGATGGACCCTCTTCATCGCTGGTAATTAAAAATGCAATGCTGCCTTTGTGGTCAGGATGCTGCGCAATAAAGTTTTCACAAGCAACCACCATGCAAGCCAAAGAGCCTTTCATATCTGCCGCACCGCGACCATGCAGCATGCCATCAATAATTTGCGGCTCGAACGGTGGGTTGCTCCAATTAACCTCCGGGCCGGTGGGTACAACATCGGTGTGGCCCGCAAACGCGAGAATCGGACTGATGGTGCCGCCGGCACCCGTACGGATTGCCCAGAAATTATCGACCTCGCCAAAACGTAAACGCTCGGTTTTAAAGCCGATAGCTTCAAGACGTCTGATCATCATCTCCTGGCAGCCATCGTCTTCGGGAGTTACAGAGCGGCAGCGGATCAGGTCAGTGGCAAGTTGCAGGGTAGGGGTTAGGGGGAATGGAGTTGAGGTAGTCATTGTTTCATCCGGTAGTCGTGACAGCGTTGTAACGGGATTTTACGTGATTTTTTCCTCAATCAGATGTTGGGCGTTAATAAAAAAACGCCTGCCGCTAAGTGAGGCGGCAGGCGGTATGGGATATCGAACTCATGATCAATTAATAGGGATATGTTTTGTTTCGCTCTCGGGGAGAGCTTTGCGAGCAACGCTAATCTCAAGCACGCCATTTTTCATACTGGCGCTAATACTGTTGTGGTCACTGTCTTCGGGCAGGGTCAATACTCTTTGAAAACTACCGAAGCTGCGTTCCACCCGGTAATAGTGACGATCTTTTGTATCCGACTCCTCTTTCTTTTCTCCGCGGATGGTGAGTACCCCTTTGCTTAACTCAACGGAAACATCTTTTTCAGTCAATCCGGGTGCTTCAAGGCTAATGTGGTAAGCCTTTTCATCACTGGCCACATTAACTTTGGCTTGCACGTGAGCGGCACTAAAAATGCCATCTCCACGCCAAGGGCGGGTGATTGCAGGAACGCCGAAACTGCGAAAAGCGTCATCAAATACACGGTCAATTTCGCGGTGTAACTCCCTGAAGGGGTGTATTGCCCCATCTGTAGTCAGATTTGCGCTGGATGTTAGATCGGCATCGCGCTTTACCGGCACGGTAGCAGCTTTGTTGCTTTCCTCATGTGAAAACCAGTTCCAGGGATTAAGTTGTTGCAGGTTCATAAATACCTCCTATCACGTGTTGTAGTGACTGTCTGAATAACTACCTGATAAATCAGCGGGTGCGGCAAAGTGCCTCCGCGGTTAACTTAAATGTGCTGGTATCAGCATGGTGTTGGATTGAATTTCCAGTCGTTACCTCGTCCGCAAACTCAATAGCACATGGACAAATTCAGGTTTGCTTCTGACTAATTCAAGAGGTTTATTGATAATAAAAATTTATTTTGGAAATTATTTTTTATAAAAATTTTTTATGTTTTTTTTGTATTGAATTTACGCTTAAAAACCTTATTTAAGGCGCGTCGTCGTATTTGCGATTGTTTTCTGGGAATAACCCCGTTTCTGAGGAAAAAACAATGTATAACGCGATCACTCCGCGAACCTACTTCTGTATCAGCAGGTGCCTTGTCATTTGCCTTGCGAATTGCCGACCACCTCCAAACTGAGTCCTCTTTTATTAATACGCTTCCGTTTTCTTCATTAACCAATGGGTGATATGAAACGGTTAACTATGCCCGTTGGTTTCATTTTTATCGTTCATTTGTATGGAGGCTTTTATGCTGAAAGTGTCAAAACTAAAGCGAGCTTACGGCGCTTTTACAGCAGTAGATGCTGTTAGCTTCTCTATCGCCAAGGGGGAAATTGTAGGTTTGCTTGGCCATAATGGTGCAGGAAAAACAACTGTTATGAAAATGCTTAGCGGTTATCTGGAGCCAAGCGAGGGTCATATCTATTTCGAAGAAAAGTTGCTTTCTGACCACCTAAAATTTCTACAGAGGAAAATAGGCTATTTACCAGAAAGCTTGCCGGTATACCCCGAAATGTCGGTTGCAGAATATCTGGATTATGCAGCTGAAATGAAGGGGTTGCGCAATTTTGAAAAACAGCAGGAAATAAAGCGCGTCATCAAGGAGACTGATATTGCCGCAAAATTGCTCGTACCTATCTCCACTTTGTCACGCGGTTATAAACAGCGCGTCGGTGTTGCCCAAGCACTTTTAGGTAAGCCTGGGTTACTGATTCTTGATGAGCCAACAAATGGTCTTGATCCACAGCAAACCCTGCAAATGCGCGAATTAATTCGAACTATCGCTAAAGATGCGACTGTCATCCTGTCAACCCACATTATGCAAGAAGTTGATGCGCTCTGCGACCGAGTGTTAATGATGCGTGCAGGCAAATTGGTGTTGAATGAAAAACTGACGGACTTGAGAGCAAGCCGCTCGCTATTGCTGGCATCCAGTATGAAGGCGGATGATTTAAAAGCGGCAATGAACAACATCACCGGCGTGAAATCAATTGAACTATTAGCTGCAGGTGACGATGAAACACGCGCACGAATCACCGTTGGTGATGCAGCGTCGACCAGAGATATTTGTGCGGTTATCGCACGCACGTTAGTAAACGTTGGCGCAGCTCTATATCAATTGAACAGTGAAGCCCGCGACCTTGAAAGTTTGTTCCGGGATGTGAATCTTCATCTGCCACAAGAGCAAAAGGAGGCAATTGACTATGCAGCCTAAACAAACCGTGTTGCGAATCGCCAATAAAGAAATATCGTTATTTTTCTCATCGCCAATCGCCTATTTATTTTTGGCGGTATTTGCGGGCGTAACGCTTTTTACATTCTTTTGGGGTGAGGCATTTTTTGTCCGCAATATTGCTGACGTCCGGCCATTATTTGAGTGGATGCCGTTGTTACTGATCTTTCTGGCTAGCACACTTACTATGCGCATGTGGAGTGAGGAGCGCCGCAGCGGTACATTGGAGTACGTGTTTACGCAACCCGTCCCTTTATGGCATTTTGTTGTGGGTAAATTTTTAGGTTGCGTTGCGCTTTTATTCATTGCGATGATTATTACGCTGCCGCTACCCATCACCGTTGCCATTATTGGCGATTTGGATTGGGGTCCTGTCATTGCAGGCTATATTGCCACCTTGTTGTTGGGGGCTGCTTATTTGAGCATGGGGCTTTTTGTCTCATCACGTAGCGATAATCAAATTGTCAGTTTAATTTGTGCCGTGGGACTCTGTGGTGCTTTTTATTTATTTGGTAGCAACATCATCACCGATTTTTTTGGAAATGCTGCTAGCGAATGGTTGCGTTTGATCGGCACTGGCTCCCGCTTTGAATCAATCACTCGTGGTGTAATTGATCTGCGCGATCTCTATTATTACATCAGCCTCATCCTGGTTTTTCTCGCGCTGAATACTTTCTCTTTGGAGCGTGAGCGTTGGGCAGCAACCGGAAACAAGCAATATCATCAGAGTTGGCGCACGCTGACAGTTCTGCTATTGATTAACGCCTTGGGAGCCAATTTTTGGTTAGGGCAAATTAACCAACTGCGTGTCGATGCTACACAAGGCAATCAGTATTCCATTTCTTCAGCGACACAACACTATTTAAATCAGTTGCAAGAGCCGTTGTTGATTCGTGGCTATTTCAGTGCCAAAACACATCCACTACTTGCGCCTTTAGTGCCCCAAATTCGCGACTTAATTAAAGAGTATGAAATCGAAAGCCAAGGCAAAGTACGCGTAGAGTTTATTGACCCGGTGATGAACCCCGAGTTGGAACAAGAGGCTAACCAAAAGTATGCGATTCAGCCTGTACCTTTCCAGGTATCAGACCGCTATCAGTCGTCCGTTGTGAATTCTTATTTCAATGTGTTGGTGCAGTACGGTAGCGAATATCAGGTTCTTGGTTTCCGCGACCTTATTGAGGTAAAGGCGAGCGATGAATCAGATCTTGACGTGAGGCTGCGCAATCCGGAGCACGATCTGACACGCGCGATAAAAAAAGTACTGCACAGTTATCAATCCGGGGGCAACTTGTTTGACACAGTGAAGGGCGATCTCGTGTTTAACGTATATGTGTCTGCCGATGATGCACTGCCGCAACAATTGCAGGCGTTTAAGCGTACGGTAGAAGCTGAGGCAAAAAAACAACAAGAAAAGTCTGCAAACCGTTTGCAAGTCAATGTAATAGATCCTGCTGCTGAGGGCGGTAAGGTCGGTGAACAAATTGCACAGGATTACGGTTTTAAACCCATGACAACCAGTTTGTTGAGTAAGGAGCGGTTTTATTTTTATATGACACTCGCGCAAGGTAGCCAATTGGTGCAGATCCCGCTGGACGATATGAGCGCATCGAGCTTTGAACGAAATTTCTCATCTGCTGTTAAACGTTTTGCAAGTGGATTTACCAAAACGGTCGCGATGGTAACCTCAGCTTCCCAATTTAACCAATTGGAAGAGTTTTTAGGTTCCGAGCTGAACGTTGTGCGCGAAGACCTTGCCGATGGTTTTGTTAGTGGCGAGGCCGACGTGCTGTTTCTCGCAGCACCTAGCAACTTAAATGAAAAACAACTTTTTGCTGTCGATCAGTTCCTGATGCAAGGAGGAACAGTAATCGCTGCAACGTCTCCTTATGCTGCATCGCTTAGCCACCGTAATTTGAGTTTGCGAAAACTAGATAGTGGTCTGGAAGCATGGCTAGCCCATCATGGTATTGAGATCGACGAAAAATTGGTGATGGATAATCAGAGTGTGCCATTCCCTGTACCTGTGACACGCAATATCGGCGGTTTCAGCGTGCAGGAAATGCGTATGCTGGATTACCCTTATTTCATCGATGTGCGCGGTGGCGGGTTGCAATCAGAAAACGCTATTACCAATAGTTTGCCGCAAGTCACTATGGCGTGGGCATCGCCTGTTATGTTGGATGCAGAAAAACAAAAAGGCCGGACCATTACAGAGTTGCTGCGCAGTTCTGATAAATCCTGGTTGAGCGGCGACATGAATGTGGTGCCGCAAATTACCAATGACGGTGTAACACCCTACATCGCGACCGGCGAACAAAAATCCCATCTATTAAGTGTCATTGCCCAAGGGCGTTTCGATTCTTTTTTTGCCGGTAAAGAATCGCCCCTGTTTCAGCAAGAGGGCGCTGCCAGGAGTACAGATGGAAATTCCGCGGAAAAAAATCAAGCATCAACCACTATGGTTGGCGGTGTGATCCAACATTCTGTTGACTCTGCCCGCATTATTTTGTTCAGCTCAAATGATTTTCTCAGTGATCCGGTCATTTCAATGGCCAGCATGGCAAATGGTGGCCAGTATTTGAATGGCTTGCAATTATTTGCGAATACTGTGGACTGGGCATTGGAGGATGACGGATTGATGAGTATTCGCGCGCGTAGCAATTTCAACCGCACCTTGCCCGCGATGGAACAAAGCACACAAACATTCTGGGAATATTTCAATTACGGAATGGCGTTATTTGCGCTCCTGGGTGTTGGTTTTGTTCAGCATCGTATGAAACGTGCTCGTGAGCAGCGGTATCAACAATGGCTTGCCAGTTAAGTGATTATTAATATCCCTTTTCACAAGAGGTCTATGAAATGAATCAATCAGTGACTATTGATGTGAGCAACGCAACTTCGGTGTCGTTCTCGTCGCCTGCAAAAATATGGCAGCGACGGCTAACAATGACGTTGGTCGTCCAATTGCTAATCATCGTCGGAATATTCGCTTACAAAAAAAGTACGCAACTTAATGTCGTAGCTCAGCCATTGTTAGGCACGGCGGTCAGCGAGGTTGAGCGTATAGTCATCCGCGACCTGAATAGTAGTGTTGCACTACAAAAAACAGCATCTGGCTGGCAATTACCGGAATTGCAGCAGTTGCCAGCTGACCAGCAAAAGTTGGATGGCATTCTTCAAAAATTGGAAGGCACTAAACTCACCTGGCCAGTGACAACTACGCCAGCGAGCCATGAGCGATTTGAAGTGACTGATAATAAGTTTCAGCGTCGAATCGAATTTTTCACTGCGGGTGAAAAAAAGGCTGATATTTTTTTGGGTAGCAGCTCTGGATTCAAAAAAGTCCATCTGCGCAAAGAAGGCGACGATAACGTTTACATCGCCGAGCTAACCACATTTGAGTTTGCAACAAATCCAACCGAGTGGCTGCAGAAAAATTTACTTGCTGTGAGAGATCCGGCGATGATTAAGGGGGCGGATTACCATCTCAAAAAAAATGGTCAGCAATGGAGTTTCGTAGTGCCCACCGGTGTTATTTCAGAGGAAATTGCTGCAGAAGAACTTAATCAGCTGACTAATGCTATAGCTAACTTACAAATACAAGCGATCGCAGAGCAGAACCCTGAGAGTGGAGAAAGGAAAACTATTTTAGTTGCCTCAGCTGCCGGAGAGTTTACGTATGAATTTGTAAAGTCGGGCGATGGTTTCTTCGTGCGACGTAGCGACAACAATCGGTATTTCAAAATTAGCCAATATGAGTACGAGCGGATTGTGAATGTCAGCAAAGCGACTTTGGTTGAGACCAAATCAGACTCTGCTGGTGTTAAATCAAGCGGCTCCGATCCACTGACGGATCTGACATCGCTCAATAATCTATTGCAAAAATAACTCTCGCTGAAAATCAACATTAGATTGGAGGTTAGCAAAAAAAGGGCGCAATCGCGCCCTTTTCAACAGCTCGTATGCTTAGCCTGCCAATCCTACATAAACCTCATGCACATCATCATCGTTGTCAATTGCGGCGAGGAAGGCTTCGACCTCTTCCAATGCTTCGCCTGACAAGCTCACAGGATTTTTGGGTTTGTAACCAATTTTTGCGGATACTACGGTAAAGCCTTGGTCGGGCAGGGCTTTTTGCACCAAATCCAAATCGGTTGGTTCTGTGTAAAAAGTTGCGGTACCTTCATCGTCTAATTCAAAGTCTTGTGCTCCCGCTTCAATTGCGGCGGTTTCTACATCGGCGTCTGCGTTGTTAGCAGTGGCTTCGATAATACCTAAATGGTCAAAGTCCCATGAGACTGAACCTGATGTGCCGAGTTGGCCTTTGCGGAATAAACCGCGAATGTTGGAGATGGTGCGATTCACGTTATCGGTAAGGCATTCAACAATTACCGGAACCTGATGTGGTGCGTAACCTTCGTAGGTTACTTTTTCATAACTGACTGCCCCGTCGAGTTGGCCCGAGCCTTTTTTAATTGCACGCTCTAAGGTCTCGCGGGTCATGGAGGCTTTTTTTGCCTGAACGATTGCGAGGCGCAAGCGTGGATTCATATCAGGATCTGCACCACTACGCGCAGCAATCATGATTTCTTTGGTGAGCTTGGTAAACATTTTACCTTTTGCGTTAGCCGCTTCTTCTTTATGTTTTGCTTTCCATTGTGCGCCCATGGTTATCGCCTCTTTATGTTGGGCACACTGTTATGCCCGGTGTTTATGTTGAGGCGCAACATGAATTGCGCCCCTATTAATCTAAATATTAATTTACATGCAGCGCCGCATTTAATTGCAATGCACTTTTATTGGTGACCACTTCCACCCGGCCAGTGATAGAGTTGCGGCGGAAGACCAAATCAGAAACACCTGCAAGTTCGCGGGCCTTCAATGTTTTCACTTCGTTACCCGCATCATCCAGCACCACCACCTTGGTACCGGCCGTAATGTAAAGGCCGGATTCTACTTTGCAGCGATCGCCCAAGGGAATACCGATACCGGCATTTGCGCCAATCAGGGATTCTTTACCAACAGAAATTACGATATTTCCGCCACCGGAAAGCGTGCCCATAGTTGAGCTGCCGCCGCCCAAGTCAGAACCAGCACCGACGAACACACCGGCCGAGATGCGGCCTTCGATCATCGCCGGGCCTTCAGTGCCCGCATTAAAGTTAACAAACCCTTCGTGCATGATGGTGGTACCTTCACCCAGGTAGGCGCCCAGACGCACGCGTGCAGTATGCGCAACACGCACGCCTTTGGGCACGACATAGTTGGTCATTTTCGGGAATTTATCGACGCAGGAAACTTCCAATTCTTCGCCGTTCAAACGGGCTTGCAATTGACGCGCGGGTAACTCGTTAACATCTATTGCTCCGAGGTTAGTCCAGGCAACATTTGGTAGCACACCAAAAATCCCGGCAAGTACCGTATTGTGTGGTTTCACCAGGCGATGCGAAAGTAAATGTAATTTCAAATAAGCTTCCGGAACAGACGCCGGATTGGTGTCGGTTGCGAGCAATGTTGCAACCAATGGACGCTTGCTGTTTATGAGTGCTTTAGCTATTTCCGCTTGTGCGGTATCTCCAGCATTAGTGAGTGCCTGTGCGATTTCACCTGCCTGGCTGTTGGTTATAGCAATTGCCTTGTTCCCTTCGGTATAACCAAGGGTGTTGGCAATCGCGCCTGCGCTGGCTTCAGATGGGTTAAGTTGGGGTAATGCATAAAACACTTCGAGCCATTCACCTTTAGAGTTCTGCGTGCCTATACCTAAACCGAGTGCGTAGAGTTGGGTCATAATTTTTCCTGACGGTAGTTCAAATAATTAGTTAAAAATTTTTGCGTAATCTGCGTCTTTAAAACCGACGTATTTTTGTTTGCCGTTATCAAGCAATGGGCGTTTTACCAGCGTTGGATGTGCACTGATAATCGTCGGCGCCGTGGTTAGGGAGAAATTGGTTTTGGTAGCTTCGTCCAATTCTTTCCATGTGGTGCTGCGTTTGTTGACTAAAGTATCCAATCCGATTTCATTGATCCAACAGGTTACTTGTTCTGCTGTCAAACCGTCTGTACGAAAATCGTGGAAGCGGTAATCAAGTTTTTGCTGTTCCAACCAAGTGCGAGCTTTCTTGACGGTATCGCAATTTTTAATGCCGTATAAAGTAATCATAGATTTTAAGGTTTCAATACAATCTTGGGTTTTTTTCGGGCCGGATAGCAAGTCCGGCAAATGTCGCAGATGGTTCCATCGCAACCTCGAGCCGAACAAAATTCGCGTCCGTAATAAATAATTTGCAAATGCAATGCATTCCAGGTTTCCTGAGGAAACAGGCGTTTTAAGTCCTTTTCGGTCTGAACTACATTTTTGCCGTTTGTTAAACCCCAGCGTTGGGCGAGGCGGTGAATATGTGTGTCCACCGCAAATGCCGGATGGCCAAACGCCTGGCTCATGACGACGCTGGCGGTTTTATGGCCGACGCCAGGCAGGCGTTCAAGTGCTTGCCAATCGGCGGGAACCTGTCCCTTGTGTTCATCAACCAGCATTTGCGATAACACTGAAATCGCCTTGGATTTTTGCGGTGATAAACCGCAGGGGCGAATAATTTCCTGAATTTTTTCGACTGGCAGTGTAGCCATGTCATAAGGATTGTCCGCTAGTGCAAACAATGTTGGAGTTACGGTATTCACGCGTTCGTCAGTGCATTGGGCCGAGAGTAATACGGCTATCAACAGTGTGTAAGCATCCTTGTGTAACAATGGAATCGGCGGATTCGGATAGAGCGTTTGCAGCTTGTGCAAAATAAATTCAACCCGTTCCGCCTTGCTTAAGTTTTTGTCGCCACTCATAAAGATTGCACGAACGCCTTAATTCTTTCCGCAGCCTGAATGCATTCGGCAAGTGGAGCCACCAGCGCAAGGCGCACATAATTTTCACCGGGATTAATACCATTTGTTTCGCGCGCTAGATAGCTTCCGGGCAGGACAGTGACTTTTTGTTGCGCATACAGTTGCTGCGCAAAGTCTTCACCGTTGATCGGTGTTTTAGGCCAGAGATAGAAACTGGCGTCAGGCTTTTCCACCGCTATTAGACCATCCAATATTTCTAACACAGCATCAAACTTTTGGCGGTAGGCTGCACGATTTTCCACTACATGTTCTTCATCTTGCCAAGCCACCAAACTCGCGAGCTGGGTTGGCACCGGCATAGCGCAGCCATGATAAGTTCGGTACAACAAGAATTTTTCCAGAATCTTTGCTTCACCCCCCACAAAGCCGGAGCGCAGGCCTGGCAAGTTGGAGCGTTTGGACAGGCTATGAAATACCACGCAGCGGGCAAAATCGTTGCGCCCCAACTCCGCACAAGCTTGCAATAGTCCTGCGGGAGGGTGCTGTTCGTCAAAATACAATTCGGAATAGCATTCATCCGAGGCGATAACAAAATCGTACCGGTCGGCTAGTGCAATTAATTCTTTTAATTGGGTGCTGCTCATGACGGCGCCGGTTGGGTTGCCGGGGGAACAGATGAATAATAACTGGCAGCGCTCCCATACCGATGCCGGAACTGCAGCGAAATCCGGGATGAAATTATTAGCCGGCGTACAGTTTAAAAAATACGGTTCAGCTCCGGCTAAAATCGTCGCACCTTCATAAATTTGATAGAAAGGGTTAGGCGAAACAATCAGTGGATTGGGTTTGTTGCGATCAACAATCGCTTGTGCAAATGCAAACAGCGCTTCGCGTGTCCCATTGACTGGCAATACATGTTTATCAGCAGTAAAGCTCCCAGTACTTAATTGGAAACGTTTGGTTGCCCAAGTAGCAATAGCTTCTCGTAGCTCTGGTAAACCTTTGGTGGTGGGGTAGTTGGATAGCTTGCCTAAATTTTTGACCAAGGTATCCAATACAAATGCAGGTGGCTCATGCTTGGGTTCACCGATAGATAACATTATGTCGCTGAGTTGTGCTGGTGGAGTTACAGCTGCTTTAAGTGCGGCGAGTTTTTCGAAAGGGTAGGGATGAAGCAGGTTCAAATCCGGATTCATAATCGTATAGTCAGGCTTAATTAATGTTTATCGACACGTTTGTCTAATTGCTCGCGAATTTGTTGCTGCAGTTGCGCGCAGAGTTCTGGATCGCTTAAAGGTTTACCTTCACTGGTGGCAATAAAAAACATGTCTTCAACGCGCTCGCCCAGAGTGGCGATACGCGCGTTGAGCAGCTGGATATCAAAATCCATAAAGATGCGGCCAATGCATGCCAGCAGGCCAGGGCGGTCAGGGCTGATGACTTCAAGTACGCTGCAATTGCGAATCATGTCGGTATTCAGTGATGTGCGGGTAGGCGAAGCAAAATATTTCAATCGCCGAGGCGTACGGCGGCCAATTACTTCTCGGTAGTTATCGTCGACCAGGCTGAGTTCAGCAACCAAGGCTTGCTGGATTTTTTTCAACAGAGTGGGATTGTTACCCAGCGGTTTACCGTCTTCATTGAGTACAAAAAAGGTATCGATGGTGTAGCCGGATTTGGAGCTGTAAATTTTCGCATCCTGAATGCTGAGATTGGAGTTGCTCAGTGCGGTGGCTGCAGCGACAAATACATTCTTCTGGTTTTTGCTGTAGACAAAAATTTGCGTAGCACCGGCAAGCTCTTTACTGCTGGTTTTTTTGATCAGCACTAGCGGTTTGTCATCGGTGCGCGCAGCAATCGCTTGCGTATGCCATGCGATGTCGGCAAAATTTTCGCGCAGGAAATAATCGTCACCCATGTCCCCCCAGAGTGCTAGCACTTGTTCTTTGCTCATGCCTTTACGTGCGAGTTTGCGAATGGCGGCCTGTTGAGTCTCTTCAATCAGATCCTGTTTATCGACATTATTTTCTAATCCGCGGCGCAATGCGCGACGGGTATCCAGATACAAATTACGCAGCAGGCTTGCGCGCCAGGTATTCCATAGCTCTTTGTTGGTGCCATTGATATCGGCAACGGTGAGGCAATACAAATAATCCAAATGTAATTGGTCGCCTACAGTGAGTGCAAAATTATGGATAACTTCCGGATCGGAAATGTCCTGCTTCTGCGAAACCTGCGACATCAACAAATGTTTTTCTACCAGCCAACAGATCAATCTGGTTTCACGCGGTGAGATACCGTGGCGCACACAAAACTCTTCTGCATCGACTGCGCCGAGCGTTGAATGGTCGCCCCCGCGTCCTTTACCAATATCGTGATATAGGCCAGCGATATAAAGTAATTCCAATTTCGGCAAGCGGGTCATAATGGTCGCCGCGACAGGGAAGTCTTCCTTCGCAGAGGGCAATAAAAAATTGCACATGTTCTGCACCACTTTCAAGGTGTGGGCATCGACCGTGTAGATATGAAATAAATCATGCTGCATCTGCCCGGTAACCTGGCCAAATTCAGGCAGGTATAAGCCGAGGATACCGTAGCGGGACATACGTTTTAATTGCTCAACCAGGCCCGCCGGCTGCTGCAATAATTTAATAAATAACTGTGTGTTTTTGGGGTTGGAGCGGAAATTGTCATCGATTAGATGCCGGCTTTCCCTGATCCACCGGATAGTCGACGCACGTACCCCAGCGATCTGTGGGTTCTGCGCCATTAGCACAAACATTTCCAGCAGCGCAGACGGGTTTTCTTCAAATACATACGTATGGGTTGCTTCGATAAAATTATCGCGCAATTGAAAACGCTCGTTAATCGATACAACGCGCTTGGTTTTGCCTTTCTGCAAAATCACTTCAGACAAAAATTGCAGAACCACGTCATTAAGTTCGCGCAGTGCCAATACAGTGCGGTAGTACTTATGCATAAATTGTTCTACAGCAAGGCCTTCGTTGCTGTCGCTGAAGCCAAAAGTTTTTGCGATCTCGCGCTGGTAATCAAATAGCAGTCGCTCTTCGGGGCGTTTGGCAACCATGTGCAACGCATAGCGCACACGCCATAAATATTCTTCACCCGAGTTGAGCAGGGAAAATTCTTCGTCGGTAAAAAAACCTTTGCCTTCCAGCTGTTTAATGGTGCGCACACCGAAATAACGTTTGGTTACCCAGTTAATAGTTTGAATATCGCGCAGGCCGCCAGGAGCATTTTTGATATTGGGTTCGAGGTTATATTCGGTGTCGTTATATTTTTTGTGGCGATCCAATTGCTCCTGATATTTAGCGCGGAAAAATTCTTCTATCGGCCAAATTTTGTCGGGTGAGGATGCTTGCATTAATTCATGCCGCAACGAAGGATCGCCCACTAACGTGCGTGATTCCATAATGTTGGTTGCGACGGTGATATCGGTGTGTGCGATATCGATCGTTTGTTTAACGGTGCGGACGCTGCTGCCGATTTCGAGGCCTATATCCCATAACAGGGTAAGGAATTTTTCGATATTGTCTTTGCAATCTTTCAGGATTTCCGGGCGATGCAAAATTAACAAATCGATATCCGAGCCTGGATGCAATTCACCACGACCATAGCCGCCGACGGCTTCAAGGCTGATGCTTTCCGGCCACGTAAATTGATGCCAGGCGTAATGCAATATGCAGTCAATAAACAGGGCGCGTTCGTACACCAGGGCGCGGATATCCTCACCTTCAATGAAGCGGCGATTTGCCTGGGTACTGGCGGCATTAATGGCATCTTTAAAAACAGTGATAATGGGCTTTTCAGCAAGGGCGCGACGAAAACGGCTTTGGTCAAAGAAAAACAGTGGCCGCTCAAAATAAGGCACAGTGTTAGTGGATGCCTGGTCATTTTTTTCTTGCGGTGCAGGCGGCTGTGCGGGCGCACTGCCCGGGGCGGCTTTATTAAAAACGCGCTTTAAAAAGTCGGGCATGCTCATTACTTAAAAGACTTCGCCAGTGCGGGCGGTCAAGACTTCAACGCCATCTTTGGTTACCACCATAGTATGTTCCCATTGCGCTGAAAGGCGACCGTCTTTGGTCTCTACTGTCCAACCGTCGCTTTTTAATTTGGTTTGCGGCTTGCCGGCGTTGATCATCGGTTCGATGGTGAAGGCCATGCCTTCTTTTAATTCCATGCCTGTACCGGGGCGGCCGTAGTGCAGGATTTGCGGATCTTCATGGAATATTTTCCCGATTCCGTGACCGCAGTATTCGCGTACGACTGAATAATAGCTGCCCTCGGCGTGCTGTTGGATTACATGGCCGATATCGCCCAAGCGGCAACCAGGTTTTACCAATTTGATGGCTTTGTACATGCACTCCTGGGTCACATTGACCAATCGCTCGGCATGTGGCGCTGGGGTACCCACAAAATACATGGCGCTGGTATCACCATGATAACCCTCGTAAATCACAGTTACGTCGATGTTAATAATGTCACCCGCTTTGAGGACTTTTTTATCGGACGGAATTCCGTGGCAGACAACTTGATTAACAGAGGTGCAAATCGATTTGGGGAAGCCGCGGTAGCCAAGGCAGGCGGGAATCGCTTTTTGCACATTGACGATATGGTCGTGACAGAGCCTGTCGAGCTGGTCTGTCGTTACGCCTGGCTGGACGTGGGGGCCAATCATTTCGAGCACTTCGGCAGCCATACGACCAGCGATGCGCATTTTTGCGATTTCTTCCGGAGTTTTGATAGTAACTGACATGAATTCAGGCGATCTCGGCGGGTGATTTAAAAGATGCCGCATTCTAAACGATTCGAAGCCTGTTTGACCAAGATCAATCCTTTATTGGCGTGATAGCCCGAACTTGAGTCGCGTTTAATAGATAAGCAGCGCAAAAATTGGGTTGGAGAGAAAGCGGGTTCTCTCCAGCCCGATATTGTCAGTGATGCGCCATGCGTGCACGTAAACTGGTCAGGGTATGGATAACGCCGCGTAACTCAGCAAGGCCCTTCATCCGTCCTGCGTAGGAATAGCCAGGATTGATACCGGGCTTACCGATCTCGTCGCCCATTAGGTGGCCGTGATCAGGACGCATAGCAATGGCAGGTAAGTTGATGCCAGCTTTTGAGCGGCGCTCTTCTTCATCTAATAGTGCATCGATAAGACCGACCATATCGTTATCGCCATCAAGATGGTCGGATTCAAAGAAAGAGCCGTCATCCTCGCGTTTGATGTTACGCAGGTGGACAAAGTAGATCCGGTCGCCAAATTCACGTGCCATGGCGACCAGGTCATTGTCGCAGCGTGCGCCGTAGGAGCCGGCACAAAGGGTGAGTCCGTTGGCTGGGCTGGGTATGGCATTAAGCAAGGCGCGCGCGTCATCGGCGGTGGATACTACACGCGGCAAGCCGAAGAGGGAGAATGGCGGGTCATCAGGGTGGATGCACATGCGTACGCCGGCTTCCTCGGCGACGGGGATTATCTCGCGCAGGAAGGCGAACAGATTGGAGCGCATGCCTTCATCGCCCATTTGGATAAACAGATCGATAGCGGCGCGAATGCCTTCGCGATCATAAGAGCCTTCGCCACCGGGCAATCCGGCGATGATGTTTTTCTCCAGCAGCACTTTTTCTTCATAGCTCATTTCGTCCAGACGTGCCTTGGCCTTGGCAAGTACATCCGGGCGATAAGATTGCTCGGCGCCTGGGCGCTTGAGTATGTAAGCATCGTAAGCGGCAAAGTCGCTCATCTCAAAGCGCAGGGCACGAACGTTGTTGGGTAGGGTGTAGTTGAGATTGGTGCGGGTCCAATCCACCACCGGCATAAAGTTGTAGCAGACGTCGTAAACCCCGGCGGCACCGACATTGCGGATCGACTCTTTATAGTTGTCGATATATTGCTGAAAGTTGCCGGTGCGGGTTTTGATATCGTTATGCAAGGGGATACTTTCAATCACCGCCCATTCCAAGCCGCTGGCTGCTATCAATTGCTTGCGTTCGAGGATATCTGCCATGGGCCAAACGGCACCGGTGGGGATATGGTGCAGGGAGGTCACGATACCCGTTGCGCCCGCTTGGGCTATATTTTGCAGGCTGACGGTATCTTTAGGGCCAAACCAACGCCAGGTTTCTTTCATTGCGTTCTCTCTGGATTTTGGGGTGAGGGGGAAGTAAATGACTAGTGTACAAGTTGAGGTGGATGTGGCCTAGCCTCTAAGCAGATCATTACACTGCCAAATATGCATCGAAACTGGATTTCGGGTTTATCCGGCGCGATTTCTGTGGTATAAAGCGCGCCTCTTTTTTGGGTGAGTGCAGCCTTACCCGCGAGAGAGTCACTATTTTTAACTTAATTTATCAACGTCACATATATACCGACACGCAAAACCTGGGTGCCCAATGCTCGCTTCGGCGGACATGATGGTTGGTTAGCGGGGTATATAGAGGCCTAACCCAGTAGGAATACTAAAATGCCACAAGTAAGCATGCGCGACATGTTGTCCGCCGGTGTCCACTTCGGTCACCAAACCCGTTACTGGAACCCAAAGATGGGTAAATACATCTTCGGTGCACGTAACAAGATCCATATTATCAACCTTGAGCACACCGTTCCTGCATTCAACGAAGCTTTGGCTTTGGTGCAGCAAATGGCTTCTCAAAAGAAAAAAATTCTGTTTGTTGGTACCAAGCGCGCTGCGCAAAAGACCATCAAGGAACAAGCTGAGCGTGCTGGCCAGCCGTTCGTAAGTCACCGTTGGTTGGGCGGCATGCTCACTAACTACAAAACTATCCGTGCCTCTATTCGTCGTTTGTCTGACCTGACTGCTCAAAGCCAGGATGGAACTTTCGCCAAGTTGACCAAGAAAGAAGCCCTGATGCGTACTCGTGACATGGAGAAGCTGGAGCGTTCAATTGGCGGTATCAAAAACATCGCTGGTCTGCCAGATGCAATGTTTGTTATCGATGTTGATCACGAGCGCATTGCTATCCAGGAAGCTAACAAGCTTGGTATTCCTGTAATTGGTATCGTTGACACCAATAGCAATCCAGAAGGTGTTGACTACGTAATTCCTGGCAACGACGACGCCATCCGCGCGATCAAGTTGTACGTATCGGCTATCGCTGATGCATGTTTGGAAGGTTCAAAGTCATCTTCTTCAGTTCCAAATAAAGATGAATACGTAGCCGCCGAAGGCGCTGCTGAGTAATCTCAAGTAGTAATCAAACGACCATAAAACTCCAGTAGCCTGCATGCAGGCACTGAGTTGTCGGAAGAGGGGGCTTGGCCCCCCTTTTTTCAAATTGAATTCGAACATTTCTATAGAGGAAACAACCATGACAGCTGTTACTCCTGCATTGGTAAAAGAACTGCGCGACCGCACTGGTTTGGGCATGATGGAATGTAAAAAAGCGTTGGGCGAAGCCAATGGTGATGTTGATCTGGCGATCGAAAACCTGCGTAAAGTATCTGGCTTGAAAGCTGCCAAAAAAGAAGGTCGTACCGCTGCTGATGGCGTTGTTGCTGTTAAAGTTGCTCCAGACAACAGCTACGGTGTAATCGTCGAGGTTAACTCTGAGACTGACTTCGTTGCACGCGATGCTGGCTTCCTTGCTTTCGTAAATACCGTATTGGATAAGGCATTCACTACCAAGCAAACCGACGTAGCCGCTGTTATGGCTGGCGAGTTGGAAGCTGCGCGTGAAGCTCTAGTACAAAAAATCGGTGAAAAAATCAGCGTTCGTCGCATTAGCTTGGTTGATGGTGGTGTAGTAGGTGGTTACCTGCACTTGAACAACCGCATTGCGGTGTTGGTGCAATTGGAAGGCGGTAACGAAGAAACTGCTAAAGACATCGCTATGCATGTGGCAGCTGTTAACCCTCAAGTGGTTAGCTCTGACCAGATGCCAGCTGACTTGGTAGAGAAAGAAAAAGAAATTATTCGCGCTCAGCCGGATATGGCTGGTAAGCCAGCTGAAATCGTTGAGAAAATGATTGGTGGTCGTATCAGCAAGTTCTTGAAAGAGGCTAGTCTGGTTGATCAGCCCTTCGTTAAAAATCCAGAGCAAACTGTTGCTCAATTCGCTAAAGCAGCGGGCGCAACTGTTAAAAACTTTGTGCGTCTGGAGGTGGGTGAGGGCATCGAAGTTGCTGTTGTAGATTTCGCTGCTGAAGTTGCTGCACAAGTTGCTGCTTCAAAAGGTCAATAAGCTTCTCCGGTAGAAGTTATAAAGCCCGCGCAGGGAGACTTGCGCGGGTTTTTTTATTGGTCCTCTTAAAGGGACTCGTCCGCATAAACACAACAATTTCGTCCCTGCGCCTTGGCTTTGTACAGAGCGTTGTCTGTGCGCTTGAAGCAGCTGGCAAAATCTTCATTTAGCCCTTGTTGCCCAACTCCGAAGCTCGCTGTTATGACCAATGGTCTGTCTGAGTCGAATTGGGAGCTAAAAATGGCTGCGCGAATAATTTCAGCAAGCCCCATAGCGGTTGTTTTGCTGGCGCCCGGCATGAGCACGATAAACTCTTCGCCGCCCCAGCGCCCCACATAATCTCCGGCTCGTAAATGTTGCTGGATGATGCTGGCAACGTGTTGCAGTACCTTGTCGCCCGTGTCATGTCCGCGTTGGTCGTTTACGCGTTTGAAATGGTCTATGTCAATTATCATCAGGGCGTATTCCGGCTGGTCAGGCTTCTTTATGTGGCCTTGCCCGGCGATGCTTGCAACTATTTGGTCTATCCCGAAGCGGTTGTAGATTTGGGTTAAAGGGTCGACGGTGGATAGGCGTCGAAATTTATTTGTCTCCTCCTGCAATTCCTGGTTGTTGTTGCTGAGTTCGTTGATTATTCGGGTGTCATATTTGGCCTGCGCATTCAATTGGACGAGGCGTCTGATGGCGTAGGTTAGGATTCCTAGCATCCACAGACTCAGGATTCCCAAGTACCAGTACTCGACATTGATCCAGTCACCCTGAAGTTCGAGCTTATCAATGGAGAATGAGTGTATCCCTGGCTTTATTGGTTCACCGAAGTCGACAGTGATGACCATAGTGTTGTCCATTTCCGGGGCTGACCTGGATAGGGGAATGTTGTATTGGCTTAACCACCAGTCGGCCGCAACAAAGGCGGGAAGGGCAATCCGGTTTTCCTTGTTGAGTTCAGCAGTGTGAATTTGGATGGCATTGAACTTGGTGCTGTTGTTATCGGTAGCGGTCGAGTATGCGGGATTGTAATTACGAATGGCTATGCGAACCTTGTTTGCACTTCCTGTGTAATTCAGATGCAGGCTCAGATATTGGTAGTTGGACAAGTCCAGTCCGGTGGTGGCGGAGGTGGATAAGTCTATAGTTACCGCGCAAGGGAAATAATCAGTATGGTGGTTTTCCGGATAAGTGCACTTCCAAGCTGTGTGGGTGTTGTTTGTCCATTCTGATGAGGGTGTTCCATCAGTTAATGGTTGAGTGAACAAATAGAGTCTCGCACTGGCATTGGGCAACAAAACCAGCTGCTTGGCAGGAATAACATGTACGCAGCCAATTAGCAGAGCGGTAACGAGGATCGCCGCCACTAAAATTGAATTAAAGTTCTTATCGTTCATCGCGAATTGTTGCCTTGTGAGGTTGATCTTAGTATTGACTAATAAATACGATTTTCAATGTCAAACCTCGCCCTCCCATAAATAGACGTTTTAAACGTTGTTCATTCCCGCCAAAAGCTCATAAGTAGAGTCACCTGGTTATCGATTTCTGTTACACTGCACCGATTTTTTTCGGCCCCTCGATATGGGTGGGTATTCGCGGCTAACTCATTGTTTTGGAGAGCATTTATGTCCGGCCCAAGAGATAAAAAGTACAAGCGTATTTTATTGAAACTGAGTGGCGAAGAACTGATGGGCACTGAGGGGTTTGGGATTGACCCCAAGGTGCTGGATAAGATGGCCCTGGAAATTGGTCAGTTGGTGGGCATAGGTGTGCAGGTAGGGTTGGTGATCGGCGGCGGTAATTTATTCCGTGGTGCAGCATTGAGCGCAGCCGGTTTGGATCGCGTTACCGGCGACCATATGGGCATGTTGGCGACAGTGATGAACGCCTTGGCGATGCGCGATGCCTTGGAGCGCTCCAATATTTCTTCCCGCGTTATGTCCGCAATCCCCATGAGCGGAGTGGTTGAGCACTATGATCGTCGCCGCGCTGTACGTTTCCTGAACTCTGGCGAAGTAGTGATTTTTTCTGCCGGTACAGGCAATCCCTTCTTTACTACCGACTCTGCTGCTTGCTTACGCGGTATCGAAGTTGATGCAGATATAGTGCTGAAAGCCACCAAGGTAGATGGCGTCTATTCCGCTGATCCGAAAAAAGACCCTACTGCAACCAAATATGACCGCTTGTCATACGACGAAGTGTTGGATAAGAAGCTGGGTGTAATGGACTTAACCGCTATTTGTTTGTGCCGCGAGCACGATATGCCAGTGCGCGTATTCCGCATGAACAAAACCGGTGCGCTGTTGAATATCGTTGTTGGCAGCAACGAAGGTACTTTGATTGAAGAGGATAAATCATGATTAATGACATCAAAAAAGATGCTGAAGCACGCATGAAAAAAGCGGTTGAGGTACTCGGTATCAACTTTAACAAGATCCGCACTGGCCGTGCTCACCCAAGCTTGTTGGATGGTATCACCGTAAATTACTACGGCACACCGACACCACTTGCCCAGGTTGGCAATATTAATGTTGAAGATGCGCGCACGCTGTCTATCAGCCCGTGGGAGCGCAATCTGGTGCCGGAAATCGAAAAGGCAATTATGAAATCCGATTTGGGTTTAAACCCATCAACCAACAATGGCCTTATCCGTATTCCGCTGCCAATGCTGACTGAAGAGACGCGCAAAAACTTTATCAAACAAGCGCGTGCCGAAGCTGAAAACGGCCGTGTAGCTGTGCGCAATGTGCGTCGCGATGTATTGGGTGACGTAAAGGCGCTGTTGAAAGACAAAGCGATTGGTGAAGATGATGATCGTCGCGCGCAGGACGAAATTCAGAAGATTACCGATAAATATATCGCGGAAGTGGATAAAGCTCTTGCTGCGAAAGAAGTGGATTTGATGGCTGTTTAATCCGCATCACCTGATTGGGTTGCCCATTTTTGGCAACCCAATTTCATCTGATTGTTCCACTAGTACATCAACAAGAACTACTACAAAAGCAGGCCATCAATGATTTCTCACAAAGCCTGTCGTCGGGAGACTATGCGTGACGGACAATAATCTTCGCCATGTGGCGATCATTATGGATGGCAATAATCGCTGGGCTAAACAGCGCGGTATGGCGGGGGTCTCTGGTCATAAGGTTGGCGTCGAACGTATCCGCGACGTAATGGCGGCTTGCCAGGAAGTGGGTGTCGAAGTACTCACCGTGTTTGCTTTTAGTAGCGAAAATTGGCGTCGCCCACCATTGGAGGTGGAGGCATTGATGTCGTTATTTTTGCTGTATCTTAAAAATGAAGCAAAAGCACTTAAGAAAAAAGATGTGGCGCTGCGTGTTATCGGCAATCGCGAGCGGTTCAGCCCATCAATCCAGAAATCTATTGCAGCGGCCGAAGAAATGACTCGCGGCGGCAAAACGACGTTGGTTATCGCAGCCGACTATGGTGGCCGCTGGGACATAGCTCAAGCGGCGCAGAAAATGGCGCAACAGGTTGCGGCTGGGATCCTTGATCCTGTGTCAATAACAGAAGATACGCTACATGCACATACCTGTTTGGCAGATTTGCCACCGTTAGATCTTCTGATCCGCACTGGTGGCGAGGTACGCATCAGTAATTTTTTACTCTGGCAATGTGCTTATGCTGAATTATTTTTCAGCGATAAGCTCTGGCCAGACTTTGATGGCATTGAATTGAAGAAAGCGGCGGCCAGCTTTCGTGAGCGTCAGCGTCGCTTTGGCCTGACCGGTGATCAAATTGATGCGGGAGCACTCAATGCTTAAGCAGCGCGTTATTACCGCTCTGGTGCTCGCCGCTATTTTTCTCGCGGCCTTATTTGGGTTGCCCGCTGGCTATTTCTCCTTCTTTATTGGCGCGGTAGTGCTGGTAGGGGCATGGGAATGGGCAAATTTGTCCGGCTATCCCGCCATCTGGCAGCGTCTGGCTTATACGCTGTTGGTGTTTTTGTTGTTGATTGGTGCAGCGCTATACCTCGGCTTCGAAGGCGAGGCTAGTCCACACCTCAAGGACCAGGCGATTCGCGACTTATTGATTGTCGGTTGTAGTTGGTGGGCGCTGGCATTGTTGTTGGTGCAGGGATATCCAAGTAGCGGTCTGCTTTGGGGGCACAAGGTTTTGCGCGTAATTATGGGTTTGCTAGTGTTGCTGCCCACTTGGGTTGCGCTGGTATACGTACGCCAACAAGTCAACGGCGCTTGGTTGGTGCTGTTGCTGATATTGATTGTCGCTGTTGCCGATAGTGGTGGCTACTTTGTTGGTCGCCGTTTTGGCAAACACAAATTAGCCCCTGCAGTCAGCCCCGGGAAAACTTGGGAGGGTTTTGTGGGCGGTTTTCTGGCCAACGCTTTGCTGGCGCTGGTATTGAGTCAGGTAATAGGGACAAGTTTAGTGCTGATGTTGATTTTGATAGTTCCGACCAGTTTGGTGTCGGTATTGGGCGATCTGCTTGAGAGCATGGTCAAGCGTCACGCCGGAGTAAAAGATAGCGGTAGTATTTTGCCAGGACATGGTGGCATCCTCGATCGAGTAGACGGTATTACCGCAGGAGCGCCGATTTTTGCATTGGCGCTGTTGGCAAGCGGTGTGTTTACGGGTGCAGGAATCTAATCTATGGCAACTGCACTGCAGCAAGTCACTATCCTCGGGGCGACGGGGTCTATAGGTGTCAGTACCCTGGATGTCATCGCCCGTCATCCTGACCGCTATCAAGTGTTTGCGTTGACGGCGGATCGGCGCTGGCAATTACTTGCAACCCAATGCCTTACCCATAAACCCCGTTACGCCGTGCTTAACGATCCTGTTGCTGCGGTTGAGTTGGATCGTGAGTTGCGCCGTCAAGGCTGCGCAACTGAAGTCTTGCAGGGGTCGGAGGCACTGGCTGGGGTTGCTGCGCATGAGCATGTGGATACAGTCATGGCAGCAATTGTTGGAGCTGTGGGTTTACTTCCCACGCTCGCGGCGGTAACCGCAGGCAAAAAAGTATTGCTCGCTAATAAAGAAGCTTTGGTTATGGCCGGCGGACTGTTCACTAAGGCGGTCATTGAACATGGAGCGGTGTTGTTGCCTATCGATAGCGAGCACAACGCAATCTTTCAATGCTTGCCCAACCATCGCACCGGTTACCTTGCTGACGGACTCAAGTCGAGCGGGGTGAGAAAAATTCTGCTGACAGCATCTGGCGGACCTTTCCGTAATACGCCGCTTGCGGATCTGCCTAAGATGACTCCGGAG
>DATIDX010000005.1:0-4823 GCA_035456025.1 Cellvibrio sp. | reverse complement strand
AGTATTTTCGATGGTTGCCAAGCTCATATTTTCCGCATTGCGCAACACCGGAACAACCAAACCTTTTTCAGTCGATACAGCAACACCGATATCCTGGTAGCCGTGATAAACAACATCGTTGTTGTCGATAGATGCATTGACAACTGGGAAACGACGAAGAGCTTCAGCAGCCGCTTTTACGAAGAAACTCATAAAGCCCAAACGTGAACCGCCGTGCGCTTTTTCAAATTGATCTTTATATTTTGCACGCAGCGCCATTACCGGAGCCATGTTCACTTCATTGAACGTAGTGAGCATTGCGGTAGTGCTGGATGCTTCGAGTAGGCGCTCAGCGATACGCTTGCGCAGGCGAGTCATTGGCACGCGCTTCTCGACACGATCACCTACCGCTTCGATTGGTGCGGCAGGCGATCCTGCGGCTGGAGCAGCGGGTGCACTGGCAGCCGGTGCTGATTTCAAGTGATTGGCAACATCTTCTTTTAATACGCGACCATCCCTACCGGAGCCGGCAACAGATGCAGTACTTACATTGTTTTCTTCAGCCAACTTGCGCGCGGCTGGATTGACTGGCTTTTCTGCAGCAGCTTGTGGTGCGCTTACTGCAGGAGCAGCTGCAGCGGCGGCCGGCGCAGAAGCTACCGCAGCGCCTTCAACAAATCGAGCAATAACTTCATTGCTCAACACTGTTTCGCCCTCGCCTTTAAGGATCTCAGCGATGCTGCCATCAGCAGGTGCAACTACTTCCAACACAACCTTGTCGGTTTCAATATCAACGATCAATTCATCGCGCTTGACGGCTTCACCTGGTTTTTTGTGCCAGGTTGCTACCGTGCCATCGGCAACGGATTCAGGGAAGGTAGGGGCTTTGATTTCGATACTCATGCTATTCCATCTCTCTGTAGCGCTAGGATTATTTGATCAGTTCAACCAATTAGTAAAAAGCACTCACACAGTGAGCGCTTTATTCACAAAACGTTTCTCTTCTTCGATATGCGCGGACATGTAACCACCTGCCGGTGCAGCAGAAGGATCTCGCCCCACATATTCAAGATGCAGAGCTTTGCCATAGACATCAGCAACAACATGACGCATATGATGCTGGCTGCTATACCAGGCTCCCTGGTTCATTGGCTCTTCCTGACACCAGTAAATATCCTTGATATTTTTAAATGGGGACAATGCACCTTTTAATTCTGCTTCGGGGAATGGATACAGCTGCTCCAGACGAATCAAGGCAACGTTATCCAGATTGCGAGCCGTGCGCTCTTTCAACAAGGTGTAATAAACCTTACCGCTACACAAAATGACACGTTGCACTTTTGCCGGATCAACATTTGCATCAGTGATTACATTTTGGAAGCTGCCATTGGCCAACTCTTCCAAGGTTGATGTTGCCAATTCGTGGCGCAATAACGATTTCGGGCTCATCACAATCAACGGGCGACGCATAGGTCGAATCGCCTGACGACGCAACATATGGAACACTTGCGCTGGAGTTGAAGGCACACAAACCTGAATATTGTGCTCAGCACACAACTGCATAAAACGCTCTAAACGTGCTGATGAGTGCTCTGGACCCTGCCCCTCATAACCGTGAGGCAATAACATAGTCAAGCCGCACAGACGTCCCCACTTGTGCTCGCCGGAAGTGATGAACTGGTCAATAACCACTTGTGCGCCATTGGCAAAATCACCAAATTGGGCTTCCCAAATTACCAAACCTTTTGGTGCGGTAGTGGCATAACCGTATTCGAATGCCAACACGGCTTCTTCTGACAGGTAGGAATCGTAAAGGTCGAACTCTACTGCCGGGTTAACATTCTTTAAAGGTGTTATAGAACTACCATCTTTTTGGCTATGCACAACAGCGTGACGGTGCGAGAAGGTACCACGACCAACATCTTGACCGGTCATACGCACAGAATAACCTTGCTCAAGCAAAGTGGCGTAAGCCAAGGTTTCGGCCATACCCCAATTAAGCGGCAATGCACCCCCGGCCATTTTGCGGCGGTCTTCATACACCTTCTCAACCTGTTTCTGCACTACTATGCCTTCAGGAATAGTCAGCATTTTACCGGCAACAGATTGCAGGGTTTTTAAATCAAGCCCCGTGTCAGCTGGCGTCAACCAATCATGACCAATATAAGGCGTCCAATCTACAAACAGACTGCGGTCCGGCTCGCTGACCAAACCACTTGCAACATGATCGCCGCGATCCAGCGCTGCACGATAATCGGTAGTCAAATCATCTGCTGCGGCTTGAGTTAGCAGGTTTTCTGCGACCAGTTTTTCTGCATAGAGAGTACGGGTGGTTTTGAGTGAGCGAATGATTTGGTACATCAGCGGCTGGGTTGCTGATGGCTCATCAGTCTCGTTGTGGCCTCGACGACGATAACAAACCAAATCGATCACCACGTCTTTTTTGAATTCGTAACGGTAATCCATAGCCAACTGGGCAATAAACAATACTGCTTCAGGATCGTCACCATTCACATGAAAGATCGGGCACTCGATCATTTTTGCAACGTCGGTACAGTACTCAGTTGAACGCGCATCTTCACGTTTGTTAGTGGTGAAACCAACCTGGTTGTTAATTACCAGGTGCAAGGTACCGCCAGTACCATAAGCGCGAGTTTGGGACATTTGAAATGTCTCCATCACCACACCTTGACCTGCGAATGCCGCATCTCCATGCACATTGATAGGAACTACTTTTGCGCCGGTTTTATCATTACGACGATCCTGACGCGCGCGTACAGAACCTTCCACCACCGGAGAAACGATTTCCAAATGCGATGGATTGAATGCCATCGCCATATGCAACTCGCCACCGGGCGTCATCACATTGGATGAAAAACCTGAATGATATTTAACGTCACCAGAAGTATTTAGTGAGCGTTTGCCATCGAATTCAGCAAACAATTCTGTCGGGTTTTTACCAAACACATTAATCAATGTATTCAAACGGCCCCGATGTGCCATACCCAATACAATTTCTTTTGCACCGTATGTGCCTGCCCGTTTAACCAAGGCATCCACTAACGGAATAAAGCTCTCGCCACCTTCAAGACCGAAACGCTTGGTACCCGGGTATTTACTGTCTAGGTGACGCTCAAGACCTTCAGCAGCAGTCAAACGCTCTAACAGAGCCAAACGTTGCTCTTTGGTAAATTCCGGGTTTGAACGTACGCTTTCTAGCCGCTGTTGCAACCACTGCTTTTCAGCCAGTGGCGTGATATGCATGATCTCGGCACCGATATGACCGCAATAGGTCTTCTCCAATGCCTCAATAATTTCGCGCAGAGTCGCCTGCTCTTTGCCAATAAATAAGCTGCCAGTGTTAAATACGGTATCCAGATCAGCATTTGTTAAACCGTGAAAACTCAATTCCAGATCAGCCACTGGAGCACGCTGCATCAGACCCAGTGGGTCGAGCTGGGCTTTTTGATGACCGCGAAAACGGTAGGAGCTAATGAGTTGCAGCACTTTGATTTGTTTTTGTTCGTGCTCTGCGCTGACGGAACCACCAGCAACAGCTACGGTACGAACACGGGATTTACCCAATTGCTCAAATTGAGCACGAATAACCGAATGGGGAGTATCCTGGGTCAGCACACCGTTGACACGGGGAAGCTGATCAAAGTAATTACGCCACTCTTCGGGAATGGCATTAGGATTGTGTAAATATGTGTCGTAGAGCTCTTCGACGTAAGCCGCATTCCCACCGGAAATGTGAGAAGTGCTCCAAAATTGCTCCATAATGCTGTCTTGCATTCCACTCACCTTAATCATTGGGGACTCATTCAAATCCCCTGCTATCAACTAGCGGTTAGCTACCAAACGCTTTCAACTTGTGATTAAAAACGCCGCTTTTAAGTTGTCGCAACACTGGATTGCAACAAACAGTTTCTCATCGCATCGAGCATCTAAATGCTCACTTTGTCGTCTAAATTTTGCCGACTTCAGATACAGAAAAGCGCCACCTTAGGTAGCGCTCTGTAACAACATATTGCGAATATGACCGATGGCTCTTGTTGGATTCAGCCCTTTGGGGCAAACCGCCACACAGTTTTGGATACCATGACACCGGAATACGCTGAAAGGGTCATCCAGATTGGCCAGTCGTTTCTCGGTGGCCAAATCGCGGCTATCAGCCAAGAAACGGTAAGCCTGTAACAAGCCAGCCGGACCGATAAACTTATCAGGATTCCACCAGAACGATGGGCAGCTGGTTGAGCAGCAGGCGCAGAGTATACACTCATAAAGGCCATCGAGTTTCTCGCGATCTGCTGGTGATTGCAAACGCTCAATCGCCGGAGCAGGCGTATCGTTTTGCAAATAAGGCTCGATCTTTTTGTATTGATCGTAGAACTGGGTCATATCGACCACCAAGTCACGAATCACCGGCAACCCTGGTAATGGGCGCAAAATCAGTGTGTTATTTTTAACACACTCGGAAATTGGCTTGATACAGGCCAATCCATTTTTACCATTGATATTCATACCGTCAGAACCGCATACACCTTCACGACAAGAGCGGCGGTACGCCAAGGATTCATCCTGAGCTTTTAATAACTCCAGAACATCAAGCACCATCAAGTCTTTACCTTGAGTATCAATCTCATAGGTTTTCATGTAAGGCGCGTTATCAGTCTCTGGGTTGTAGCGATACACTTGTACTTTCAACATAATTTTCTCCCGATTACCCTACACGGTTATTAATAGGTACGTTTCTTAGGCTGGAATGCATCCATAGTGCGCGGTTTAAAATTCACCGCACGCTTGCCAACACGCTTTTCACCGGGGAAATAGACTGAGTGACA
>DATIDX010000004.1:0-4355 GCA_035456025.1 Cellvibrio sp. | reverse complement strand
TTCGATTTACCTTACGAAAAAATATTAGCTCTTTTCAAGGAAGGCGTTGCGCGAGACAAAGAAACGCCAATATTTAGAAAAGTTGTCGCTGGAGTAGCGCCAGGTGGAGCAGTTGCTGTTTGGGTCGATGGCCAAGAAACTCGCGAGGTTTTTTTTGGCCAAGCCACACCTTATGAAGCAGAAATGCGCGACCCATTGGGTAGTCTGATAGACAACAAACAAGAATATGCTGAATCCTATCTGCAAGATCTTCCTCCAGAAACATACCACCGCATAAAAAAAGCAGGTGTTCCTTTTGGCATTTGGGAAAAATACAGAAAGACTTATCCATGGGAGTTTGCAATTCCCAAAGACAAAGAAACTCTCTCAATCGGCATTGGTTTTTTTAATGGAGAAAGTTATAGGTCACATTTTCCTTTTAATGACCAAAACGCACAAAAACCTGTTCCATCATCAATAGGATTTACTTGCAAGTTTCCAAATGACAAAACCAAATATGTTTACAGTATCGGCTTTGATTATGAAGAAACGAATGATGTTCTGGCAAAGCTTAGCTCCAACGACCAGCAAGTCACAATAATAGTTGATCCAAAAGTACCTGAATCAAATAGCACTATTAGCCTTACCAATGGCAAAGAGACTATTGAGTTGAAAAAAATTATTCATAGATAACTTTCCCATCCATCGATCGCTCGACAACAATCAAAAGCTGGATGGGCCGCTACCAGCCTTCATCGCATCGCTCACCTCAAATTTTTTTGAAAATCAATGCGGCGTAACTGCATAGTTATGAGGAGTTGCTGCGGAAATTGGTTAAAGAAATTTAATATGACCCGTATGCAGCCTAACGCAATGCAGGTGCCATATTCCGTGCAATTACAGAGCTAAATACTGCTGAAATAATTGATCAAGCAGCTCTATATCCGGATCAACATCTCCTTTAATAAGTGATATTTTTTTCGTAACGCTCAGCATGGTTTCAATATTAATCCAGAAAATAAAAAAGCCACATCCCGTTAACTAGCGTGATGTGGCTTTATTACTATATCAATTGGGAATTATCAGGAATTAAAACATAGGCCCGCAGGGAATCTTGCCTTTGCGGATAGCATGGTCGCTAGTTTCTGAATCATCAACCCATAAGAAGGATTTGGTGTTGGACACACATTCAGATGCCGGTGCCATCGCAATACCTTCGTTGTTGATGTTGGACATGCTCGATGGGCGCGAATAGCCTTTGCGCACAATAAATTTACCCAACGTAGATGAACCTGCGGTGGTATCAATCCCCAACAAGTGTGAGCGGTTGCTGCAATTGTTATCGCAATAAGCCCAGAGTGCGCCGCTATCCCAATCGAACGACAAATCCATAATTTTTGCATGGCCGCTATTAATAGTGGCGACGCGCACAAAGGTGGAATCGGAATTCAATGCATAGGCATAAATTTTTCCGTCGTTTTCCAATCCTACAAAAAATAAACCAGTGCCGTGCAGCGGATAATTCGCCGGGTTATAAGTTGCCGCAAAATGTTCATCGATAAATCCATTTGCTTGCAAATAACTATCCGGCACCCAGGCAATCGCCTCCAAACCCAAATTGGTTGAACTTACACTCGGTAAATCCGAGGTCAGATTCCACTCGTGGGTTGCATTGATGGTGGTAGCAGAACCTGTGGTGTCGTAGCGCAGCACACTGAAACGATTGGAGCCGCTGCCATCGCGCTCGGTGGCGACATAAATATCAGTTGCCGATAATTCTGCTTTAGTAATTCCTTCCGCATCAGGCGCGCCTGAACCATTGGGATAGCGCAGGGTTTTGCCGTTACTCCAACCATTAGTGGTAGTTTTCACAAAAGTATTGCTGCTGCTATTCCACACCAGGTTGTACAGTTTGGATGGCGAATTTTGCACTGCCCAGAGCACTGCGGTTTGCGAACCTGCTGCCGGTTGGTAAAACAAACCACTCATATTTTCCCCAAACACCGCCGCGCCATCAGCAGTGGTTACTGCCGTCGAATTTGGCCAGGTGTCATAAGTAATCGCCGCTGCGCTCGCACTCATTACAACCGCTGCGCACACACCCAATAATGTAGCGATGGAAGTATTCATTTTCTTATTCAGAGTCATCTTTAAAAATCCACACAGGATTAGCGATAGTAGCGGCGCGTTGCAATCCCCGCACACACCAACCAGGTTGCGGTACACCTCCGTGTTATTCGCGCAGCGGATTCTAGGTAGCGATTGTGTCTGAATGGTTGCCGAAAGATGACAATATAAAGCGTGAGAATTCGTTAATTGATTGAAGCGCCATGCAGGTGCAGCTATTCAATCGTTGAATTAGTTTGTTACATTTCGATTGTCAGGATTCTGTTAGTTTTTTGCACTCGCGCGCAGGTTTTTGAGCTGTGACGCTTAAATACCATTGTCGCGTGAGAATCCTGACTTTCGCTAATTAATACCAAAGGAACTGTTATGAAAATCTTGGAACGTTTTTACCAGTTAAGTTTGTCGTGTGTTTTGCTATCACCGCTAATGGCCACTGCTGATGTGAATAAGGAATATCAGCTCGATAAAAAAACACCAGCGGCGATAGATTGGCAACCCTGCTATACCGCTGAAAATCCCAACCTGTTATGCGCGCAATATACGGTGCCATTAAATTATCAGAGCACGCGTAAAAATCCGCAGACGATTCAACTGGCGCTGATTAAATTGCCCGCGCGCAATCCCGCGCAAAAACCACTGGGTAGTCTCTTCCTGAACCCCGGTGGACCAGGTGGCAGCGGCGTGGCATTTGTGCGCTTTGCCGGTGAATATTTATTTAACCAGGAGGTGCGCGATAACTACGATTTGATCGGCTTTGATCCACGCGGCACCAATCTCAGCCAGCCCATCACCTGCGGCTTAACGCCGGAATACGCCAGCCAAATTCTGCCACCCTTTGAATTTCCGGTTACGCGCAAACAGGAAAAACAAAAGATTGCTAGTGATAAAGCGCTCAATGCGCTCTGCGCCAAAAATGGCAACGCGATAATGCACCACATGACCACCGCCAATGTGGCGCGCGATCTGGATGTGTTGCGCCAAGCGGTAGGCGATGAGTTACTCAATTATGTTGGCTATTCCTACGGCTCCTATCTGGGCGTTACCTATGCGAATTTATTTCCGCAAAAAGTAGGGCGCCTGGTGGTGGATGGCGTGCTTGACCCAGTGGCCTGGTCGACGGGTAAAAACTGGAGCGGCTGGATAGTCCCGGTGACTACGCGGTTAGAAAGCGATAAAAACAGCATGGCAACCTTGAATGAATTTTTCCGCCTGTGCGATCTATCCGGCCCTGGTGGTTGCCTTCTCGCCGGCGATTCGGCCGCGCGCTTTGATCAGGTAGCGCAGCGTTTGAAAGCCAAGCCGCTACCCATACTCCTGCCCGATGGCGCCGTCTTTGAGCTCACCTATTCCCGCTTGATCGCAGAGTCAGTGGGCGCTATGTACAACAGCGCAAGCTGGGCATCCTTTGCCGAACTGGTTGCCTTTATCGAATGGCAAATGCCACCGGAAGCGATTGGCCAGCAATATTCGCGCGTGCGTCAGGAGCTGGGCATTGAAGATATTAAAGTGCCCGATGACACCAGCCTGTTCACTTTCCACGCGGTGCTGTGTAGCGATTCGGATAACCCCGAGCAGGCAGAGTTCTGGTCGCTCTGGGCAGAAGAATTGGAACGGCAAAATGGTTATTTCAGTCGCTTATGGACCTGGAATTCCAGCATCTGTGCCAACTGGCCGGGCTCCAAAAAAAGCCGTTACATAGGGCCGTTTAATAAAAAAACCAAAAACCCGGTGTTAGTTGCCAGCACCGAATTTGACCCGGCCACACCCTACTCAGGCGCAAAAGCCGTCGCGCGTTTATTGCCAAACTCGCGCCTGGTCACCGTTGCCGGCTGGGGCCATACCACCCCGGGCCTTTCTGTTTGTGCGGACAATATCACTGCAGCCTATCTGTTAACCGGCACCCTGCCCAAAACCGATACCCTTTGCCAGCAAGATTATCTTCCGTTCAGCTTGTCCGGTGCGGTAACGCCTTTGAGCGATGAAGTCGCCACCACCAGCAGACGCAGCCAGGCAAATGCAGTTTCAGCAGCGCAGGATGAAAATGCCCAGCAAGTGCGTAAAGCGATTATCCGCAGCAATCGCCACGGGTTGAATTAATTTGCGTAAGTGATGTAACGGTAAAGACAAAAGCCGATCTGGTTTTCAGATCGGCTTTTGTCTTTCAGTATTTAAGGATTATTTTTGCCAGATATTTCGGCACTTTGTGAATCATACAAAAGCCAATTCGCAGCAGTATGAATAACCTCATT
>DATIDX010000003.1:0-26830 GCA_035456025.1 Cellvibrio sp. | reverse complement strand
CCAGGTCTTTTGGCTCGACAAAAATTTTCAGGCTGACAGCGCGATATGAACAGGTGGTGAACGTGTCTTCGATATGCGCCAAATCACCCGCGACCAGCGCAAATAGATATGCGGGCTTTTTGAAGGGATCATGCCAGGTGGCGTAGTGACGGTTGTCGCCGGCCTCACCTTGATCGATCAAATTACCATTTGACAACAGTACCGGATATTTTTTATCAGCTACTACTGTTGTCGTAAATTCGCTCATCACATCAGGGCGGTCGAGATAATAAGTAATTTTCCGAAAACCTTCCGCTTCACACTGGGTGCAATACATTGTGCGCGAGCGATACAAGCCTTCAAGCGATGTATTTGCTTCCGGTTTAATTTTGGTGATGGTAAGCAATTTGAATTCGGCGGGAGTATTGAAAATAGTCAGGCTTTCTTCGCCAAATTCGTAATCGACCTCAGTGAGGACTTTTCCATCGAGCGCAATCGAAACCAGTTCCAGATCTGCACCATGCAGAGTCAATTGCGTTGCCGGGTGTTGTGCGTCTGGATTTCGGTATAGATCCAGCATGGCGCTGACTACAGTTTCGCCGTCATAAATTTCAAAACGCAAATCGGTAGTTTTGATCAGGTAAGCGGGAACCTGGTAATCCTTCAGATAAATGGTTTTAGGTTGCTGCTCTTTTGCGGGAAGTGATTGTTCAACGGCAGTCATACGGACTCCTTAAAATTTATTCAACCCATTTGATCGGTTTATCCTGCAGCTCATGGTCGTGCTCATGATCATCGTCACCACAAAAAGTATGTGGCTCTGGCGGAATGTAACCGGTGTGTTGTTCAGGGGGAAGATTTTTATGCTCATAGGCAATTACTGCTTGCATACATAGTTGACGCTGATCGACTGACAAACGATTGCCATCGGGCCATTTACCCAACTCAACGGCGCGTTTTAAGTTTTGATAAATTTCCGGTGTAAGACTGGAAAGTAATTGCTGCAAATCCATAATCACTCGCTTGATACTTAATAGATGACGCTTTAACGCCGATACAAATTTTTCGTCAGGACTGCATAGACCGCACCAGCAACCAGCCCGCCCACATGCGCAGCGTTAGCGACTGAGCCTGCAATAAAATAATCCACCACACCCGTCATACATAACACCAACCAAACAAGCATGAATCCCGTGAGCGCGGGCGATACAGCGACAAGCGGATGGGGAGCTAACTTTTGACGCACCGCAATAAACCCTACCAACGCATACACTACGCCAGACATACCGCCAAAATTGGCGCTGCCGCTCCACCAATACTGCACAACATTTGATACTACTGCCGTGATGACAAAAAATATGAGGAAATGCCAACGCCCTAAAAGAAACTCTAGTCGCCGCCCTAAATCCCACATCCACAAACTGTTGAACAACACATGAAACAAACCAAAATGTAAAAATGCGGGCGTGAGCAAACGCCATATTTCACCGCGCGCCAGCGAGTCTGACAAAGGAATAAACCTGCCGCCGATAAAGTCCTGAAACGTAAAATAACTACTCAGATTAGTCCCTGCTACCAAGGCTCCCAACCCACTCAGGATAATCAGGCAGATGACCACAGGAGCTTGCGTTACCTGAATTAACAAACCTAGTTCACGAGGAACTGCTTGAGCGACACCGGAACGGTTACTTGAACGCAAATCCACTTGACCTCGCGCATATTGGTCAAGGAAATCTTGCAGGGCAGGAATTACACTCTCGTCAAGAACAGCCACGCATTGCTGACCACGCTCCTCAGTGATGCGATGCTGCAATCCGCGCTCGCGCAAATAACCACTGAGCGCACTTAAATCCTGATCAAGCGGAAAATATTTTACGGTAATCCAGTTCAATGATAATTGTCCGTTAGCGAGAGAATAATTGCGGAAGTGTGCCCCAATAATCAGGGGTCGACATAAACCCATACGAATTTGTCGGGCTGCAATTGTGCCTCACCATCCATACGATATGCCACTAATCGCCCGTATTTAACCGCGCTGTAATCGAGGCAAGCGAGATTGGGGGCCAGCGGGCGGGGCTGCCCCTTTAGCCAGTAGTGACCGATGAATAACGGCGGCTGGTCTTTATCGTAGACGACCATTTGCGCGCGATGCTCAGCGGAAATTTCCGCGCGCGCGACATGATCAGGGATAGGATCGGGTTGGAACAGCAATTGGCCGTAGGTTCGTGCTGTATGCCCCCAAAATTTGGTACGGAAGGCGTGACGTACATAGCCATCGGACGACACCATGGTCTCCCCCGCCGGCAAGGGCAAATCGACACCGCCAGTAAGACGCTGCTTGGTTAGCGCTTCAATGGTGCCTTTCTGGACGGAACGATTAATAAATTGCCAGTTAATGTGGCCATTGCCATAAGTAGCTCGGTGTTGATCGATTAACTTCTGATCCCAGCAGGCATGTACAGCGCGAAATATTTGCTGGGTTTGGGGATGCTGAATTTCCAAAAACAGCGGCAGCTCCACAAACCAGCGCAAAAATGCCTGCCACTCCTGAGGGTGATGAGCGAATTGCTCCAGCGTCTCGTTGATCTGGCGTGCATTAGCCGGGGTGTGAGAGCGCAGATATTCGCCAGCAGTGGCCGCTGCGGTGCAGTAGGTAATTGCATTGAACTCATGATTGCCTAACACCATCAATGCACTACCCTGTTCCACCATGTCGCGCACTCGGTGCAAGGCATCGCGGATACGCGGACCCCGGTCAACCACATCACCTAAAAAAATAGCTTGCCGCTCGTGGTGGCGATATACCCCGCCAATTTTCTGATAGCCAAGAAGTTGCAGTAAGCGCTCTAATGTTTGTCCGCAACCATGCACGTCGCCGATCAAATCATACCCCTTGGCTTCGCCAACCTGCGGCTGGAATCTGGCAGTTGCGGGCGCGGACTCGGTCATATCACTCCTTCAGCAGATGACCGCCCCAGCCAAGTTTGGAGCGACAGCGTTCATAAAAGTTGTAGTCCAATGGATGCAGCAATTCGAGCAGTTGTGGTTTTTTACGGATGCAAATTTCGTCACCTGTTTGCACATCAACATGGGAATGACCATCGCAGGTCACCATAGGTTCAGCGCGGTTATGTTCGCCTACCACTATGCTGATGGCACTGTCGCCAGAAACAACAACAGGACGACTGCTTAGCGTATGAGGATTCATAGGTACCACCACTATGGCATCGAGCGCCGGATGCAAAATCGGGCCGCCACCACTCAAAGAATACGCAGTAGATCCGGTTGGCGTAGACACAATCACCCCATCTGACCGCTGGCTGGTAACAAACACGCCATCAACGGAAATCTCAAATTGCAGCATATGGATAAATTGACCTGGGTGCAGCACCACGTCATTTAGGGCATCCGCAGTCGCTATTACCTGTCCCTGGCGCTTAACCTCCATATCCAGTAGGAAGCGGTGCTCGGATTTAAACTTGCCCGACAATACTTCATCGACTTTATCTTCAATGTCTTCTGGAGTGATATCCGTCAAGAAGCCCAAACGGCCGCGGTTGACCCCCAAGAGCGGCACTTTGTATTTGGCGAGTGCGCGGGCACCACGCAGCAAACTGCCGTCGCCCCCCACAACAATAACCAAATCGCAGACTTGTCCAAGGGCTTCCATATCCATTATTTGTTGTGCCGATGCAACCATACTGGCATCGGTAATCAACGCAGCAGTTTCCGCTTCCAATACAAATGCTTTGTTGCGCTGCTGTAAAAAACGAATCAATCGCTTGATGGAATAAACCGCGCGCTCGTTATTGAGATGGCCAATCAGGCCAATGGTTGAAAAATGAGTCATAAATTTTCACTGAGTGAGCGGTTGTGGAGATGAACAAATGGTAAAGAGGTTTTGTAAGCTATTATAGCCTCCAGATCAACCAAGACTTAAGTTTATGCCAAATTCGATTAATCGATCATTCCAAATACGTCTTCGCAAATTGCGACATCAAGCGGTACGCGATCTCGCATGGTGCTGTTGTAGCCCACCGATTATGAGTGAAGTGCCCGACACCGAAGCCATGATTCTGCCCTTTCACGACGAGCAACTCTGGCCTTGGCTCATGGAAATTGATCAGCAACCTCAAGCTCTGATCGCACTGATTGCAACCGTTAAAAGCACACGCCTCGGTATTTATTATGAAACGCTGTGGCGATTTTATTTTTCACAGCGGCCGGAATGGGAATTGTTGCAACACAACTTACAAGTTACCCGCGATGGCATCACGCTGGGCGCATTCGATTTTTTATGTCGCCGTGGTAACGAATACTGGCACATAGAAACCGCCGTCAAATTTTATTTATGTGATGCACAATCTTCACAAGATGCACGCGAATGGCACCGCTGGGTTGGTCCAAGCAACCTCGACCGACTGGATTTAAAACTTTCGCATTTACGTCAGCATCAATTGCCGCTGCACGAACGTACCGAGGCAAAATTGCAGTTGCAAATGAGCTATCCGACAGCATTGAGTTGGAAAACCGGCCTGTGCTTGCAGGGGTATTTATTTTCACCTGCTGGCGAAAATTATTCACCGGCATTTAGCCACGCAATTCACAGTAGGGGCTGCTGGTGGCATTTGAAAGATTTCATCGCCTACGTGCGACAATATTCCCATCTTCAATGGATTATTTTAGATCGCTGCTATTGGCTATCGCCGGCACAGATCGACGACAGTTGCGAATTGTTTAGCGGGGAGAACTTATCGCGGCAGTTGCGCGAAGCGATCGGCAAATTGCAACGACCTATTTTATTAGCGGCGATGATGGAAGACTCGGGGGCTAAATATTGGGTCGAAGAGTGGCGTGGATTTGTGGTACCAGATAATTGGCCAGCAAATTCACCTGAGAATTAGTCTTGCCCAAGTACTGCCACACCATCGCGCAAAACATAATTATCAGTATCTTTTAAATATTGTTGCGCACCTGCGAGCGTGAACAACTGGGGACAATTTTCCAGCGCCAACGTGCGATAGCCATGCTGCGCCAACAAATGCGCTGCCGCTCGACTGCGACGACCAGTGTCACAATAAAAAATATAGAGTTTATCTTTCGCCAGCAGGCGCGACTTGATAGCAAGGATATTCAAGGGAATATTTACCGCATGCGATAAATGCACATCACTGTATTCTTCCTCGCTACGCACATCTACTGCAACAACATTATTTGCAATGTTTTCTTCAAGCTCATTCAGCGCTAAAGTCGCAACGCTTGGCTCTTTAAGCAAACGATAAAAATCCTGTTTATCCAAACGCATCAGCACACCATCGGTACGCATCATCACTGTGGCATTACGTACCGTTTCGTTGACTAAAGCATCCTCACCAAAGCAGCGACCAACACCAATGGTAGCGAGGTGCTGGCGCTTATTATCGACGTGTCGCGTTACATCAGCCTCTCCCTCTTTAATGAAATAGCATTGATCACCTATTTCTCCCTGGCGAATAATCACATCTCCGGCGTAGACAACCTGTGGTTGCAAACGCGAAAAAATCTGCTCTACATTTAGCGGCGGCACCTTGAAAAACAAGTTGGACTTTAATACCACCATCATCCAATCCACATCTTCATCAAGATCACGTTCACGCGAAATTATCAATTGCAGGTAATCAGCCACCTGGCTCCAAGCCAACATTTTATCCAGACGCTCGCTGTCGATGCGCAGCACACTGCAATCAGTCTCGGCAATTGCAGTGAATTGGCGTGGCTGCCGATGGGAAATGGGGAGCAATGACGAACGTCCTTTAATAAGAGTGCGGCCGTCATTTTCAGATTGCAGGACCACATCCCCATGCAGCAAATATACATGCTGAGCATCGTAACTGCCGGCCGAAAATAGCGTCTGCCCCGCACAAACCATCTCAACCACTGCATCATCCAACAATGCAAATAAGTGGCTTTCGCTCATATCCTTTAATGGCACGAGCGTTCGGGTTAGATTCAAGTCGAATTCGACAGGGAGCACTTGGGCAGTTTTTTGGGCATGCATAACAACATCCTTCAAAGTGAACGCGGCAACTCAGGACAACCTACTCTCGCTATAGCAAGTATTTAAGGACAAACAAAACCACGACGTCCCTGCAGCCCGCCGGAGTGGATTGCGACAATACGCGAGCCGCGCGGCCAATATCCCTGCCGCACAAGCGAAACTATTCCCCAGAACAACTTCAGGGTATATACAGGATCGAGGGGTATGCCGGTGTTATGCTCAAAGCTGCGCCAAAACTCCAATAAATATTCTGGATGCCGCTGGCCATATCCACCTGCATGAAACCCGGATATCAACCGCCAATTAGCGTCATCAGCGGCGCGAAGTTCACCATAAGTAGCAGCAATTATAGCCCCCAAATCACCATCACCCTTTAATACCGAGAAGCCCAATGCCGGCTTTGCGGAGGGGATCCCGGCTGCCAAGCCTGCTAGACTAGTACCTGTGCCACTAGCAATACAGACCGCAGTGTAGGCACCATTTAATTGTTGCTCTAAGGCTTGCCCCAGTACCTGCATACCGCGAGCACCTGCCAAATTGGCACCACCCTCAGGGATAATATAAAAATCCCCAAACCTGTCCCGCAAATTAGCAATTAATTCCGACTCACTCTTATTTCGATAGTCTGAACGGCCGACAAATATCAGTTGCATACCCCAAGCTTCAACATCGCAAAGTGTGGGGCTTAATCTGACGGGTCGCTCTCCTCGCACCACGCCCAACGTAGTGAATCCGTAACGATTACCCGCTGCCGCCAAAGCATGCAAATGATTGGAATAGGCTCCGCCAAAACTCAACAATCGTGTGTACCCTTTAGCGCGAGCCTCACACAAGTTAAAAAATAATTTATAAAACTTATTGCCCGACAATTCTGGGTCAACCAAGTCATCACGGCGGACCAACAATTCAACACCATAATCCTCTAACGCCTTTAACTGTACAGGCTGGAACGGAACATTACGGGCGCCACCCAACAAATCAATATCTAATAATCGCTCAAACGAATTAGTCGTCACACACCAAGCCTTTAGCGTCGCTCCGCCACCAATGAATAGGCCACCGCCTGATGCAACTCACAACGGTCACTCTCGCCGGGATGGAACTCTAACGGAGTTTCAATCACAGGAATGCTTTTGCCGCAACTGTGGCCGCGTGAATCAACCGCATTACAACGCGGAGATTTGTGATGCTCTAGCCAAGCGATATAAATCGCCTCATTCACCCCAACCCTATCAGCCGCATAAGCATCCGGATCTTCGAGATAATGGCCGATATCATCGAGCGCAATTGCAATTTCGCCTAAACCAGGCACAAAAATAACCAGGTTAACACCTGCTTTGGTCAAGCGACCGAGTAATTGGTCACCGCTGTTTTTGAGCAGCTGCTGATTTTCCCGTTTTAGATTAACAATCTCTTCTTTTAGCGCTGTTTCATTTTGATGGCGATAAAAGAGCTCCACCTCACGCATATCCAGCATTTCACGTAACTCTGCCGTTGCAGCACGGATTTTCACATCCACCTCCAATGCAAAATTGTCCTGCAGCGCCTGCATTTGGCCAGACTCACCTTGCTGAGCCGCCTTGAGCTTATGCGCAAAGTACTCGCGCATCCCCTCAATTTTATTGGCCTGTACATCCAATGACTCTTTTAGGTTGCGATTGCGATCCACCAATTCCTTATTCCGCTGCTCGAATTGCGCATGCTTTTGCTGATAGGCCAAGAGACGTTGTTGGTGCTCATGTTGAACAGCATGAAATTTGGCCTGATGCTGGTTCATCAAAGTAGCAATGCGCAAACGCTGCTCCTTGATCAGCATCGCCATCTTGTCGCGCAATTCCTGCTCATAGTGATCGTGAAGCTTTTTCTCCAATGCAACCTGCTCATGCTTAGTTACTTTCGCCGCTTCCGCCAGCGCCTGCTTTTCCGGCGCTTTAGTGGTCGCAGGTTTGACAATCAAGCCAAGACGATTGGTTTTCACAGCTTTGCGCAAAGCTACAAAATTGTTATTGCCCGGTTGCATCAGCGGATCCCAGAGATTTTTTTGGTGCCAGGCAATTGGACATTGGCTATAACAGGCCAAGCGAGTAGCCCCCGCCCCCATATCAGGCCCTGATCCGGCTGCCTCAACCAATTGCCGTAACGGCACATTCCAACGGCGATCTACCATTCCTTTCGCGTCAAAACCCAATAGGAAGAAAACAATACCAGTAATACAAAGGTTTTGGTTTATCTGTACATAGGCAACCTTGGCAGAGCTGTTGGCAAAATCGGGAACGGGGATAAAACCATCAAGAATGGCTTCAAATTCAGGATAAAGTAATTCGCGGGAGATCTGTTCTTGCTGAAATAGAAAGACCGCTTCGAGTTGCTCTGCGGGAGAATTTGGCATAGGCAGTCGTCCAAACCAAGCGGAAAATTGCTTGTAGTATAAGAAACCCACCAGTGCTAAAACGTGAACAGCTACCCGCAACGACGACTTTTACATAGATTTGCGGTTTGCTCGACGAAAATACGACCAGGACAAGCCAGTCATCAAAAGTAACCCTTATGGTGACTCGCGAGAAAGTAAAAAAAGGTTATAAGCGAACAGGGTTCGATGGCGGGAGACCGCGAGCTTTGCAGTAAAAACTGCAACAGCCCGGGGTTAGATATCTGAATAATCCTCAGCTATCTCATCGTCAGAGTCATCGTACTGAACATCCAACAGGTCTTCGATATAGTCTTGCATTATTTTTTACTCCTTTAATAGGTTTGTGGCGAGGGCATCACCCACACATTGACAGCCAAAAAACCTGACAACTATGGACTTTACCCCTCGAAACCCAAATTACCAATCGAAAATGACAATATTATGTATATCAATTGCTTATTAACCACTAACTCGCGCAGGACGCACAAGAACTGAATGTGATAGAAGAAAGAATAAGGAGGCAAGTAAATAAGGCAGGAAATAAAAAACCCGCAACAAGTGCGGGTTTTCTGAATAGTGGCGGACCGGACGGGACTCGAACCCGCGACCTCCGGCGTGACAGGCCGGCATTCTAACCGACTGAACTACCGGTCCGCATATTTCTCAACACCAGCATTTTTATTTTTTGCTCTTGTTCATGAGAGCTAAAAATGTGGTGGGCGGTACAAGACTCGAACTTGTGACCCATGCCTTGTAAGGGCATTGCTCTACCAACTGAGCTAACCGCCCCTCGTTGAGAGGTGCGCATTCTATCGAATCTGGATTGGCTGTCAAACATTTTTTATCTAAAGATTTAAATTATTTATAAACTGTACAAAACTCCCGCAACATCGAATAAAAAGCGGCTGAAATGCCCTACAAATAACCAATTGGAATCTATGCTGAATTTCAGTCGATATATTTAAAGGCTCAGGGTAGATTACCGGTAAACCTGCAACGACCTTAACCATATGACCGCACAACCTGTACTAACCACCTTAACGCAGACCGAGTCCAGCCCCTGGATGGGTATAGCGGTAATCCTGTTGCTCATACTGCAGACGCTTTTGATCATAGGCTTGCAGCGCAGTCGCCTGAGCAATAAACGCGCACGCAAAGCCCTGAAGGAATCGCAAAAGGCCTTGGAAGAAAAAATTCGTGACCGCACCGAAAGCCTCCATACAATCAATAATTTATTAGTTGACGAAGTTGCACGACACGAGCAGACCGGTCGGCAATTGCGCGAGACCAAGCTTTATCTGCAAAGCATGATCAACTCCATGCCATCAATAATCATTGGCGTTACAGCAGCAGGAGAAGTAACTCATTGGAATGCAGCGGCGGAAAACACGTTTGAAATTTTTTCCAATGAAGCGCTAGGTCGAAAAATAACTGACTTGCTGCCACTATTTCCCGTCACGCTCAATGCGATTAAAAGCTCCATTCGCAATGGTGAACCCCACGCAATACAACATGCACAAAGCGATGAGGAAGAACAAAAACGTTATTTTGAAATTACGATTTATCCTCTCATCTCAAGAGCGCAGCAAGGAGCCGTAATTCGCGTCGACGATGTCACTGTGAAAGTAACAATAGAAAATCTTATGATTCAGAACGAAAAAATGTATTCGCTCGGCGAGGTCGCTGCGGGTATCGCCCACGAAATTAATAATCCGCTAAGTGTAATATTGCAGAACGTGCAAAATATCGTTCGCCGTACCGATTCCCAATTCCCTATCAACCAAACCCGAGCCTATGAATTGGGAATCGATTTTGAGCAGATTAATCGTTATTTACAGGCACGGGAGGTTCCGCAAATGCTCGACTCCATTCGTGAGGCAGGCGAGCGCTCAGCTACCATCGTGCGCAACATGCTTGAGTTTTCGCACAATTCACAGCGCAAAACCAGCTTGGTGGATATCAAGTATCTGATTGAGCAAACCATAGCACTCAATCGCAATTCTTATCCCAAAACCCAGAACGACCAAGCCCCAGAGATAATTACAGAATTTTCCGATCCGCTGCCGCCGCTATACGCTTCTGCTCCGGAATTACAGCAGGTATTACTAAATCTGTTACGCAATGCGAAACAAGCGCTAGCCAACAACGCCATCGAACACCCCCGCATTTGGATTAGAGCCTATGCACAAGATCATCATCTTGTGATCGAGGTTCAGGACAACGGCCCAGGCATGACCGATACTGTTCGCCAACATATCTTTGAACCATTTTTCACCACCAAAGAATTAGGTTCAGGCACTGGTTTGGGATTATCAGTCTCCTACTTCATAATTACCGAGCGTCACCAAGGAACGATTGATGTTAAAACTGCGCCGGGTAAAGGCAGTAATTTTATTATCCAGTTGCCACTGCAGTAACTAATAATTACTACATGACTTTATCGTCCCCGAGGAATAATAATGATCAACCAAAAATATTTTCATCTGCTTGGCGTTAGTGCCTTAAGTCTCTCCGGTTGTATGACGACCCAAGCCCCCACTGTTAGTAATGCCAGCAGTTTGGAAGATGCGGCAACTTATATCCTTAGCGAAGCGGTTTATTACTCCACGCTATTTTCAACATGCTCTGCTCTTGGCGGTGACACTGAACTTGATGCAATTGACATCCAACAGAATTGGATCAATGAAAACTCAGCATTGGTCGCTGCCGCTGATAGCTACTACAGCCAACAACAAGCGAAAAACACTTTTACTTATGACGGAAAAGCACTCGCACCAGCCGCAATTCGCTTGACCCTAAAAGCCCGTAATCGCGCAACAGGCGAACTCGGATTAGACCAGCGTAGCCCGGCCAATAAACACAAGACGTGTGAATTTAGATTGGCACAAATTAGTGGAGTAAAATTACCCTTGGCCAATGATCCGTTGATTGCGCCTTATCAGGCGGAATTGCTACAGCACTTACCGCTGGATCTGAGCATTGTTGATGTTCCGCGTCTGGGTGCAGGGTTAATGGGAACCACCCAGGGTGCGACTTATTACACTGTCTCGAGAGCCTACGAGAGCAGTTGTGCAGATGCTTACACCCTGAGTATCGTCAACCAATGGCCGAATGAAGCTTACGCAAACTTTTGTGGCGAAAAAGCCGATGAAGTGGTGACCTGTGAGTGGGGCAAATGTGAAATTAAAAAGTTATAATGGGCTATATCAGGCCACAGACTCCCGCGGCCTGCCTTTTATATGAGCCCACTAATGACACCCGCAGATTTCTCCACCGAAGCCTATCAACACCAGCTCACCAACAAGCTCGACAAAATCCGCCAAGATTTCGCTGAGTTTTCCTTGCCAGAAATCAGTGTTTTTAGCTCACCCGAAAAACACTACCGCATGCGTGCCGAGTTTCGCGTGTGGCATCAACAGGAACTCACAGAATACGTGATGTTCACGCAAGATGAATTCAAACGCCCCTATCCCATCCATGATTTTCCTGTCGGCTCGGTTCTAATCAACCAATTAATGCCGCGCTTAATGAAGGAGATTAACAGCGATGATTTATTGCGGCGAAAACTTTATCAGGTCGACTTCTTAACCACGCAAAGCGGTCAAGCGTTGATTACCCTAATTTACCACAAACCGCTGGATGAAGCTTGGGCAGTCAGGGCTCGTGGATTGAAGCATGAATTGGGTATTGATATTGTCGGCCGTAGCCGCAAGCAGCGGTTGTTGATTGAGCGCGATCACGTTATTGAACGCTTGCAAGTGGCTGGCCGGGAATACATGTATCAACAAGTTGAGGCGAGCTTTACTCAACCCAACGCAACCATATGCGAAGCCATGCTCACTTGGGCAGTCGACAATAGCAAAGGATTGGGCGGAGATTTGCTGGAGCTTTATTGTGGTAACGGCAATTTCACCCTTCCACTAGCACAGAACTTCAGCAAAGTATTAGCCACTGAAGTATCCAAAACATCAGTTGAATCAGCACAATTCAATATTGCCGCGAACAAAATCGACAACATTCAAATTGCTCGCATGTCGAGTGAGGAATTTTCGCAAGCAATGGACGGGGTACGTGAATTCAATCGTTTGCGCCATGTCAACTTAGCGGATTACCATTTTTCTACTATTTTCGTAGATCCGCCACGCGCTGGCCTCGATCCTCATACCACCAGTATTACTCAGGGTTTCGACAATATTCTCTACATTTCCTGCAACCCGGAAACACTGCGCGAAAATTTAAGAACGATTACCTCGACTCATAAAATTACAGCGTTTGCGATATTCGATCAGTTTCCTTACACCCATCATGTTGAATGTGGCGTGGTTTTACAGAAAAAATAACTACTGTTACCAACTTGAAATTTCACGTGTCATATAAATTGCCACACTGGAATAAGATGTAAGGTTACTTTTTTGAACCGAATCCAGATGCCCGCTTTCCGCGAAACCTAACTTCTGCCAAAAGGATTTGGTATTTTGCACTGAAACCAACGCAGCACTGCGGAACTCGCGCTGCTTCATTTCCGCCAGAGCATGATTCACAAGCTTGGGCCCCAAGCCGTAACCGACCGCCGATTTACAAATAGCAAGATCATGCAGATAAAGCGTGGTCGAATCTGGTTTACACACAAATTCCCCACCCCAAGGTGTAACCTCACCCAATACAGATCGGTAGCCGACGAGATATCCGCAAACATCGCCGGCGCGCTCAACAACCCAAGCGGTATGTGGCGCCTGCCGGAACCGGGTCTGGATTATTTCCTCAGTTTCGAGTATTTCTTCGACATAGGCGTCAGCCTGAATGCGAATAACTGCCGCCAAATCGGATGATTGCATGGCGCGACAAAAAAAATCGCCTTGTTTATCCAATATACTCATTGATCTGTATCCAGAAAAAGCTCTTCGGTTTCCGGTTCTGCACCAGCGTCTTCGAGCAAATGCCCGGAAATCGTTTTTTTGGTTTTTGCACCAAGGCGGCGAATGTCGTCCACACGCTTCACCAAATTACCACGGCCATTTTGCAAACGGTCACGCGTCTTGTTATAGGCTTCTTGGGCCTTATTAAGGGAGCTACCAATACTATCTAACGAATCCAGCAGCAATACGAATTGATCATGCAGCGCACCCGCCTCCTTGGCGATACGCTCAGCATTTTTGTTTTGCTTTTCGTAACGCCAAATATTTTCCACTGTGCGCAAGGTAGCCAGTAATGTGGTTGGACTTACTAAAATAATGTGCCGATCATAGGCTTCACGATACAAACCTGGCTCATGCTGGAGCGCAAACATAAAGGCTGCTTCTATCGGAATAAAAATGAACACAAAATCCAGCGCTTTTATTCCATTCAGTTTTTCATAATCCTTGATGCTTAAACTTTTGATATGGCTGCGCAGGGAATTGACGTGTGCATTCAAGTGGAGTTTTCGTTCAATATCATCCGTTGCACTGCAAAATTTCTCGTAGTCGGCAAGCGAACACTTTGCGTCAATAACGATATCTTTGTTTTCCGGTAAATGGATAACAACGTCCGGTATCAAACGTGCACCATCGCTCCCGGTGAAATTAATTTGGGTATCGTATTCACGCCCCTTTTGTAAGCCAGACTCCTCAAGAAGGCGCTCCAAGATCACCTCCCCCCAATTACCTTGTGCCTTATTGTTGCCTTTTAAGGCTTGTGCCAGGTTGACCGCATCTTCACCAATTTTTTGGGCTTGTTTTTGTAGTTCCACTACCTGGCCAGCTAAACGGTTGCGGTCGGCGTTTTCCTTTTCATACACGTCTTCGACCTTTTTACGAAATTCAGTCAGCTGTAGTTTCAACGGATCTAACGTGGTATCTAGCAATATCTTGCTATTTACACTGAATTGCTGCTGTTTGTTTTCAAAAATTTTATTGGCAATGTTTTCAAAATCTTTCGCCAATTCAATCCTGGCATTTTGTAACAATGCAATTTGTTCGGTAAAGCTTTTGCGCTCATGCTCCAGCCGGGTTTTTAGTTCAGTTGCATCCTTGGCTAATAGTGTAAGTTGTTCGTCTTTAAGCAGGGATTCTTGTTTCAACTGCTCATAGTGACGATTTTTTTCACGCAAAGCCGCAGCGTCCTGTTGGACAGAACCCAGCTGTTGTTGCAGTTCCTGGATATATTGTTGCGCCGTTTGCAGTTGCCCTTTGGTGTCGAGCAATTGCTGTCTAAATTGGCTATTTTCCTGCTGCAAGGCAGCTTCCCGCAGGGCGTGACCATGCTGCAATTCTTGCCGCGCCGACTCAAATTCGTGGGTTTCAGCGCGTACGGATTGCTCAAGGCGACGCCCCATAATCCAGTACACCATAACGACGCCAATGACTAAACCTGCCAGGGCGGCAATGAGAGGTAAAACCGATGGATTCACAAGAAAACTCCAGAATGTAAAACGCGGCTAGGCTTTATCAGCTGTGACCGCTAAAATCGCGGCTATTTTAGCAATATATCGCCGTTCGAAGGCCATTGATTTGACCCAAACCATGACCCCTGCTCGCTCATCTACCCAAGTTCCGCGCATTATGGTATTCGATTCCGGCGTGGGTGGCCTTAGTGTCGCACGGGAAATCCAACAGCATCTGCCCCTAAACCCGCTGGTATATGCGTCGGATAATGCCTTTTTCCCTTATGGAACCAAAGGCGAAGAGGAGCTCATCGCGCGGGTTGATCAGGTAATTGACGCACTATTACAGCAATATCCATCCGATATCCTGGTCATCGCCTGCAACACCGCAAGCACACTCACCCTTCCCCATTTGCGGGGCAAACTGAACTTGCCAATTGTAGGCGTTGTGCCTGCAATCAAGCCGGCTGCATTGATGAGCAACTCCGGCGTCATTGGTTTACTGGCAACTCCCGCCACTGTAGCCCGCCCCTACACTCACGAGCTTATCCGAGAATATGCGGCAAATTGCCAAGTGATTTCTTTGGGCAGTAGCGAGCTGGTACAAATCGCCGAGCGAAAGTTGCGAGGTGAAAGAATAGATCCAGCGGAGATAGGTAAAATTACCCACGCATTGATGTGTGCCAATAACGCCGAAAAAATGGATGTCCTGGTCTTGGCTTGCACCCATTTTCCATTGTTGAAAGAGGAATTAGCACAACATCTGCCCCAGCGACTCAAGTTGATCGACTCAGGCGCTGCCATAGCACGGCGAGTAGAATTCCTGCTCGCTGATGCGGGAGCCCCTCCTGAGGGTTATCGACCTGAGAATATTGCCGTATTTACCAAAGCCACTACGGCAGCTCAACAGCTGGCACCCGCACTGGCCGACTTCGGGATACATCAGCAAGCCTACCTCAATATTTAAAATCACATAAAAGCCCGGATCCTGAATCCGGGCTTTCCACAGTGAAAAGCTAGCTACGCATTACACCACCAACCGCAGCTCCTGCCCGTCAGGTTGGAGATTGCGCAAAATATCCATGCTGGTAATTACACCTTGGGCAATTTTTTTGTCGGTCACTACTACCCGGTGAATATTATTTTTCACCATCACCGCCGCCACTTCTGCAACCGAGGCCTCTGGCCTGACAGTGATAATTTCACGCTGCATAATCTGGTGCACAGTGCAGTTATATTCAGCACGATTACTCCAATCGCGCAGGCTGGCTTCATCCAAATCTATCTCGCAACTTTCACGATAATAATTGCGCAGGGCTTCGCGGCGATTCTTTTCATCCATGCTACTGAATTTAAAAATATCTGAAACAGTCACCACACCGACCAACTCATGGTCAGATGCAATTACCGGAGCACCGGAAATACCATGTTTAATAAAAAATTCTGCAAGCCGGTGGATAGTCCAGCCCTCATAGGCACTTAACAAGGTCTTGCTCATAATGGCTTGGGCGGTAGGGTTATTTTTATGGGTTATCGACATATCAGGTTCCTCTAGTTCAGGGCAGTGAAGGGAAAACGAAATGCTCTCTAAGTATTAATGCTGACGAAAATTACGACACCTGAAAGTCCGCAAAACGTGCACCAGAATTAGATTTTTTTTGCATTAAACCAACACTTTTCTAAAGATTCGTTATTTGAAGCCCATAAAAAAAGCCGCTGGATCAATGACCCAGCGGCTTTCGCATATCCAATAAAAATTATAAATCTGTAATGGGCTTGTACTTAGGAACCAGCATACGCATTACGAACCATGCAATAAGATAGGCTGTTGCACAGATCGCAAACATAATGGTGTAACCCATCGCGATATTGCCCGCCTTCTCAAAGTGATCGAAAAGCCCACCACCTAGCTTATTGAGTAATACACCGCCCATACCGCCAGCAAAACCGCCGATACCAACTACCGAACCTACAGATTTTTTAGGGAACATATCAGACACAGTGGTAAAAATATTTGCCGACCATGCCTGGTGTGCAGATGCACCCACTGCAATCAGCAATATTGGAATCCATACGGATATATACCCCAGAGGCTGCGCTAATAACACCACCAAAGGAAAGAGCGCGATGAAAAACATAGCGGTACGACGCGCATTAAATGCATCCATGCCTTTTTTGATGAAGTAGCCCGGGAACGCGCCGCCACCGATACTACCAAACATAGTCAGCGTGTAGATCAGTGCGATAGGCAAAGCAATTTCCGTTTTTTCCATACCGTGTTGTGCGCTGAGGTAAATAGGTAACCAGAATAGGAAGAACCACCATACGCCATCAGTCATAAACTTGCCAAAGGCGAACGCCCAAGTCTGCTTGTAGCTCAGCAGTGTAAACCAGGAGGTTTTCACCCCGTCCTCAACGGCCTCAACAGCTTCAACATCGGAGTTAATGTAGGCACGTTCAGCCTCGCTCAAACGCTTTTGTTCGCTCGGCTTGTCATACCATATCCACCAAAAGCCGATCCAGATAAAACCAATAATCCCAACAACAATAAAAGCCCACTGCCAGCCCCACATCACGCCGATTACAGGGACAGTCAGAGGTGCCAGGATCGCCCCGACGTTAGCACCCGAGTTGAAAATACCTGTGGCAAATGAACGTTCTTTCTTGGGGAAATATTCAGCAGTCGCTTTGATCGCTGCAGGAAAGTTACCCGCTTCACCGAATGCCAATACCGCACGGGCAATCATAAACCCGGCAACTGAATAGGCAGTAATAGCTGCTGCACCATTCACTGTGCCATTGGCTTGATCTATATCTGCTAACCCAATCCAACTCAACAGTGTGTAAAAAGCAGCGCCCATGTCATAGGCAAAGGCATGGATCGCAGCGCCGAAAGACCAGATAGCAATGGCAATAATGTAGCCATTTTTAGTGCCGAACTTATCGATAAAGCGGCCTGCAAAAATCATTGATATCGCGTAGACAAAGGTAAATAGCGCAGTGATATTGCCGTAGTCGTTATTGTTCCACCCATAAGTGTGCATCAACTCAGGGGACAATAAGCTTAAAACCTGGCGATCGAGATAATTGACAGTGGTAGCGAAAAACAGCAGACCGCAAATGGTCCATCTGTAACTACCAGTAGATTGTTGGTTCATAGGGTCACTTGTTTATAGTTATGGAATACAAAGGGAATCATAGACGCACTTTTGAATAAATAGTGAAAAGTGGCGGCCTAACGAAACACTCACCTGAAGTATTGACCTTACTTGCCGGAACTTGATGCCCTTTGGGCTATTATTACCTTTCCATTTGTACGTAATCCGCCGTGGCGAGGAGTTAACGCAATGCGGTCCATGCATTTCTTATTGTGGGCGGGAAAAGTAGCATGTTTCATCCGACCAAACAAGCTAGAGTCTTAGGCTAAATCCTTGTGGGACAACAACTTATAACCAAAAAACTGTTGCCCTTTACACAGCGATGCCATAATGCCCGCACTTTCCCCCAGCGGTTAAAAACACCATGGTCGATACCTATTTCGATGTAACGCCCTATCTACCAGCCATCGAGCGTGGCGAGCTGGTCATCACTGCCAACAACCGGCTGCGCAACCATATGCTGCGCGCCTACGGACAACGCCAGAAAGAGTCAATTGATGTATGGCCCAGCCCACGTATCTACTCACTGAGCCAATGGATTGGGTTGAACTGGGATCTATTGCAACGCCGCGCTTATGCGCCCTCAGCCCAACGGATCATTAGTAACCTGCAACGCCAAACCCTGTGGGAAAAAATCATTGGCGAATCATCGCTCGCCGCTGCGTTATTGCAAGCCGAGCCGCTCGCGCAAGCTGCCGACAGTGCGCTGCGCAACCTTGAACTCTGGCAACTCACCGAGGAGCAAGTACGCAACGCCGAACCCCTGCTAACTATCCACAGTAACACCCACTGCTGGCTCACCTGGCTGGGCGAGTTCCGCGCGCGCTTGGCGCAGTTGGGTTTTATTACCCAGGAAACGGCAAACCAGATTTTGATCACTGCGTTTAGCAATACCACCCTCACACAAGAGAGGATCATCCATCTCACTGGTTTCGATGACATCCCGCCACAGCACCAGGATTTGATCAACAGCGCGTGCCTCGAATTACGTACCGTCAAGCCGGAAAGCCAGGACACACAATTAATTCGCACCGAAGTACAAAACAGCGAAGCAGAAATTCGCGCGGCAGCGATCTGGAGCAAAATCCAGCTGGAGCAAAACGCTGCTGCGATGATTGGCGTTATTGTCCCTAACCTCGGTCAATGCCGCGATCAAGTGGAACGTATTTTTGTCGAAGTGTTCGAGCCACTGGCTGCCTTACCTGAGCGACCTCGTTATACCCTGCCATTCAACTTTTCCGCAGGTACACCGCTCGGCGCCACTCCTATCATCACCGCGACGCTGGATTTATTAGAGCTGCAAAAATCTTCGTGGGATTTGGAAACAATTTGCAATTTGTTGCTCTCGCCTTTTTTTGGTGACGCAAATAAAGAATTGGTCTTGCGCACACACCTCATCCAAACCCTGCGCAAGCTCGGCAAATTCACTATTAGTTTGAGCGACCTTCGCTATCACTGCCAGAAGTTGTCGAGCAAACTTGGAATTGCAGAAAGTGATACCAATCTCGCCACGCGTTTAGTACAAATGGAAAACTATCGTCGCCAGAGCTTCGGCAATCACTCGGCCCAATACTGGTGTGATTTTTTTCAACAGCATTTGCGATTACTCGGTTGGCCAGGCGCACGAAGATTGGATAGCCAGGAATACCAGCAACTCACACTCTGGAATCAAGTGCTCGAAGATTTTTTACAATTAGACGGCACCGGCATTCAATTTACTTACACCGGCGCAATTCAGCAGCTGCGCAATATCGCCGGAAAAACGCCGTTCCAGGCGCAAACACCCAATTCGCCAATCCAGATTCTCGGAGCACTGGAAGGTGCAGGATTGCAATTCAGTCACTGCTGGGTAATGGGCTTACATCATCGCCAATGGCCACCCGTACCAGCGCCCAATCCTTTATTGCCAAGCAATTTGCAACGCGCAAAAAAAATGCCGCATGCAAGTGCCGAGCGCGAATTACAATTCGCCCGCGCACTCACCGAGCATTATCGCCAATGCGCGGCAATAGTGGTGTTCAGCTCTGCACACAGCGATGATGACAGCGAACTCAGTCCGAGTGCATTAGTTCGGCATTTACCACTTACACCCATCGATCGCTTGATCCGAGTCACTGAGAGTATCAGCACTAAAATTTACCACGCAGTTGCGACAAAAAATTCGTTGGAGATAATCACAACTGCCCAGGCACCGCAATTGAAAATTGATGAAGAGCCGGTGCGTGGCGGCGCCAATTTATTTAAAGAACAGGCTGCCTGTCCCTTTAATGCATTCGCGCGTTTACGCCTCGGCGCTACCAGCGTCGAGGAACCAGTAGCGGGTTTTTCCGCCATCGAGCGCGGCAATTTATTGCACGATGCGCTTGCAATGATTTGGCGTGAACTCAAAGACCAGCAAACGTTAATCGCTGTGGATGAACTGGAATTAACTGCGCTGATTAACCGCTGTACACAAACCGCGATCGACACATTGAAACAAAAACGCGGCACCAGCATCGGCGTGGTTTATGCCCAGCTGGAACAAGAGCGCTTGGCTCAATTGGCTGGAGAATGGCTCGCGCAAGAAAAAACGCGCCCGCCCTTCAACGTCGTTGCGATTGAAGAGGAAGTGATGATCGAGTTCGCAGGCCTGCCACTGCGTTTGCGCATCGACCGCATCGACCAATTGCACAATGGCGAATTGATTCTAATCGATTATAAAACCGGCCAGCCAAAGTCATTAAGTTGGCAAGGCGAGCGAATGGACGAACCGCAATTACCGCTCTATGCGGTTACATCGACCAACCAAGTCGCTGCTATTGCTTTTGCACAAATCAATGCCAAGGCGATGAAGTGGATTGGTACCGGTGAATTATCGATTGCACACGATGGCATTTTTCCCGGCAAACAATCCTGGCAAGAACAATTACTGGAGTGGCAAATTAACTTGGCGCAATTGGCTGCTGATTTCATTGCAGGTGACGCGCGCGTGGACATGAAAAATCCCACTGCCATGCAATATGCAGAAGATTTATTGCCGCTCAATCGCCTGCAAGAACAGGATGCACTTGCAGCATTTATTCGCCGCCACCAGGAGTCACTGTAATGTCCAGTTTTTTAAATCAACCAGTGCCTCAACCTATCGACCAACAGGTGCGTCTTGATGCACTCGATCCACGCACTTCTTTTGCTGTTTCAGCGCCGGCCGGCTCTGGCAAAACCGGGTTGTTGACGCAGCGCGTGCTAACCCTGCTCGCCTATTGCGATGAACCGGAAGAAGTACTGGCGATAACCTTTACGCGCAAAGCAGCGGGCGAAATGCAAGACCGGATCATGCAAGCACTCTGGCAGGCCGCCGACCAACCCGAGCCGCAAGATCCACACACGCAACGCACCTGGCAACTTGCGCAAAACGTCTTACAACGCGACCGCGAATTACAATGGAACTTGTTACAAAGCCCGCAGCGCCTGCGAGTGCAGACAATCGACAGTTTATGTCGCTCAATCACCAAACAGTTGCCACTCGCCAGTGGTATAGGCGCTCAGCCGGATACGCTCGAAGATGCGAACCAGGCTTATCGTTTAGCGGTGCGCGAATTATTCAAATTGTTGGAGCAGGAATCGCCGCTACGCGATGACCTGACCCGCCTGCTGCGCCATCTAGATAATAATTTGCTAGCTGTCGAGGACCTCTTGGTCGGCTTGCTCGCAAAACGCGAGCAATGGCTTAGCGTTTTATTGCAAGCACGTCACGAAGACGCGCGTATTTACCTTGAACACGTGCTGCGCGATGTTGTATGCGAACATCTGGACCAAGTAGCGGCGGCATTACTGATCAACAGCAGCGATCTCTGCAGTATCGCCGACCGTGCTGCATCCAATTTGAAAGAAGAAGGCGAGCGAAAAAATCGCATTCATGAATTACTCGGTATCAATACTCTTCCTGCTACCGAACCAGAATCAATTGACGTTTGGTTAGCGATTGTCGATTTACTCCTGACCAATGGCGGCACGTTTCGCGCACGCCTTACCAAAGCCGAAGGTTTCCCCGCTGGCAAGGAGAATGCTGAATTAAAGAACCGCTTTGCCGGACTGGTCGCCGCAATTATTGATACAGCTCCAAACGCAGAACAATTACTGCAAGAAGTTCGCTCACTGCCATCGCCTAATTACGCCGAAAGCCAATGGCAGTTACTCGACAGTCTGACAAGCATTTTGCCCGTACTGGTCGCACAATTAACAATTGTATTCAAACAGCAAAGCGCAACCGATTACACCGCCATTAGCCAAGCCGCTTTGTTAGCATTAGGCGATGAGGATTCGCCAACAGATCTCGCATTACAACTGGATTATCGCATCCGCCACATACTGGTCGATGAATTCCAGGATACCGCCAGTCCGCAGCTAGAATTATTAAAAAAATTGACTGCAGGTTGGCAAACCGGTGACGGGCGCACCTTATTTATTGTGGGCGACGGCATGCAATCCTGTTACGCATTCCGTAATGCTAACGTCGGTTTGTTTTTGGATGCGCGCCAACAAGGCATTGGTTCAGTCGATTTAACCGCACTGGATTTGCGCGTCAATTTTCGCTCACAAGCCGGAGTTGTGAATTGGGTAAATGACACTTTTAAAAATGCATTTCCCGCACAAGACGATATAAGTCGCGGTGCTGTCTGCTACTCGCCATCAGTTGCATTTAAACCTGCTATCAACAGTGAAGCCGTCAGCTTTTACGCCTGTACCTACAGCAACGAAAACCCGCTGACAATACCGAACAGCAATGTTGATGTGGACGATGAACTACCATCACGTTTGCACGCGCAACAACAAGAAGCAGAAAAAGTTGTTGAACTGGTACAACAAGCACGCAGGGAAAGTCCTGAAGCTAGCATCGCCATACTCGTGCGCACTCGCAACCACCTCGCGCGTATTTTGCCCGCATTAACCGCAGCTGGATTGCATTATCAGGCAACTGAAATTGATCGCCTTGCGAGCCGCATGGCAATTATGGATTTGCTCTCGCTTACGCGCGCACTGTTAAATCCTGCCGACCGCATCGCATGGCTAGCATTTTTGCGTGCTCCCTGGTGTGGATTGGATAATTATGATTTACACCGGATCACCACATTCAACTTGGGCGAGCAAAACCCGCGCGTTAACGACACTGCATTTGCTGTGCTGTGGCCGCAACTACAATTGCATAAGCAGATTAGTGGCTTGAGCGAAAATGGTAATGCCATACTTGCACGCGTAGTACCAATTCTTGAGCAGACGCTGCAAGAAAAGTATCGCAAACCATTGCGCCAGTGGATTGAGGGAGCCTGGTTTGCGCTGGGCGGCCCAGCAACCTTGCTGGATGAAAATGATCGCGACAACATCAATAGCTTTTTTGCATTGCTAGATAAACACCAACAAGGCGGAAGCATTCGCGATTGGCAGGGGTTTAATAATGCCATCGACCGCTTATTTGCAGCGCCACGCGCCGACGCTGACCCAAAATTGCAAGTCATGACCATCCACAAATCCAAGGGATTGGAGTTTGATACAGTCATTATTCCTGGTTTGGATCGCAGCGCTCGTAAGGACGACAAACAATTATTACTGTGGCAAGAACGTATAAACCATCAAGGCGAAAAACAACTATTGCTCAGCTCGCTTGCGGCAACCGGAAAAGAAGATGATGGGCTCTACACATTCATGCGGCGTGAAGCTGAAAAGCAACAGACTTTTGAAGCAACCCGGCTTTTATACGTAGGCTGCACGCGTGCAATTAAACGCCTGCATCTACTCGCATGCATCCGCACAAAAGATGATGAACTCGAAGCACCACCAAAAGCATCATTACTACACAGCATTTGGCCATTTGTAAAAGAAAATGCAGCGACTGTTAATCGCAAACGGGAAAGCGCGCTTTTTGATCACGTAGGTAGTGATAGCGCCAGACCCGGCTTACAACACATTCTGCGATTGCCCGCAGATTGGCAAGCTCCCGCGTTAAGTGATGTCACCTTACTACAGAGTTACCGCGGCCATGAATTTAGTATGAGCCCACAAGAAAATCCGCTCAACATTCCCGAAGTAGAAACTACCGGTGCACGTCTCGCCCGCCACACAGGCACGGTGATCCACAGTGCCCTGCAGGCGATTGTGGAAAATAAATTAGTGACCAACACGGTTTGTGTGAGTGCAGAAAACTTTGTATCCCAGCAGCAACCCTTCTGGAAAATACAACTCCAACAGCTGGGCTGGAACGGTGAAAATCTGAAGCGCGCACAACAAAAAGTCGCCACAGTTATCACCGCCACAATCAACAGCGAAACGGGCCGCTGGTTGCTCAATAGCGAGCATGAACAAAGTGCCTGCGAATTGTCACTGATGCAAAAGGATAAACAGGACCTGCGCGAACATATTGTCGACCGCACATTTATCAGCAATGGCGTGCGCTGGATTGTGGATTACAAAAGCAGTGAATTGGAAGCCGGTGAAACAATAGAAAATTTCGCTGCGCGAGAATTGGAAACTTATGCCGAACAGCTAAGCAGGTATAAGCAACTAATGACGGCAACTGAAACATTGCAAATTAAAACCGCGCTTTATTTAACAACTGGCGGGATATTAATTGAGATGGATTAGTAAAGTATTCAAAACCCCTTTATTAACCGTGCCTCGCTCACCCGAGGCATTTAATACTTTTACCTCAGCTCCCGAACCAGTTGCCGCACTTAATAAATCTAACCACAGCAATTTGACCCAGGTTTCTGTTCATATTCATCATGCAGTTTCCACCATTTGTAGGGCTCTGTTTGTGGCCAACCTGTAGGAGAACTCTCCCACAGCTCCTGACGACCAAGGGGTGTCAAGTCGAGAAAAGTCCACACGCTTCCCAAATTTTCTACACCGCGAGCAGTAGTGAAATAGGTGTGATATATATTGCCGGAATCTTGCAGAAAAATATTCAACCCGTGACCACCCTCCTCCACCATAAAATCAGAACTGAAGCTATCGCCAGTGCAATACCAGGGAATATCCCATCCCATACGTTTTTTGAACGGAGTTATTTCATTAACAGGCGCGCGCGAGACGAATACAAAGGAGGTGTCACGGGCGTTCAAATGTGCAAGATGACCAACCATATCACCCACCATGCAGCAGCCTGGGCACGGCGATGCATCTGCAGGTTTGAGCATGTGATGATACACAATCAATTGGCGACGCCCGGCAAATAAATTCTTTAAATCTACCGCACCTTCCTCACCCGTAAACACATAATTTTCTCTCACCAATACCATCGGCTGGCGCCTGCGTTCGGCTGCCAAGGCATCACCTACACGCGTATGGGCTTTTTCCTTTGCCAGTAATACGTTATGTTTTTTCTGCCATTCAGCCTGAGTGACAATAGGCGGCAGCGAAATTAAAGGGGCTGGATGTTTGGATATGTTTGACATGATCGTCTCCCTAATTGCGTAGATGCGAGCTAAAGCACCAGTCAATGAATGCCAAAAATAACGGCATCAAATGAACATCATCAATACTAGTCGGACGAGGGCATGATGAATCGACAAGCGGCGAAAAATAAAAATTCCGCTTGTCATTAAAATATTCAATTTTTTGGAGGAACGGAAAATTGCAGGTTTTTATTCCGAAACACCTGCTGATAAAAATTACACTCGACGCCAGAGATGCGCCCCCAATAGAATAAAGCCAACCGAAAATAACAAACCAATAATATGCCCTTTTACCAAACCAACTGCCAAGACCGACTCAGCTTTATCATCCGGATTTACGTAGACTTTAATCGGATCTCCCGCCTTCAATACCGACGCAGGCTTATTAATACCGAAACCGATAGTCTTGTTGCGATATTTATGACCATCAATTTCATATTGGTATTCCGGCCAACCACTACTTGAGCCATAAGCAGAGCTCAGAATTCCGCCCATGCCCTCGCTTCCGTTAATCACAACGCCTTGGTGAATTTCCCACCTCTCAGCAGCGAGGCTATTGACTATGTTTTTCACGGTCGTCAGTAACAACAACGCCGCAGCGAGAACACACAAACCAAAAACAAAATTACGAAAACGCTTATATTGCTGCTCCATTGGATGTTTCATTGCTACCTCTCACTGGCCGGAATACGAATTATTTTTCATTGTTTAGCGATGCAAAAATCGCTGCCAATTGCTGGGCTTTTTCCAATCGATCAAACCCACTTTCAGCAGGAGCCATATTGGTAGCAAAGGCAATTACCACTCCGCGATCCGGGTAGATGATAAAGAAACTATAACCACCATTGCTCTTTCCGCCATGATGGACGAATTTACCCAAGTCGTCCTGCCCCACCCTGAAACCGAGAGCATAGTTTTCAGGATTCATCTCACCGCTGGCTAATGGCGCAGGGCTCCATAGGACTTGTTTAGCTGCTGGCGACAGCAGTTCACTTCTGAATAAAGCATTGCCAAATTTAACTAAGTCCGTCGGAGTGGACACATATCCGCCGCCGGCATATTTGTTACTGACATTATCGTCCGGCGCCTCAATCAGGAGGTCACTCACCAGCAGATAAGGTTCAGCAACATTCATTTTTTGTGTATTGTCTATTTTGTCCAATCGGGTTTCAGTCATTTGGGCGGGCGACAAAACTTCATTGTTAACTATTTGCTCAAAGGATAAAGATGATGCCAGCTCCATTGCTAGCGATAGCACCGTATAACCGTAAGTGGTGTAATTAAAACCAGTTCCTGGTGAAAACAGGAGCGGATCATTTTCCACAATAGAGGCTGCCGCGCGCGCGTTGGAATATTCTTTATCATTAAATAATTCCGAATAACCCTGGTGATAATGCCGGATACCTGCTTGGTGAGTGAGTAAATGTTTGATGGTATATTCTGTTGTTCCAGTAGCAA
>DATIDX010000002.1:0-19634 GCA_035456025.1 Cellvibrio sp. | reverse complement strand
CTTCACGGCTGGGGTTGCGACAGCCGCACCTGGCAGCCGTTGCTGGAATCCCTGCAAAAAATGGCATCGCTCACCCTGATCGATCTGCCCGGTTTTGGTTCCAGCGTACCCTTGCCGGAATTTTCGCTCGATGCAGTGCTTGAACAAATAGCTACACAACTACCGACTAACTCGGTGGTGATGGGCTGGTCACTCGGCGGTATGCTTGCGCTGCAATTGGCGGCACGTTTTCCTGAGCGAATCGATGCGGTAATTACACTGGCGGCCAACGTAAAATTTGTCGCTTCGGCTGATTATCCAACGGCTATGCCGCGCGCAATCAATCGCCAATTCAACCAGAGTTTTGCGCACGATCCGCACGCGACGCTGAAATTGTTTGGCGGATTGTTAGCACAGGGCGATGTAAACGAGCGCAGCCTGTTAAAACAATTGCGGCGCAATGAAGCCGGTGCAGTAACCGAAAATTGGCTGCAAGCGTTGCAGTTATTATCAGTGCTGGATAACCGCGATACCTTTGTGCAATTGCATCAGCCGGGCTTGCATTTGTTTGCTGAAAAAGATGCTTTGGTGCCTGTAGCGGCAGTGGCAGCATTAAAAGAGCTCAATCCGCAGCAAGAGCTTGTGGTGTTTGATAATGCGGCTCACGCACTGCATTGGAGTCAACCCCAATCCGTTGCGGAATGCATTGCCGTTTTTCTTAACAAAAATGTGGCAAGTGCGGATCTGGATACGAAGAGTGTGGATTTGGACAAAAAGAAAGTCGCGCAATCGTTTAGTCGCGCTGCAGCAACCTACGATTCCGTCGCGCAATTGCAGCGCGATATAGGCACACAATTATTTTCCGCATTACCTAACTCTTTATCGGCACAATCAACACTGTTGGATATTGGTTCGGGCACCGGGTTTTTCACCCGGCAACTAGCGGCGCAATATCGTGAATCCAATATTATTGGTTTGGATATTGCCGAAGGAATGTTGCGCTACTCATCTGTTCAGCAAGATGGCATTAATTGGTTGTGTGCTGATGCTGAGTCTTTGCCGCTCGCCAATAACAGTGTCGATATTGTTTTCTCCAGTCTTGCGATCCAGTGGTGTAACAATTTGCCGCAATTAATGGCTGAATTTGTCCGCGTACTTAAACCGGGTGGGCAAGTGCATATCGCAACTCTCGGGCCTGATACTTTGCATGAATTAAAATCGGCTTGGCAGCAGGTGGATAATTACGTGCACGTGAATCGCTTTCAGTCATTGCACAATATTGTCGCTGCGCTTCAGTCTGCGCAGTTAACGCTTGATGAAGTTAAGCAAGAAAATCGCACGCTTTATTATGATCGTTTAAATGAATTAACCCGTGAGCTGAAAGCCTTGGGCGCGCACAATATTAATTCGGGCAAACCAGAGGGTTTAACCGGGAGAGCGCGAATGCTTGCATTTAAAATGGCGTACGAAAAATTTCGCAGCCCGCAGGGATTGCCAGCAGCTTACGATGTTATCTACCTGAAGGCATATAAAGAGGCGGTGCACAAAAATCATGGCTAGAAAAACGTTTTTTATTGCAGGTACTGATACCGACGTTGGCAAAACCTTGGTGGCAGCCGGACTTTTGGTCGCTGCAAAAAATCATGGCTTAACAACGGCGGCGTTAAAACCGCTGGCGGCGGGTTGCGAAAAAACCGAATCCGGTTTGCGTAATGCTGATGCGCTATTGTTGCAGTCAGTTATCACCCAGCCATTGATGTATGAACAAATAAACCCTATCGCATTGGCTTCGGCGATTGCTCCGCATATAGCGGCGCAGCAGGAAAAGCGTGTGCTCTCAGCAGATCGTATCGCCGGTTTTTGTCGTGGCAGCTTGAATCAAGCCGACTTTACTTTGGTGGAGGGGGCAGGTGGTTGGCGTGTTCCTTTAAATCCGCAAGAGACGCTTGCCGATGTCGCAAAAATTTTGCGTTTGCCGGTGATATTGGTTGTGGGGATGCGTTTGGGGTGCATCAGTCATGCGCTCTTGACGGCAGAAGCTATTCGCAACGACGGTTTGCAATTGGCGGGATGGGTTGCCAATTGTATTGACGCGGATATGCCGGTATTGCACGAAAATATTCAGAGTTTGGCGGCGCGCATTCCCGCTCCCTGTCTGGGGGTGGTGCCCTGGTTGGAAAATGCGGCGCCCGACGCTGTTGCAAGCGCACTTGATGCTGAATCACTGGCGCAGTTGTTCCAATAACCATGCGCATTGTTGTTCGCTATTTTGCAAGCCTGCTTGTTATTTTCTGTGCGCTTACCGGCTGCACTTCTATGCCTGCAAAACAAAAAATTCCGGTCACCAAAACCGAGCACACTATCTATTTTATTTATCGCGATTGGCACACCAGTATTTTGCTCGATGCAAAAACAGTTGCATTGCACAGCCGCTATTTGCAGCAAGAGGCGGCTAATCAAAGCTATATTCGTGTCGGTTGGGGCGATGGCGATTACTTTACCGGTAAACGCAAATCCTTTGGCTCCGCGACCAAAGCGCTGATTGCATCCAGCCATTCGGCGCTACAAGTGATTACCTATACACAGCCGCCATTTGCCGCTATTCCAATCGAAACTCGCGTGCCTATCGCCATTACGGATAAGGGGGTACGCAGGTTGATCCGCTATCTGGATAAATCCTTTGCATTAGATGACGCGGGGCGAGTGATCCCGCTGCAGGCGTATGTCGCCGATGCGGGTCATTTCTATCAGGCAAGTGGCCATTACAGTCTGTTTAGTAACTGCAATACCTGGAGTGGGCGCGCGTTGCAGGCTGCCTCCTTGCCGGTGCGTAGTAGCTTGCAATTGACCGCTCGAAGCGTGTTTGAGCAGGCCAGCTATATTTCGCGTTACCAGCAGAGCCTGGGTGTGGTCGCCGCAGCTGCTAACCAAAGTGAATAAACGCGGGTTATATCCCGCCCATTTTTACATCAAACTAATCTTAAAAGCCCCGCTGACTCCGGCAAAACTGTCTGTTTTTTGGTCAGGTCCCGACGTAAACTATACATAGTGTTGGGGAAATGTTTTTTCGTTGCACCCGTCGGTGCATTTTTCGAATATCCAAAGAGAGGGCAAAGCTGATGGACGTAGGTTCTGTGGTCAACCAAGGCCTGATTGGCATGCAAAAAAGCCAGGTATCCATGCAGCAGTCAGCGCAGCAAATTGCGCAGGCTGGTACGACCCAGCGCGATAATCCACAGGCCAATGATGTGGTCGAGCCGCTGATTAATCTGAAAATGCAAAGCCAGATCTTTGATAGTTCTGCGAAGGTTGTTAAGTCCGCCGACGAAACGATCGGCACCCTTCTGGATATCAAAGCGTGACATTCGGGCAGGCGAGGTGATCGAGTGATTAACAACATCCCGTCCAATTTTGCCAATACCGTAGCGCCATTCGCGCCTATGGGGCGGGCGCCTGTCGGGCAGGAAGCCACCGATCTTAAATCTTCCAGCTTTCGGCCGACCGAGCAGATGGCAGAGTCGGGGCGGGGCCTGAATCGTCGCTTTCAGGACGAGCGCCCCAATGACGATGTGGAGCGGGAGCGCGTTGAGCGCGGCCGCGAAGGCGGGGAGCGGGAGGCGACGGCGAGGCGTGAGGCAGAGCGTGAGCGGTTATTGGCTGAGCGCGCGAAAATTGCAGAGCTGGCGGCACGCGACCGCGAAGTGCGCGCCCATGAGCAGGCGCACGCTGCAGTGGCTGGGCAGTACGCCAGCAGCCCTACGTATTCCTTTGTTCGCGGCCCTGATGGGGTGAGCTACGCTGTTGGCGGTGAGGTCAGTATCGACACAGCACCTGTCCCTGGCGATCCTGAGGCGACGCTGCGCAAGGCGCAACAAATACGGCGTGCCGCCAACGCACCTGCTGATCCTTCTTCCCAAGATGGCAGTGTAGCTGCGCAAGCGGCACAGATGGAGCAGCAAGCTCTCGCAGAGCTGCGGGCTCAGCAGGCTGATGAGGTTGCGCAAGCGCGGAATGGTGAAAGTGAGCAGGATGCCGCTGAGACTGAAGATGAAGCGGGGCAGGGTAAAGCCGGCACGCAGGAAAGTGCAGAGATTGAAAAGCAACGCCTAGCTGAGGAAGAGGCACGGCTGCGCGCAGATCAGGACCGGTTTAACACGGAGCAGCGGCTGTTGGACCAGCGTCAGGCGCGCGCCGAATTGTTCAATGAAAGCACCCGGCGCAATATTGATATCAATCGTCGCCTGATTGAAATTGGTGTTGTCGGCCCAGATGCCGATATTGGTCGGTTTCTCAATAGAACAGTGTAAGCGTTAATAAAAGTGTCACTTGCAGTGTTTAGGCTGAGTATATCCGGCGTTAATGTTGTGTTTTTGATCGTATCGTTTAATAAAACAGCCGTGCAGTCGTTTGTTGGTGAAAGACGCTGATTTTCCTTGACCATGATGATTTGTCTCCCTATAATTCGCGGCCTCACTTGAGCAGTTGGCAAATGTGAGTTTCAGTCGCGGGGTGGAGCAGCTTGGTAGCTCGTCGGGCTCATAACCCGAAGGTCGTAGGTTCAAATCCTGCCCCCGCAACCAAAATTTTTGTTTCTTGTCGGTAAGTTTTTGCGACGGGAAACGGTGAAGAAAAGGGATTTCCCGGTTCTCTCCAGATAATAAGAGGTTATGAATTTGCTTTCCGAGAAAGCAAATTTGGTCGAGAAGCCCCTTTTTGGGGCTTTTTTGTATTTGTTGTTTGCGGGCGTTGCCCCCATTACACAGGCCTGTGTAATGCATGTAGTAATGTTCGAATGGGCCTTGTGCCCATTTTTGTTTTTTGGGCTACTGCTTTTTGCAGGGCTGGATTTAATGCGGATTAAAGCATGGCTTCAAAGCAAGAGTTGTTAGAACAAATGGTCGCTCCCGTCGCTACGGCTTTGGGGTGTGAGCTTTGGGGGTTGGAATATTTGACCCAGGGCCGTTACACGACTGTGCGGATTTATATCGACGGCCCCAATGGCGTGTCGCTGGATGATTGCGAGCGCGTCAGCCGTCAGGTCAGTAGTGTGTTCGATGTTGAAGACCCTATCGATGGCGAGTACACCCTGGAGGTGTCGTCACCAGGTATGGATCGCCCCCTTTATAAAGAAGCTCAATATGTGCGCTATGTTGGCGAAACTATTAGCGTGCGTTTGCGCATTGCACGCGATGGCCGCCGTCGTTTTAAAGGCGTCATTACCAAAGTAGAAAATGGCGATGTGTTTTTGCAGGTAGATAATAAGGAAGTGCAATTGCCGATTGATGTAATCGACAAGGCAAATGTTGAACCGCGTTACGATGACTTAATGCGTCAACACAATCTCAGCGATAAAGAGTAAGTAGAAAAGATTTGATGAGGCGGCTGCTGCAACAATTGCCAGTGGCTGGATGGAAAAAGTAATTATCTGGTGTGTGTACCGCACCGGCTTGAGGAGTTAACAGAGGCAAACCAATGAACAAAGAAATTTTGCTGGTCGCTGATGCGGTATCCAATGAAAAAGGCGTTGATAAAGAATTAATTTTCCAGGCGATTGAAACTGCGCTCGCCACCGCCACCAAAAAACGTTTCGATGAGGACTCCGCTATCGAAGTCATCATCAACCGCACAACGGGTGATTACGAAACCTACCGTAGTTGGGAATTGGTTGCTGACGACGTTATGGCAGAGCTGGGAACCCAATTGTATCTGGATGAGGCGCGCGATAAAGATGCGTCATTGAAAGTAGGTGATACCTACCGCGAAAAAATTGAAAACGCCGACTTCGGCCGCATTGCTGCGCAAACTGCCAAGCAAGTTATCGTGCAAAAAGTACGTGAAGCTGAGCGTGCGCAAATGGTTGATGAATATCGCGACCGCATGGGCGATTTGATCAGCGGCACCGTGAAAAAAGTAACCCGCGATAGCATTATTGTTGATTTGGGTAATAACGCTGAGGGTGTGTTGCCGCGCGACCAATTAATTGGCCGGGAAATTTTCCGCATGGGCGATCGTATTCGCGCGCTCTTGCTGGAAGTACGCACTGAGGCGCGCGGTCCGCAATTATTGTTGAGCCGTTCCAATCCACAAATGCTGGTTGAATTGTTCAAAATTGAAGTGCCGGAAATTGCTGAAGAGGTGATTGAGATTAAAGGCGCCGCGCGCGACCCGGGTCTGCGTGCAAAAATCGCGGTGAAAACTAACGACGGTCGTATTGATCCTGTTGGTGCTTGTGTTGGTATGCGCGGTTCGCGCGTGCAGGCAGTGTCCAATGAATTAGGTGGTGAGCGTGTTGATATAGTGTTGTGGGATGATAACCCGGCGCAATTTGTTATCAACGCTATGTCTCCAGCAGAAATTGAATCCATTGTAGTTGACGAGGATGCCGGCTCGATGGATCTGGCGGTGAATGAAGAAAACTTGGCGATGGCAATTGGTCGCGGTGGTCAGAACGTGCGTCTTGCGTGCGAATTGACCGGCTGGAATATCAACGTCATGAGCATTGCCGAATGGCAATCAAAACAAGAAGCGGAATCTGGTAGCTACATCAATATGTTTATGAGTGCATTGGATGTTGATGAGGACATAGCGGGCGTATTGGTGGAGGAAGGTTTCACTACGCTTGAAGAAGTGGCTTATGTTCCGCTCGAAGAAATGCTGGCGATTGATGGCTTCGATGAAGATGTGGCTGAAGAGCTGCGCGCGCGTGCTAAAGATGCGCTCTTGACGCAAGCCCTGGCAACAGAAGAGCGCCTTGAAGGTGTTGCACCGGCGGAAGATTTGTTATCGATGGAAGGTATGGACGATACATTGGCTGCACATCTCGCACGCCGCGGCATTGTCACCATGGAGGATTTGGCAGAGCAATCGATTGATGAATTGTTGGAAATTGAAGGTGTTGACGCGACTCGTGCCGCCGCACTGATTATGAAAGCGCGCGAGCCCTGGTTTGCCTGAGTGTGAGTCACTCTAGTGAGCGAAACCCTGTAGGCAACAAATTCTTGAGGAAAAACAATGGCAGAAGTAACCGTTAACGAACTCGCCAAATCAATAGGCGCACCGGTCGAGCGTTTGCTTAAGCAAATGAACGAAGCCGGTTTGCAGCACAAGAACGCTGAAGCGAAAGTGTCCGACGACGAAAAACAGCGCCTGCTCAATTTTTTAAAGAGCAGCCACGGCGATGCCGCGCTGGAACCTAAAAAAATTACTTTGCAGCGCAAAACAACCACTACTATCAAAACCGGTACGGGTAATGCACGCAAAACGGTTAATGTTGAAGTGCGTAAAAAGCGCACCTACGTTAAGCGTGAGGACGAGGTGAGCGAATCCGCAATTGCAGAGCATGAGCCCGAGGTCGAGCAAGAGATCGAGGTAACACCTGAGCCGGTAGTTGCCGAGGTTGTGCTCGCACCGGAACCAGTGGTCGCAGAAATAGTTGAACCAGAAGTTGCTGCGACTGATACAGAAGCTGATGCTCCGGCAGCAGAGGCTCCGTCTCATCGCATTTCCTTTACCGATGGGATTGAAGAGAAGCGCCGTGCGGCGATTGAACGTCGCCAGGCTGAAGAAGCAGTGCGCGTTGCTGAAGCTAAAGCGCGCGAAGATGCCAAGCGCGCAGCGGAAGAGGCCAAGCGTGCACCCGTGCGCACCGAAAAGCCTGCAGATAAGCCCGCCGGTCAGGCTGTGCCAGCTAAAACTGCCCGCCCTGATGCGCGCGGTCCAGCCAAAGGTAAGCCAGCCGTTGCGGTTATTGCTCCGCCAGCGGACAAAGAAGATACCAAGCATGGCCACGGCCATAAGAAAACCCATAAGCGCGATGATGACGATGCCGATGATTCGGATCGCAACAAGCGTGGGGCGGGCAAAGCCGTTAAGAAAGGTGCGCCTGGCTCCAAGAAAGCTCCCAAGGTCGATTTGTTGGATTTTGTTGCTGAAGATGGTGAAGACAGCGATGTGTTAGCGCGTCGCACTCATTTGCGTGCGAGCCACAAAAAGCACAACAAACACGCCTTTAAAAAGCCGACAACCAAGATTGTTCACGAAGTGAATATTCCTGAGACCATTGCGGTGTCAGAATTGGCGCAACGTCTCACGGTTAAAGTCGGTGAAGTGATTAAGCGTCTGATGAAAATGGGCGTGATGGCATCGATGAACGAATCTATCGATCAGGACACTGCGGTGCTGCTGGTTGAAGAGATGGGGCATCAGGCTGTGTTGGTTAGCGAAAATGAAATTGAACACGCGCTGGAGCGATCACTGGAGACTGAAGGTGAGCTGTTCACGCGCGCTCCGGTTGTCACCGTTATGGGTCACGTTGACCATGGTAAAACCTCGCTGCTTGACTACATCCGCGAAGCTAAAGTGGCCGCCGGTGAAGCCGGTGGTATTACCCAGCATATCGGTGCCTATCGTGTGGCGACTTCACGCGGTGAAATCACCTTCCTCGATACTCCCGGTCACGCTGCGTTTACCGCGATGCGCGCCCGTGGTGCCAAGGCAACTGACGTGGTGATCCTGGTAGTGGCAGCGGACGACGGTGTAATGCCGCAGACCGAAGAAGCTATCCTTCACGCCCGCGCTGCTGGTGTGCCTATCGTTGTGGCGATCAACAAATGCGATAAGCCTTCTGCTGATCCAGACCGTGTAACCAATGAATTGGTAGTCAAGGGTGTTATCCCGGAAAACTACGGTGGCGATACCCAGTTTATCCAGGTTTCTGCCCACACTGGCCAAGGTATTGATGAGCTGCTTGAAGCGATTTCGTTGCAAGCCGAAGTATTGGAACTGACTGCTGTACCTGATGCGGCTGCCAAGGGTGTGGTAATTGAATCCCGTGTTGATAAAGGTCGCGGTACCGTCGCTACCATTCTCGTCCAACAAGGTACTTTGAAGCAGGGTGATTTGATCCTCGCTGGCCAAAGTTACGGCCGTGTACGTGCGATGAGCAATGAGCGTGGTCAACAAGTGGTTGATGCAGGTCCGTCGACTCCAGTTGAAATTCTCGGCTTGGATACTCCACCTAGTGCTGGCGATGATTTCGTAGTGCTGACTGACGAGCGTAAAGCCCGTGAAGTTGCCCAGTTCCGTGCCGAGAAAGAACGTAAAGAGAAACTTGCGCGCTTCCAGGCATCCAAACTGGAGAATATGTTCTCCAACATGGAGGCAGGCCAGAAGAAAAATCTTACGGTGGTGGTTAAGGCCGATGTACGCGGCTCACTTGAAGCGATTATGGCGTCACTCAACGACATCGGTAACGATGAAGTACAAGTGAACATTATCTCTTCCGGTATCGGTGGCATCACCGAGAATGATGTGAATCTGGCGATTACCTCCGGTGCCATCATTGTTGGCTTTAACGTGCGTGCCGACAGTACTACCCGTCGCATGGCCGAAGCTGAAGGTGTCGATATTCGCTACTACAGCATCATTTACCAGTTGCTGGATGAAGTGAAAGCGGCGTTGAGCGGTATGCTCGATCCAGAGCGTGTTGAGACAATTGTTGGTATCGCTAACGTGCGCGAAGTGTTCAATTCTCCGAAGTTCGGCCAGGTAGCTGGTTGTATGGTGGTTGAAGGTACTGTTTCGCGTAACAAGCCGATCCGTGTACTGCGTGACAACGTGGTGATCTTCACCGGTGAGCTTGAATCCCTGCGTCGTTTCAAAGATGACGTCAGCGAAGTTCGCAACGGTTTCGAATGTGGTATCGGCGTGAAGAACTACGACGTTAAAGTCGGCGATCAGATCGAAGTTTACGAAGTAAAAGAGGTCGCGCGCCAGCTCTAAGCCGGTCGCAACACCTGCGCCCCACCCCTGTCATGGGGGTGGGGCTTTGTTATTTTTGAACCCTCCCCAACCCTCCCCTTAAAAATGGGAGGGAGTAACAGCTCCTCCCTGCGAAAGGGGGGGTTGGGAGGGGGTAATTATTGAGGTTAAGTGGCGCATGCCAAGAGAATTTACCCGTTCAGACCGCGTCTCCGATGCCATCCAGCGTTTGTTGGGGCAGGTGATTCCCAATGAAGTCCGCGATCCGCGCATTGGTTTGGTCAATATCAATGAAGTTACCGTCACCCGCGATATGGCTTACGCCAAAGTCTACGTGACTTTTGTCGGCGTTGACGATGAGCAAGAAAGTATTGCCGCAGCGGCAATCCTGAATAAGGCGAGCGGTTTTCTGCGCACCTTTTTGGCTAAAGAACTGAGCATGCGCACAGTGCCCAAGCTGCAGTTTATCTATGACAAAACCTCGGTTAAAGGCCAGCATCTATCGACTTTGATTGAGCGTGCGTTAAAAGAAGACAGTCTGCATCAGCACGACGATGAGCCTTCCCCTGAGGATGATTCCAAGGGTGAGCAACACTGATGGCGCGTAGAAAAGGCCGTCCTGTTGACGGTGTATTGTTGTTGCACAAACCTGCCGGTATGACCTCTAACCAAGCTCTGCAGCGCGCCAAGCGATTGTTCTTTGTGGAAAAAGCCGGCCATACCGGCGCGCTTGACCCGCTCGCGACCGGCGTATTACCGCTGTGTTTTGGTGAGGCAACCAAGTTCTCCCAGTTTTTGCTCGATGCCGACAAAGGCTACCGCACCTGTATTCGCCTGGGTGCGACTACTGACACTTGCGATGCCGATGGCGAAATCCTCGAGCAAAAATCCACTGCCGGCATCACACTTGCGCAAGTCGAGGCGGCACTAAAGCCGCTGATTGGCGATATCTTGCAAGTTCCACCCATGTATTCCGCCCTCAAGCTCAATGGTCAGCCGCTATATAAAATGGCGCGCCAAGGGGTTGAAGTGGAGCGGGCGCCGCGTCCGGTCACTATCCACAGCATCGATATTCTTGCGTTTCGCGCCGGTGAAGCGGCGGAAGTTGAACTGGATATTCGCTGCACCAAAGGTACGTACATCCGCTCTATCGCAGTAGATTTGGGTGTTGCTTTGGGATGCGGCGGCCACGTTAAAACCTTGCATCGCTCTCTGGCCGGATTATTTAGTGAAACCCAGTGTGTGAGTTTTGAGGAACTTGAGGCGCACTTTGCCAATGTACAAGCTACTGAAGGTGACGAAGCGGCCTACGCGGCATTGGATAGGTATCTCCTCAGCGCTGATGCGCCCGTCGCCAGCCTGCCCGCTGTAGAGCTACCCGCCAATAGTGCTTATTACTTCCGCTTGGGCAACCCGGTGATGGTGTCCAAGGTCTACCGATTTGGTGAGCAAGGTGCTATTGTGCGCGTCTTTTGTGCAGAAACCGAACAATCGCCCCGCGCATTTCTCGGTTTGGGCACTATCACCGATGAAGGTGGTGTGGCCCCTAAACGCATTTTGGCAAATCGCTCGCCTAATGAGCAGTAAAAAGGCGAACAGTAAGAGGCGAGCATCGAGCCGTAAGAATTTACCCGCAAGTATTACTTGTCCGGGTAAAAAGCCGCGGATGACATCCACCGCTCGTTAATGGGCAGGATAATCACCGTAACAACCCACCTGTAAATATGCACGGGCGGGCTGTAATTGAATCGCATATTAAATTGAGGAAAACATCATGGCACTGAGTGCTTCTGAAAAAGCTGCAATCGTTAAAGAGTACCAACAAGCTGAAGGTGACACTGGTTCACCAGAAGTTCAAGTAGCTCTGTTGACTGTAAACATCAACAAGCTGCAAGGTCACTTCGCTGACCATAAGGCAGACCACCATTCACGTCGCGGTTTGATCCGTATGGTAAACGCGCGTCGTAAATTGTTGGACTACCTGAAAGGTAAGGACTCTTCTCGTTACGTTGCTCTGATTCAAAAATTAGGTCTGCGCCGTTAAGTTTGTCCAGTGCCCGCTCTGCGGGCACTTTTATTTTTAATTGTAGAAAGTAAGTAGGGATTTGTGCTGATAAGAGAAAATTTAGCGCTCAGGCAGGATGCATCGTTTGTACTGATTTTGTATTGATCCCGTATATATGTATCGATGAAAAACAAGCAAACTTAAATAGACGCGTAACAATTAACGCAATTGATTTTTAGTGAATATAAAGGATAAAAGAGTGAATCCGATTATTAAAAAGTTCCAATACGGCAACCAAACCGTAACCCTCGAAACTGGCCGTATTGCCCGTCAGGCAACCGGTGCAGTACTGGCAACCATGGGCGAAGTCAGCGTACTTTGTACTGTTGTTGGTTCCAAAGAAGCCAAAGCTGGCCAGGATTTCTTCCCTCTGTCTGTGCACTACCAGGAAAAAAGCTACGCCGCTGGCCGTATCCCCGGCGGTTATCTGAAGCGTGAAGGCCGTCCATCTGAAAAAGAAACCCTGACATCACGTCTGATCGATCGTCCGATCCGTCCATTGTTCCCCGAAGGCTTCCTCAACGAAGTGCAAGTAGTTTGCACGGTTGTATCAACTGACAAGCAATACGATCCCGATATCGTTGCCATGATCGGTACTTCTGCGGCATTGGCGATTTCTGGAATCCCATTCAATGGACCGGTTGGTGGCGCACGCGTTGCCTACACCCAGGAAGAAGGTTACATCCTTAACCCAAGCTACAAGCAACTTGAAACGTCTGAATTGGACATGGTTGTTGCTGGTACTAAAGATGCCGTGTTGATGGTGGAGTCCGAAGCAAAAGAATTGCCGGAAGACATTATGCTCGGCGCGGTACTTTACGCTCATCAAGAGATGCAAGCGGTTGTGCAAGCTTGTGCTGAATTGGCGCGCGATGCGGGCAAACCGCGTTGGGATTGGCAGCCAGCACCCGCTAACACTGCATTGACTGATGCATTGGTTAAAGACTTTGGCGATTCAATCGGTATGGCTTACCGCATCACCGATAAAGCCAAGCGTTATGACCGTTTGAATGAATTGCGCGCGCAAGCCGTTACCGAATTGGCAACTGAAGCGACCGGTTTCTCTGCGGATGAAATCAAAGCGGAATTCGGCATGGTTGAATACCGTTTGGTGCGTTCGCGCATTGTAGCGGGCGAGCCACGTATCGATGGCCGCGACAACAAAACTGTCCGTCCAATCCAGGTAGAAGTTGGCGTGTTGGGTAAAGCGCACGGTTCTGCATTGTTCACTCGCGGTGAGACTCAAGCGCTCGTAGTAGCGACCTTGGGTAACGCGCGCGATGCGCAAATCATCGACTTCCTTGAAGGCACCAAAAAAGACGCCTTCTTGCTGCACTACAACTTCCCACCGTTCTCTGTGGGTGAATGTGGTCGTATGGGCGCAACTGGCCGTCGCGAAATCGGTCACGGCCGTTTGGCGCGTCGCGGTGTTGCTGCGGTTCTGCCAGCAGAAGCGGATTTCCCTTACACCCTGCGTGTAGTGAGCGAAATTACTGAATCCAACGGTTCAAGCTCTATGGCTTCAGTGTGCGGATCTTCATTGGCGTTGATGGATGCCGGTGTTCCGCTGAAAGCACCAGTAGCCGGTATCGCAATGGGTCTGGTAAAAGAAGCCGACGGCTTCGCGGTATTGACCGACATCCTCGGCGACGAAGATCACCTCGGCGATATGGACTTTAAAGTAGCCGGTACCACTAGCGGTGTAACTGCACTGCAAATGGATATCAAAATCGAAGGCATCACCGAAGAGATTATGGAGATCGCACTGGAGCAAGCTCTGGCCGCGCGTTTACACATTCTCGCCGAGATGAACAAAGTGCTCGCCAAATCGCGTTCAGTGGTTAGCGAAAATGCACCGCGTTTTGAAACCATCAAAATTCATCCGGACAAGATCCGCGACATCATCGGTAAAGGTGGCGCGACTATTCGTGCAATTACTGAAGAAACCCAATCATCAATCGATATCGATGATGACGGTACCGTGAAGATTTACGCTGACAACGCTGAAGCGCTTAACGCTGCAATCCTGCGCGTTCAAGGCATAGTTGCGGAAGCGGAAATCGGTGCAATTTACGAAGGTACTGTAGTGCGTATCGTAGACTTCGGTGCATTTGTAAACTTCCTGCCCGGCAAAGACGGCTTGGTGCATATCTCTCAAATCGCCGACGAGCGCGTAGCCAGCGTGGGTGATTATTTGAAAGAAGGCCAGGTTGTTAAAGTGAAATGCCTCGACGTAGACCAACGCGGCCGTATCAAACTCTCGATCAAAGAAGCTTTGGCCGAAGAGGCTGGTGCAGCACCAGCAGCAGAATCTACGGAAGAGTAATTTTTTCTCGGCGCTGAAATAAAAAACGCCCGCATCGAAAGATGCGGGCGTTTTTGTTTGCGGGTATTAAAAAATCAACTCCACGCCATAAACGGATTCAACACCCTGTACCAGCCAGTAAATTTCAGTGGTGCATTTAATACGGTAAGGCAAATGCAATCTTCATTTTGCAGCGCAGTCGGGCTGTGTTTGTGGGTGGCGTCGCGGGCGATGAAGTCGCCTTGCGAGTAAACGCCGAGTTCATCGGAGAAGGCGCCGCTGAGTATCACCGTGTATTCAAATCCTTTGTGCGTATGTGTGGGTACTTTTGCGCCGGCACTGATTTTTTGCAGCGCGACCTGGAAGCCTTTTACATTGATCAGCGAGGTGAGATCGAACTTGCTGATTTCTTTTGTCTGCCGTTGCCAAGGTAAATCCGGCAATTGCGTTGGCAGGTAGCGCAGCAGTGGATTGGTATAGTGCTGCGTAAGTTCATTTGCCTCAGCGTCATCCCGTACTGGTTTTTGGGCGGAGCTGTGATCGTGTGGCTCAAGCGTAGCCATGAGCGCTTCAAACGCATCCTCATCGGTGCTCGCCGGTTTGATGGTTTCCAAAAGTGCGCCGCCCAAATGATTGAGATTTTTCACCAGTTCACGGCATTCGTGACAAAAACAGAGATGGACGGAGACGGCCAGTGCTTGCGGCAGGCTCAGGCTGCCCGCAGCATAGTTCATCAATGTCATATCATCGGGATGATGAGTGCTCATATTTCTTTAGCCTCAAACATAACGCGTAATTTCTGCAGCGAAAGGCGCAACCGGCCTTTGACTGTACCTAGAGGAATATTCAATTCCTCTGCCACTTCCTCGTGGGTTTTACCTTCGTAATAGACTTTGCGCAGCGCGATCATTTGCTCTTCCGGCAGTAGCTCGATTGCGGATTTCACAAATTTTTCAGTCGATAAATTTTGGATGGAGCGAATGGTGGTGTCTTCCGTGGGTATCTGCCACAGGTCTTCAGTGTCGATGATCACTTCCGCACGGGTGCGATTCAATTTGCGCAACATATCGATACGTTGGTTGCGAGCGATGGTGAAAATCCAGGTGGGCACTGAAGCGAGCGATTCCGAATATTTGCCGGCATTACGCCAGACATTGGTCATCACTTCCTGCACCAGGGCTTCGGCGTGTTGGCTAAAGCCCTGGTTCACTGCGTAAGCTTTAATGCGCGGTGCAAAATGTTGATAAATCTCGCGGAATGCCGCCTTGTCGTCATGCTCGGCGACGCGTGCCAGGAGGGCGCCCCAATTGGTCGCGTCACTGTGAGCGGAAGAGTCATTCATTGACACGGCCTTGGTTGTCGTCATGTGAAGTCTCATTATCGCTTACCCATCATTACATCCCAATGGAATTTGTGTATTAGTTCATCTCCTCCCAATACGCTTTGCGACTGCCGATGGATCATTCAGATGCCGATCTATATGCCTTTTTCGCGAGGCTTCCGCTTTAAAAAAAAATTTCGGGGTACGAATTGATCGGTAAAAAATTCCTGCTCGTATTTCATCTCGCTAATGCTGCTCCGCCTTGTGCAATAAGAGCGGGGATTCCCTTTGATAACACGTTAACGAGCTGCTGATTCAATCGGTAGGAGGGTAAGGAAATGAAGCTAACGAGAGGCTTTTTACTAGTATTGCTAAGCTTGGTTATGGTTGCTTGTGGTGGTGACGATGATAAAGAAAAGGTAAGTATTTCTATAAGCCCCGCAACCCTGACCCTGAAAGCTGGCGCAAGCCAGACCTTAACCGCCAGTGTGAGCGGTACTAAAAACACCGCTGTGTCCTGGGCGGTCACAGAAGCTAATGGCGGGAGTGTGACTGCTGCGGGGGTTTATACCGCGCCGCCGACGGCGGGTACCTATCACGTTACCGCGACCAGCGTTGCGGATAAGAAAAAAAGCGCTACCGCTACCATCACCGTAACACCGCTGGAAAAAGCCATGGTGCGGGTATTCCATGCATCGCCCGATGCGCCCAAGGTGAATTTGTGGGTGAAAGATGCCGTAGTAGCATCCGCCCTGGATTACCAGAAATCCACCGGTTATCTGCCTCTGGATGAAGGCATCTATAAGGTGGCAGTGGAAGGCATTATCCCCGGCGGTAATGCGGTAGTGATTGGCCCGCTGAATTTGACCGTCGCAGCCAAAACAGATTACGACGTAATTGCGGTAAACACAGTGGACGACATCGAGCCGCTGGTGGTGAGTGATACCGGTAGCCTGAGCGATAACACCAAAGTGCGGGTGCGGGTAGCGCATCTGGCGGCGGCAGCGCCGGCGGTGAAAGTGTTTGTGACGGCTCCCGGCGCCGATCTGGCCTCATCCACCGCGCTGGGCACCTTCGCGTTTAAGGAAACCCTGGGTGCGGTAGAGGTGGCGGCGGGCGATTACCAAATCCGCGTAACCCTGGCTGACAACACGCTGGTGTTTGATTCCGGCACAGTCACGCTCGCGGCTGGAAAAGATTTGCTGGTTGGCGCCCTGCCCAATGTAGGTACAGGTTCATCGCCGATTCAATTGGCCGTGCTCGATGGCAACGCGGTGGCGATCATCAGCGATAAGAGCGCCGGAGCAGATCTGCGCGTAGTGCACAACTCGGCTGATGCGCCTGCTGTCGATGTAACGGCAAACAATGGCGCGACCCCAGCGATTGCCAATCTGGCATTCCCTGAGTCGACCGGCTATCTCAACTTGCCCGCCGCAACTTACAACTTCAAGGTGACGCCTAACGCGGCTACTGCGCCGGTGGTGATCGATGCGGATGTGCCGCTGGCAAACGGTTCGGCCTACACCCTTATTGCACTGGGTTCGCTCGCGAACATCGAGCCGCTGCTGCTGACGGATGACAACCGATCTGTGGCGACCGAAGCCAAAGTGCGCCTGGTGCATGGCTCCACCCTGGCCGGCAATGTCGATATCTATGTCACTGCGCCCGGCGCCGGCATTGCCGCTGCAACACCGGCTTTTTCTGCGGTTCCGTTCAAGGCCACAACAGGCTATGTGAGTCTGGCAGCGGGTGACTATGATGTCGTTATCGCGCCTGCCGGTACCAAAACCGAAGCCATAAAAGTGGGTGTAGCGCTGGAGAAGGGCGGTGTTTACACCGCTATCGCCCGCGATGGCGCTGGCCTGACGGCGGCATTGGGGGTGATTGGTCTGGACGGCCTGGCGCCCAACAAGACCCAGATACGTGTATTCCACGCCTCTGCTGATGCGCCCAAAGTGAACTTGTGGGTCGATGATGCAGTTGTCGCCTCTGGCCTGGATTACCAAAAATCTACCGGTTATCTGGAGTTGAACGCCGATACTTATAAAGTCGCAGTGGAAGGTGTAATTCCCGGCGGTAACGCAGTGGTCATCGGCCCGGTGGACTTGGCGCTGGAGCGCAATACCCGCTACGACGTGATTGCGGTCAATTCGGTCGCCAATATCGAGCCAGTTGTGCTCAGCGATATGGGCAAACTCGCCAATGCCAATAATGTGCGCGTTCGTGTTGCGCATCTGGCGGCGGCCGCGCCCGCTGTGAAAGTGCATGTGACAGCACCTGGCGATGCGATCTCTGATGCAACTTCCCTGGGTAGTTTCTCCTTCAAACAAACCCTTGGCCCGGTAGAAGTGCCGGCCGGCACTTATCGCATCCGTGTGACCCTGCCTGATAACACCCTGGTATTTGACTCTGGCTCGGTCGGCCTCAGCAGCGGTAAAGACCTGTTGATTGGGGCTGTGCCAAATGTGGGTACTGGTGCGTCGCCCATTCAATTGGTGGTGCTGGATGGTGCGAACACCGCCGTGCTGAGTGATGCTGCTGCGGGTGCAAGGTTGCGTGTTGTCCATGCGTCGGCCGATGCCCCAGCGGTAGATGTACTCGCTAATAACGGCGCAACACCGGCAGTCAGCAACCTCGCGTTTCCCGCGAGTACCAACTACCTGAACTTGCCTGCGGCCACCTACAACTTCAAAGTGGTGCCCACCGGTACTAGCACGCCAGTGGTGATCAATGCCGATGTCCCCTTGGCTAACGGCACTGACTACACACTGCTGGCGCTGGGTTCGCTTGCGACTATCGAGCCGCTGCTGCTGACCGATAACAACCGCAAGGTAGCTACCGAAGCGAAAGTGCGCCTGGTGCATGCATCGACCCTGGCAGCTAATGTGGATATCTATGTCGTTGCGGCGGGCACATCCATCGCTAACGCCACGCCTGCATTCAGCAACGTGCCTTTTAAAGCAGAGACAGGTTATGTATCGCTCGCGGCGGGTAGTTACGATGTGATCATCACCCCGACCGGCACCAAAACCGAGGCGATTAAAGCCACGCTCGCCTTCGCCAATGGCATGGTGTATACGGCAGTCGCCCGCGATGGCGTCAGTTTGACTACGCCGCTGGGCGTAATTGGGTTGGATGGATTGGCTCCTTAGCTAATCTTGTTAGATCGCCTGCCTGTTAACTCAGGCAGGCGGGTTAGGCTGGTCGAGCAGGTCGAATAGTCGAGTAGATGACGAGCTAATAGACAACCAAATAATCGAGTAACCGCGCCTTTGTTGCTCTCTAGCAAAGGCGGGTTTGTAAGGAGTAATAGATGACGATCAACTTGCCCCAAGCCGTGCGCGAGCTTTATCTACAGTTTGACCCGGCAATACTGGACAAGCTGACGGAGGTCTACGCCGACAACATCCAGTTTGTCGATCCGCTCCATACATTGAGTGGCATAGCTGCAATGCGCGGCTATTTTGCCGCGACCATGAACGGCTTGGATGAATGCCGGTTTGAATTCCATCGCTCCCTGGAGCAACTCGAACAGGGCGAGGCGGTACTCCTGTGGACCATGCATTATCGCCATCGAAAGTTGGCCGGCGGCAAGCCGCTGAGCCTGGCGGGTTCATCCCATTTGCGGTTTGCCGAAAAGGTGTACTACCACCGCGATTATTACGACGCGGGGGCAATGCTGTACGAGCAGGTGCCGCTGCTGGGCGGCATCATTCGCCACATTAAACAGCAAGTGGGTCAACAATGATGGCGGCGGAAGGGCGTAAAAAAATAGCGGTGATCGGCGCGGGCATTAGCGGTTTGTCCTGCGCCCATCTCCTGGCTGAGTCGCACCATGTAGAGGTTTTTGAGGCGGGTCCGACCCTGGGTGGGCATACCGCTACTAAAACCGTCGCGACACCCCAGGGACAGTACGACGTGGATACCGGTTTTATCGTGTTTAACGACCGCACCTATCCCCATTTCCTGAAACTGCTGGCCAAGCTCAAGGTGGACTACCAGAAAACCAGTATGGGCTTTAGCGTGACCAATGAGGCTACCGGCTATGAGTATGCGGGCACCTCTTTGAATGGGCTGTTTGCGCAGCGGCGCAACCTGGTAAACCCACGCCATTGGCGGTTGCTGGGCGAGATCCTGCGCTTCAACAAGCTCTGCATCCGCCTGCATGAGCAAGGGGCAATTCCCGCTACCAGCTTGGGGGAATT
>DATIDX010000001.1:0-11773 GCA_035456025.1 Cellvibrio sp. | reverse complement strand
CGTGGCAAGGCTGTTAATTCGATCTCCACTGTCCGAGATTACGTCTAAATCGTGTTGAACCATCAATAATTGATAATTGTTTAATTTAAGTGTTTTTATCAGAAGGTGATCTAGCACCTCAAGCATCATGGAAAAGCTGATTGAATTTCGTAGCTCATTTTCCATCTCTAATTTTACTTGATCGAAATCATACCCGTGTTTTACAAGAATTTTCTTTGCGTTAGGCAGAATCCATTTCAGTAGTCGTGGGTAGGCTTCTAGCATTACGACAAGGAAAATCAATAGTGTTAATACACCGCCGAAAGATTGCGTGTGATCACCGACAATCGATGTAACAAAAAAATATAACCAAATGAACGAAGCTAAGAGTATTACTTTCGTTAACCCGACGCTCAGCGCCGACCTTACATCCATTAAGTTATGTTGGATCGTCGAATAAAATAACAAAGAGACGAAAACTACATTCGTAATTACCCCGACAAATTTGGATAAATAAAACTCCAATCCGGTGGGCATTGAAAATAGAACTATTAATCCGCAGCTGAAACTTACAAGTAGCGTGATGAGCAACCATTTAAGGCGCTGTTTTTCTCTGCTTGAAGATGATTTGTATGAGATGCAGACCAAAAAAATAGACCCTGCGAAGCACCAAATTAAATAGCCGATAAATGTGTAGTAGATCACATCTAGTTCAGGTAGGTATCCGCTTTCAGTTTCCTTTAATACGGAGGGGGCGATAAACATGTTGCATAACCATAAAGCAACGCTAAAAAAGCCTCCAAATACAATAAAGATATTTTTGAACTTTCTTGAGCGACTCCCTACTAAACGCCAGGTAAGTAATGCAAATCCAAGAGGAATAAGGAACATACCGCCACGAGTAACATGGAAGATGATGTTTAGTAATACAGGATTTGTAATTGTTGTTAAAAAGAAAAGCTCTAGCAGCCAAACGCTCAATGACAGTAATAAGAACGCCAATGCTTTAGCCGCGGGATTGTCCTTCTTTGAGAAGGCCAGTCCCGCTAAACCGAGGTCAAATAGTGCCGTAACTAAGTACTGGATCATTCTTTTGTATAACTTCCACTTTACTCTTGATAAAGTCCCTGCACTTTTTAACATCAGCACATATCATCAGTACTGTTTTAAAGTTGAGGTGCGGGTACGATTTTTCTTCCGAAGCGAGCTTGCCACCAAACATTTGATAGAATTTAATATGTTCAGTACGAACTGCCACTACTATGTTACTAGCTTCTTTTTTTACAGCTTGTTCAACGGCGGTGCCCAAAAGAAGAAATCTTGCGTGAATGCCACCTTTTCGTTGGAACAGTGGGTCTATGACAAATTTATTTGGCTCTAAAAATATACCATCATAGCCAATAGCATTACGTATTTCTTTTTCAAAACAATCCATTATAGGGATACTCAGCCCTTTATTTGGCTCGTATACACACGCTCTTATAGACCCAATCACCTGATGGCGATGATAGGCTAGAAAACAAGTGCTGTTTGGTTTGTCATCATACTCATCAATAAACTTTAAAGAAGAATTTTCTTCAATGTAACCTTCAGCACTATAGCTCTTGTAACGCATAGAATACACCCTGTCTAACATAGGGCCTTTGGCAATGACGCTGTAATAATCGCTGCTACGGTTTTCTTGCGTTTTAAGGGCGGTATTTAACATGTGTAACCTCTTCTATTGTGTTTTGATTTGGCCTGGAAGGAATGAATAATGGAAAAATTGCGCCAAGATGCTTTATGTGCCACAAGCGCGCACTAGTCGCCGGTGAAACTGTCAAGTTGGCGCCCAAGTCCATTATGCTCAAAAAATATGCGATCTAAAACAACACTTTAAAAGTAAACAAGTAAGTGGTTGAATGGTGCGACTTGGTTGGCTATTTGGATTTTCTCCATTGACCTCGCCGGTGATTAAGCGCCGCTAATTACAAAAAATTGCAATATTCACATTGCTAATAGATAAAGCTGGTGGAAAAACTGGAGTCGATTCAGATGGCAGATGACACAAATGAACAAGTTGGGGCGGAAAATGCTGCAACGCTCTTTCATGACATTGCGACTCCATTGGTAGTTGCAAAAATGAAAGCGGAGCTGTTAGCCAGATACCTGCCTGATCTGGTTCGGGCAGTTGCCAAGTCGCCGGAAATGAGCCATTTGTTGCCGACAGATGAGAAATTAATTGAAGCTCTGGTCCATTCACCGGAAATCATGGCGTCGAATTTGGCGATAGTCCAAAAGAAAATAAATGTGCTGTCAGCTTCCATGCAATACCAGTTCGGTAATTTCAGCATTAAGACATCTGCAGACGATGCAGGGGTTCGAATACCAGATGGAAACACCGGTATTTTTGCAGGTGCACCAGTTAGGTCAGTTCCCATTAAGACAGTTTTATTGGTTGATGACGAAGCCATCCATAGAGATATTGCGGAAAGCCTATTAACACCGCATTACTCAGTCGACTTTGCGAAAAATGGCTTGGAGGCAATCAATAGGTGCGAGTCGAAAGAGTATGATTTGATCCTGATGGATTTACATATGCCGAAGATGAATGGCGAGCAAGCAACGATTGCGTTGCGGGGCATTATTAGCGACGAAACTATCATCGTAGGTTTAACCAGTTTGCCGATCGGTGCGAATCGCTCTGGATTGCTTGCCCGGGGTTTTAATGATTTTCTTGAGAAGCCGCTGACCCTTGCAGGTTTGCAAAATTTATTGCGAAATTATTCGCGCAACGCCTAGTTTCGTAATCCATCACTTCTTTTGCCAAGAGCCAACTTCATGGGAATAATTATAAAAAAAATCCTGTCTCCGCAAGTTGTCAATTTAGCCGGATTGTTTTTTGTCGCGGGTTACAGCACAACAGTTTGGTCACAAGGCACTAAGGGCCCAGTGATACAAGAGATTGTTGTCACTGCGCAGATGCGGGAGGAGGGTGTCCAATCGATTCCTATCGCTATTGGAACCTACAGTGAAAAATTTATCACACAGATTGGAGCCAATTCCTTAACGGAAATGGAGACAGCCATTCCCAACATTAATTTCGGTCGTGGTGATAGAAACACCCGTGGTGAAATCGCCATAAGAGGAGTGGGGGACTATTCACGCAACATAGGCACTGATGCGCGCGTCGCTGTTTATATTGATGGCGTATTGACGGGGCGCTCGTCCAGTTTTGACCAAAGCTTGTTGGATGTTACCCAAGTTGAAGTTTTACGCGGGCCCCAGGGAACCCTTGCCGGGACTAACGCCTTGGCGGGGGCTATTAATATAGTCACGCAAAAACCGGAAGATGAGTTCAAAGGCGAATGGCTCGGCAATGTTGGTAACTACAATCTCAATTCGTTCACCGGGAAAATTAATCTGCCCATTACCAGTGATTTTTTTGTGAGTCTATTGCTGGGTACAACCGAGCAGGATGGCTATATAGAAAACATCACGCTTGATCGGGATTTGCAAGGAATCAACCGCGATGTGGCAAAGCTCAAGTTGCGTTATCTGGGAGTTGAAAACCTGACCCTGGATGTCGGCTTTGATTATCTGAACGATGATGATAAATCAACTAATGCCGAAGCTTTGGGCAATGGCAACTTTAAAGGTTATGCATTGGCTCCGGAGCCATTTGTTGTGGCACACGATGCTGATGAGTTTGAGCAACGCCGATTGCAGGGCGCTAGTGTTGAAGCCTCCTATGAAACGCCAAAAAATTATCGTTGGACATCAATCACTGGTATTCGCGCCAATGAATTCAGTGAGCTAAGTGAAGAAGATTACTCGCCTCTGAATATGGCGGTCAGCGTGTTTGACGAAAAGAGTGATCAATTCAGCCAGGAGTTAAGGTTGGCATCGCCCAAAGGCGAAAAGGTGGATTATGTAGTGGGGGTTTATTTTTTAGACCAGGATATTTCTACCCAGCGTAGCGCCATCACCGGCCCTTTGCTCAAACCTGCGCCCAGTAGCTCAGTGCAAACACCGGCTGAGGCAGAGGTGCAATCGGCCTCCTTGTACATACATGGCAATTACTACTTCGCTCCCCGTTGGAGCCTGACTGCGGGCATTCGCTATGTACATGAAGAAAAAAATATCGACTATTCCAGCATTGATTCTACCGGTTGGTTTATTGATGTCGATCATTTGCAGGACACCAAGACATTTACCGAACCGCTACCTAAAGTAGGGATTAACTTCCAGCTGACGCCGGACATCCTTTTTTACACCAGTGTAGGGCGGGGATATAAAAGTGGGGGCTGGAACGCCGACTTCATCACTACACTGGAGCATTTCCAATTTGATCCTGAATATGCGATCAATTATGAAGTGGGTGCAAAATCGACGCTGCTTGACGACAGGCTCACGCTCAATGCATCCGGGTTTGTCACCAAATTTGATGACTTCCAGGTATTCCAGTTTGTTCCTACCCAGTCGGCAGGCACGGTTCTGTCATTGACCAATGCAGGCAAAGTGACCAGCCAGGGTGTTGAGCTGGATATCAACGCGATAGTCACTGACCGCCTTAGCGCCAGCTTCAATGCTGCCTTCACCCAGGCAAGGTTTGATGAGTTCAAAGATGGTGGTGGGGTGGGTGTGGACTACGATGACAATTATCTGCCGTACGCGCCCGAGCGAACTTACTATGTAGCTTTGGATTACACCCAGCCGGTGTTAACGCGTTTGGAGCTGTATGGACATATCGACTATGGCTACACCGGCGATTATTTTTCAAACCCAAATAATACCCCGGAAAATGCGATCGCCAATCGCCAGGTGGCTAACGCCCGGTTGGGTTTGCTCATAGAGAGTAATTGGGATGTTTCGCTCTGGGTCAAAAATATGACCGATGAAGCCGACCTTCGGCAGCGCTCGGTCTCTTTTCTCAGTGTGCCGCGCGGTATGTACACAATGCCGCGTACCTATGGCCTGGAAGTCAAATACCACTTCGATTGATTTTTTCCGCTCTTTTCGCTGTCGCTACCTTCACGATTTCAATCAAGAATCCGGACGAGCTAGTCCGGTTAATGCATCTAAAAAAATCCAATAAGGTTTTAGCATGGAAATTAAAAATACACTTTCACCGCAAGATTGCGCCGGTATGGCTGATATCCGCAACGAAATTGATTTGCTGGATAATGCGATCATTCAACTTATTGGCAAACGTTACCAATATGTACAGGCGGCTGCCAAATTCAAAATATCGGAAACTGCTGTGCGTGCTCCCGAGCGCGTCAAGGCAATGCTATCGCAACGCCGTGAATGGGCGCAGGAGCAGGGATTAAATCCGGATGTGATTGAAAAATTGTATTCAGATTTGGTGAGTTATTTTATCAAGGAGGAGACGGAGCGTTGGCGAAACGAGCAGGCTTGATAAAATGAATTTGAAAAAAATTTGCGCTAAGTGCATCTAGTAAAACATTTGCCGCTGGAGCAGTAAATGTTCCTGCCAATAGTCCCCCGGAATTTTCCCGCAGTTTTTTTGCAAGTTTGGCAATCAATAATAAACAGCCAGCAGAGTAAGCTCTGATCTGGCGTCTGTTAAAATAAATCCTCACATCTTGTCGAAAAGTGATTTGCCATAACGACCATTTAGTACCATTGTTATGACTATTAAAGAGCCTCGTTGAAGCAGGAGATTTTTGATGACAACTAACAGCGTACATTTCCACCGAGTTTTCCGTACAACACCAGAAAAAGTCTATAAAGCCTTTACCGACGCCGATGCCTTCGCCAGATGGCTTCCACCCTGTGGTTTTACTGCCAAAGTCCATCATTTGGATGCAAAAGTCGGTGGTACTTACCAAATGTCATTTACCAACTTTACCACTGGCAATAGCCATTCGTTTGGTGGCACTTATGTGGAACTCACACCGCATAAACGTCTGTCCTACACTGCTAAGTTTGATGCACCTGGCTTGCCCGGTGAAATGCGCACGACTGTGGAGTTAACTCCTGTTTCTTGCGGTGTGGAAATCAGAATTAAACAAGAGGGGATTCCGGAAGTTATACCGACAGAGGCGTGTTACCTTGGTTGGCAGGAGTCACTGGAGTTTCTGGCGAAATTAGTGGAACCGGAAATTCCGGATTAAGTTTATCCCGATCAAGCAGAGTCCAGCCGCACAAGCGGCATCCTTAATGGAGGTGTGAGGTGGCCAGCCCAGCAAAAAATACGATTTGTCTTTGGTACGACAATGACGCAGAAGAAGCTGCGCGATTTTATGCCGAAACTTTTCCCGAGTCCTTCGTAAGCGCGGTGCATTTGGCACCGGGCGATTATCCATCTGGCAAACAAGGCGATGTATTAACAGTCGATTTTACCCTGCTGGGAATTCCCTGCATCGGTTTGAATGGCGGCCCGGTATTCAAACACTGCGAAGCTTTTTCATTTCAGGTCTCAACCAAAGACCAGGCGGAAACAGATCACTACTGGAACGCCATCATTAATAATGGCGGGCAAGCGAGTGAGTGTGGCTGGTGTAAGGATAAGTGGGGTGTTTCCTGGCAAATCACACCGGCCGTATTAGTCCAGGCAGTAAACAATCCTGATCCTGCGGTCGCTAAACGCGCATTTGATGCAATGATGACTATGAGTAAAATCGATATAGCGACTATCGAAAAAGCAGTTCGCGGTTGAATGGTTAAGTGTTTTAACATGTTTAATTAAGACGGTTTGGCCGTCTTAATTATTTGAAATCTATTTCTGGAGACTGCTTTTTTTGAGCCCCCTGGTTAATACAGCCTAGCTCTCGCAGATAAACCCACGGATAAATTCCCCGGTCGTGTCCGTCACTAAATACCATTTGAATTCCATAGCCCATGGAATTCAGCGCGACTACTTTTATATCCTCATCGACCAGTGAAATTTTTCCCATAATACGCGCGGCGCGGCATTTCGCGCAGGGGCAGGCACCGCGTAAACCTTGGTGGCTAAATGTTTGTGTCATCTTGTCTGGCCAATTAACAACGAGTTGTTGCAGTGTTTGCGAATTGTTGAGGGATAGGGGAGCATTCTGGTTCATATTCTGGCCTTAGATTTGTTGCAATTGGGCCAATGCAATTCGAACAGCTTTGCGCACTTCAGGGTCGCTATCGTTTTCCGCGTTGTGTAATGCGGGTAGGGCGGCAGGATTACCTAGTTCACCCAATGCCAAAGCGGTTTCTTTACGCAGGTTGCTAATGCTATGGCTGAGCAATTCGAGTAGCGAATTTGTTGCTGGAACAAAACGGACTTTCCCTAAAGCGCGCACGGCTTGCAAACGTACTTGCCAATAGGAATCTGCAAGTGCATTAATTAAATAATCGCCACTGGCCGATAAGCGTAATTTTCCCAGTGTGCTCGCGGCTTCCTCGCGCACTTGCCATTCCGTATCACTGAGTGCGCTGCGCAGTGCAGGCAAAACACTTTCGTTATTTGCCAAGCCTAATGCACCGGTAGCAGCACGGCGGACTTCAGTGGCGCTGTCGTTACTCGCGAGGCGAGCAAGTTCCGGTAGCGCGTCTGTATGTTTCAACCAGCCTAATACGCCTACGGCTTCACGGCGCACATTGGCATCGGCATCGGCTAAGGCGGCGAGTGCATCCGGTGCTGATGCCGGTAAACGCAATTCACGCAGCGCGTGCCATGCATGTTTACGCACTTGCGCATTTTCGTGTTTTACCCAGCGCAAAATGATGTGGCCGAGTTCGGTGGTTTTTAACTGGCTTAAACTCTGGGCGGCAACTTCGCTTACTGATTCATCGGTATCCGTTAATGCGTTGCTTAATGCCTCAACTACATCGGCTTCTTCCCAGCCCTCCAGCAAACGCGCTGCTTCGCGGCGTACATCGGCGTTTGCGTCGTTGGTTAATGCCAGAGTTAACCATGGCAGCGCATCAGGATCTTCCAGGTCTGCCAATTCAATTAGTGCGATACGACGGGTGCTGGCATCGCTATCTTGCAAGCGCGCTTGCAAAGCTAAAATATCGGGGTTATCGGTAAAAGGCTGCGTTGTCATATTTCAATTCTTCTCGGAAGCGGGAGATTTTTACAAGATCAAACTGCAATCTTTTTTTCAGGCGGTAAACCTAGCGGAGAGAGCCGCGGTAGTGGACGGCCTTCTTCGTGGCTGAGTAAATCCAGGCAATGACGTTTGAGTAACATAAACTCCGGAGTGGTAACCAATTCTGTATTGCGTGGTCGCGCAAAATTAACCGGTAGATTTTCGATAATGCGACCCGGGCGCGGGCTCATCACTAAAATACGATCAGCGAGAAACAGTGCCTCATCAATGTCGTGCGTAACAAATACCAAAGTAGTGCGAATGCGCCCCCAGATATCGAGTAAGAGTTGCTGCATTTTCAAACGCGTTTGTGCATCTAGCGCGCCGAAAGGTTCGTCCATCAATAACAAACGCGGTTTATTAATTAATACGCGTGCAATTTCCACACGCTGTTGCATACCACCGGAAAGTTGGCTTGGCCAGCGTGTAGCTACATCCTGCAATCCAACTTGGCGCAACATTTCCAGTGCTTGCGTATGACGTTCGGCTTTATTCTCGCCGCGCATTTTCAATCCGAAAGCCACGTTGTCTATCACATTCAGCCAGGGAAATAAGGTGTGATGCTGGAACACCATGCCATGTTCTTGCGAAGGGCCATCAATTGTTCGCCCATCCACTTCGAGTAAGCCCTTTGCAGGAATAATATGCCCGGCGAGTGCCCCCAGAAGCGTAGATTTTCCGCAGCCAGACGGCCCAAGCAAGCACACGAATTCACCGGGTTTTATATTAAAATCCACCGACTGCACAGCTTCAAATTCGCTCGCACCTGTACCGAGGCGAATCGATAATTGCTGGGCATTAATTTCGCCCAGCGCGACCGCAGGACTGCGCGTGCTATTTTTTGTCGATTGATTTTCATAAATAGTCATCATGATTTTCCTTGCAGTCGATACCAGGGTGTTAAGCAATCACCGATACATTTTATCAACCAGCTGCTACCCATACCCAACAAACCAATTAACAACATTCCAACGATAATATCGGCGTAATTTTGAATCACGTAAGACGACCAGGTGTAATAACCGATTCCCCATTGCCCGGAAATCATTTCCGCCGTCACTAAGCAAAACCAGGAAGTGCCCATGCCAATGGAAAGGCCGGTAAAAATACTCGGCAGTGCTCCAGGCAACACAACTTCGCGCAAAATTGCACGCGGTGATGCGCCCAAGCTGCGTGAGGATGCAATTAAACGTGGGTCAACGGCTTCAACACCGTGAATCGTATTTAATAAAATTGGAAACAGTGCACCGGTAAAGGTGATAAAAATCATTGAGGCTTCCGATGAGGGGAACATCAATATCGCCAATGGAATCCAGGCCACTGCGGGAATAGGGCGCAATAATTCCAGCGGCGGCATCAGCCAGTTTTCTACTTTGCGCGAGCGCCCTATAACCAATCCCAGGCTTACGCCGACAATCGCCGCCATTGAGTAGCCAGTAAAAACCCGCGCAAGGCTGCTGCCCAAGTGAGGCAGCAGAGCGTTGGATTGCAGCAATTGCCAAATAGCATTGATCACTGCCTTTGGTGTGGGTACATTGGAAAATGTGATTACGCCCAAATCAATTCGCCATGTAGACACCAAATGCCAAAGCAACACACAGGCGATGACTGAACCTAATTGCATGCTTGCAGTAGTGATGCGCGGATGCAATTTATTGGTCTTTTTTAAACTGGCCATATTCATTATCTCAACGTGACGCTATGGTTTGCTCGCGCAGCGCACTGAATGCCAGCGCTTTGCCGCCCTGTTGTTTGGCGAAAGTTTCAGCTTGCTCTTTCAACAGGAATGCATCCAATTGGCCGCTGCTGTTTTGCACAAACCAGGCTTGGTTGGCGAGCAATTTAATTCCGCTATCCGATGCTTGTGCATAGATCGCGCGAATATCGGTACCGGCTTCTTCCAGTTTTTGCAGTTCAGCCAAGGCATCTTTAAATGATGCATAGTGACGTACCAGTGGCTCACCGCGTACCCAGATTTGTGCGAGGTGTTTGAAATCGGTAATGGGTTTACCTGTAGCTGCGTCTTTCGCGTTTAATGGCAGCGGTGAATAATCTTTTAAGGCTGCAGCATAATCGCGACCGGACTGTTTAAAGGCTTCGCGCAAGTACGTATCGTTGATGAACTTGTCAGTGTTTAAACCCTGATCGGTTTTCTTGAGCAGTTTTAATGTATCTATAGCGGTTGCTGTCGCCTGGCGATATTCAGGCTTCCAGGTGAGATCGCGGGTTTGCAGACCAAGTGGTCCATGGAATAAATAATTAACTTCCGCTTCGATGCCAGTCACTTTTTCAATCAGCTCACTGTACTTTTCCGGCTCGGCGGCAAATAAACGATCCGCTTCAATTGCTGCGCGCAAATAGGCCACGACAATTTCAGGGTATTTTTTTGCGTAGGTTTCGTCGACCAAGGTACCGTGATAAGTCGGTGCGTTAGCTTGTGAACCGTCATAAATTTTGCGCGCGAAACCCCGGTTTGGAAACAATTCGGCGAAGGGCACAAAATCGGCGTGCGCATCAATGCGATTACTCTTTAATGCCGAACCTGCAATTTCAGGTGCTTGCGCGATAATGCGCACATCTTTTTCCGGGTCCCATCCTTGTGCTTTAACCGCGCGCAATAACATTCCGTGGGAGGTAGACGCAAAAGGCACCGAAATAGTTTTGCCTTTTAATTCAGCGAGCGACTGCACGGGTGACGCGGCTGGTACAACAATCCCATTACCGCTGCCTTTAATGCTGCCCGATAACACGCTGATAAAAATACTGCGCTTGCCAGCCGCTTCATGTGCAACGCCATTGAATGAACCGGGGAAGTCGGCCATTGCACCGAAGTCCAGTTTTCCGGCAACCATTTCATTAGTCAGGGGCGCGCCGCTGGTAAAGTTTTTCCACTCAATTTCATATTTTGCATCTTTGTATTTGCCGTCCTTAGGCAAATATTTTTCCAATAACTTTAATTCGCGAATCAACAAACCACCGGTTGCGCAATTGATGGTTGTATCTTGTGTGCCCAATGCAATACGAATGGTTTCCGCGCTTGCGCTGATGCTGGCAAGGGTAAATGTGGCCGCAAATGAAATGGCCAAGGCTAATCGGTTGGTAAAACGCATAATCGTTCCTCTCTGGTATCCAGGTGGTTATCGTTTTCGCCTCGGGTGGAGGTAGGCAACGAGAGGTATTGTTTGTCGGCATCCGGCGGTAAACCCGGGTAGCAAAATAAAAATTAAAAATCAGCTTCTCAACATCAGCGCAGCAAATAAGGAATTTCCACTTTTACGGCGCCGGTCGGGCAATCGGTTTCGCAGGGCATGCAATACCAGCACTCATCAAATTGCATAAAGGCTTTGTTGGTTTCCGGGTGAATCGCCAACAAGTCCATCGGGCAAACATCTACACAGACGGTGCAACCTTTGTGGGCGATACACTTGTCTTCATCAACGGTTACCGGTGCATTGCTGCGGAAAAAAATATTCTGTTGTTGCTGTGCCATTGAATTTCTCCTAGCTGTTGGCAACTTTTAAACGCAAACCCTGGTAGGCGACTTCTTCTTGCGCATTGAGCGGAATCAAATAGGGTTCCACTTCGCGTTTGAAACTCACCATATTGCCGTGTTCATCTTTCTTTAAATGGCAGTGGTAAAACCATTCGTTGTCATTGCGTTTGGGATAATCCACCCGGTAGTGATACAACCCCCAGCGGCTCTCCTTGCGGAACAGCGATGCGCG